>VBFM01000207.1:0-1785 GCA_005882595.1 Chloroflexota bacterium
AGACGCCCTCCTCTTCATCGAGCGAGACCTGCAACAGCGTGGTGGAGATCAACTCCTGCAAGCTCCCCGAGAAAAGCTAATTGAAATCTGCCAGATTAGCGGGGGAGCGCCACTTGCGCTCAAACTTGTGGTTGCCCAGGCTATGTTTCTTGACATCGACATTGTGTTACAGCAGCTGAAGCTGGCCAGCGACAACATCTACCCTTTCATTTTCCGCCAGAGCTGGGAGCAACTCTCATCTACGGCTCAACTAATTCTGATCTATATCGGCAGAACTGTCACAACTACAGTGAGCTGGGAAGAATTGGTCGGTATAGGAATCGCGCAGCAGGGGCGTGAACTGCGGGCAGCAGTGCGCCAACTGGTCGACTACTCTCTGCTGGATGTTTACACTTCTACCGGTCAGGTACGCTATGGCATTCACCAGCTCACCCGGCAGTTTATCAATAGCGACCTCCCCAAACTCTGGGAGGTGCAGGCATGACTGCTTTTCAACGCCTGGAGGAGGCATCCCACCATAACCCGGAAACAGGTAACGTTTTCATCCAGCAGCTTTATAGGGATTGGTACAATGTGGATGCGAATCTCCTATACCGGTCTCTGGTCACCTATCAACGCATCAGTATGTTCAATCCCCGGCGTATAGCTGTTATTCTTCGTAAGTTCCTGTATCACCTGGGAAGCTAAGAACAATGGATACGAAAAGGCTCGATCAGCAGAACAGGATCAGGGACTTTTTCCAACAAGCGCCAGAAACGGCTACAACCTATCGCCTGGCACGCGCTCAGAGGGAGATGAGGAATTATCAATTCCTGGAGCGCGAGTTTGACCTTCTGTGGGATGCCGCGCGAAGTTGCTACGAGCATAGAGACTGGGAACGTCTCGTGACCTTCCGCGAGATGTTCCAGCCGTTTCTCGATCTACGAGGATTCTGGGAGCACAGCCTCATTCTGAACCAATGGGCCGAAGAGGCAGCGCGAGTCCTCGGGAATGCTCTCGATGAAGCGCGCTGGAGGCACGACCGCGCCGATATGTTGAATCAACAGGGCTGTTATCACGAGGCAGAGCAATTATATCAAGCAAGCGAGACGCTCTATCGCCGACTCAACCAGGATGAGTGGGCACTGAAAAGCCGCCATATGCGATCAATGGTGGTGCGCGCACAAGGCAGAACAACCGAGGCACAACAACTATGCCAATCAATCGTCACAGAAGCGAGAAAATTGCAGCTCGGCTCCTGGCTTGCTCACCCACTCTACGTCCTCGCGCTGTTTGCGCGTGACCGGGGCGATTTCCATCAGGCGGCAACGTTAGCAGAAGAAAGCATCACTCTCCTGTCCGGCACTCAGGAGGATGCGATGGTGGGACAGTGCCACACTTTCCTTGGAGAACTCGCACTACGCCAGGGGGATTTAACTAAAGCGCGTACGCACCTGGAGGCCAGTCTACAACTGGTTCAGAAAGCCAGCGCTCTTCGGCAGATCGTCAACGTGCAGAGGCTACTTGGAGACCTGGTGCTAGCGGAGGGTCATTATACAAAAGCAGCAGCGGTCTACGACGAGATTTTGTCAATTTTCGAGTCTAAACGCTTGGGCGATAAACTTGTTCTCGGGAAAACGCTTACTTCACGGGCAAGGCTCATGATAGAAACGAAACAACTGAAAGAGGCTACTCAGGTGTTAGAAGGCGCTATCTCTATCTTTAAGGATTTAGGAAATGTGAAAAGAACAGCTGACGCATCCCTCCTTTTGATAGGTACATATATACGACAAGGACGTTTGCTGC
>VBFM01000207.1:1868-2749 GCA_005882595.1 Chloroflexota bacterium
CGTCTTGTGGACTTTGCTGATCATCATCTTCATCCTGCAGCGCTACATTGTTGAAGGGTATAAGCAAAGCGGACTGAAGGGATGAAAGCTTGAAGAAGAACCGCCTGAAGACTGCTTACCAGGTATACGCGGCATTCTGACCGGTATACCCACATACCCCGGCTCGCGGGGAGTTGACCCGCGATGAGAGCCTCACTCCACTGCATGGATGATCCTGTGCGCACGCATCACATAGGCATCCTTTATCTTCATAATCGCATCGAGTACAGAAATGGGTAGCAGGTTTCCCGCACACATCGCACGGAACTATTGGCAGGCTATTTCTGGCAAGCACCCCAATCGCCTTCCCCGCTTTTACTTCTCTTTCTGAGATCACCTTCAACGTCAGTTCTGTAGTCGAGCCAAAATCATACTCGTATGAGCAGGTTTGTCCTGGACTGAATACTTCTTCCAACTTCGCCTGCATATTCTTCCGGCGCGCATCCCAGTCGTAGTAAGCATCTATCTCTGCATCCTCGTAGTAGTTGAATCCACCAATTCTAAAGACACTCAAATGACCACAACACTCCAGCCACGTATTCCTCAAAAAGCGATCCAACGTTGCCAGAGGAGTATCAACAGCGACTTCCAGGTGCATCCAATACATAGGTAAGCGGTATCCCTCCACCACCACATGGAATGCTTTGATCGTTTTCGCTTGTTGATGGCTCTCTCTTTCACCCTGCATCGCTATTCGTTGTTCACAGGATTCCAGGTGCCTGGTCATGCTTGCCTTACTCAGCTCTCTGTGACAAAAGGTACACGTTCCTTTTGAGATTCGTCTCGCCATACGCCTTCTCCTCTGCCTGACGCTCATTCTCCGTATGTAACAGCATACAACG
>VBFM01000207.1:2837-4091 GCA_005882595.1 Chloroflexota bacterium
GAGGAGGAATTGCATGCCACAGGAAATCAATCCGTGGGCGATGTACCCGCGCAAAACATCTACGGCTTCTCTCCCCGAAGAGCTGAAAACGGAAGTCACTATGCTATAATAGTGCTGATCTACCAAAGTTATCCAGGTGACACATCATTCATGGAAGAAGAGGCACGGGAGAGCCATGGCGATAGAGAATCGGCGAACCATGACAGTTGAAGAATACTTTCAACTCGAAGCAAACGATCCTGAGACGCGCTACGAGTACATCGATGGCCATGTGTATGCCATGGCAGGTGGAACCGCCAATCATGATACCATCAAATCAAATATCCAAAGAATCCTTTGGAATCTTCTGCGCGGGAGCAACTGTCGGGCCTATAGTTCTGATATGAAGGTGTACATCTCTGAAACGCGCTACTTCCATCCCGACGTCACGGTTACGTGTGATCCACGTGACCGGGGAAGAGTGCAAGCGATCCAATCTCCACGCCTCATTGTGGAAGTCCTTTCCCCGACTACAGAACTCACCGACAGAACGTGGAAACTCAAAAATTATTGCGCGCATCCCACCATCGAAGAATATGTCCTGGTAGATTCGCAATCGCTCAAAATCGAAAGCTATCACAAAGAGCAGAACCGGTGGATTTACGAAGCTTTTGAAAATACTGACGATATCACGCTCCACAGCTTAGGTGTTCACTTTTCACTTGCTGACGCCTATATAGATGTAGAGTTTGAAGAAACCACAGGAGATCCAGACCTGTAGAGCAGCAGTGGCCCATTGTATCTGCCTATCACGCTGGTCTTCTTGCAGATAAGCCGTCAGCATTCAAAATAAAGGAGACAGGAAAGATGATCAGTATTAACGAAGTTGGAGCCTTTGTTTCTGCATCTACCAGCTCTGGGGTAAATGTCAGGTTTGGAGTATATCTTCCGGGCATTGAACCACAGGCAGGCTACGAAGTTTTGGTACGGGTCATCCACAAGGACGACCGCTTCGTTCCCGATATCAAAACGATGGACTTTCCTCTTACTCCGCTAGCTGATTCGTCGAACAATCTCTGGCAAGCCAACGTCACCATCCCCGTCACACCAGGAACCCACTTTGGGCAAGCTGGAACCTACCTGTATCGTTACCAGCTTCTCCAAACCCTTCCTGGCACGCTCACCCCGAAGGTGATTGTTTCCTGGTTTACCGATCCCTTTGCGCGGGCAACGGATATCGGCAGGCTCTCTGCATTCGTTACTCCGGGCTTTGTT
>VBFM01000208.1:0-511 GCA_005882595.1 Chloroflexota bacterium
TCGTCCACTGATGGTGGCCGCAGCCATCCTGATTTTTGTCGTGCTTGGCCCGGGCATTGTCTTTGAATTTACGCCGGTCGGCATTCAGAATAATCATCTCAATAAGAATGTGCAGGGCTGGGAGATGACAGATTTGCCCTCAACCAACACGTATAACATCGCCGCTCCTATTAATTTACATGGCTTACTTCTCCTGATCCCTACACACATCGCGTCGAATGGGTACCTGATTGCGATGAATACAAGTATCTATGGGAGTGGCAATGTCATGAGGGCGTACCTGGTCTATGAGCAAGACGCTATCCTCTACGAAACTCCCTCGCCACCCCTTCCACCTGCTGTCTACACGAATTCCGGCTATCAACTTGTGCATATAGGCGCTATACCCGGCTTCCTTTCACATACTCGCGACGGGCAGAACCGTCTCGAATGGTACCAGGCCGGTTTGTTGTGCGACCTGGTAGGCAAGCAATCACCTGAAGAATTGGTAGCCATGGTGGAGGCTCTCGAG
>VBFM01000208.1:597-4838 GCA_005882595.1 Chloroflexota bacterium
TTCAATGATGCGCGAGTGAGGAGACTGGGTACAGGCCAGCAGAACCGCCCCTGCCACATCCTCAGGGTCGAGCATCCCTGATTGGGCGACACTCTCTTCTGTCCGCCCTTTCCCCAGTGCAAATTCCGTCTTGACCCCACCAGGGCAAATCACGCCTACTTTGATCCCGTACGGATGCAATTCTTTGTCCAGGGCTTGTGCAAACCCGACCTGGGCGAATTTGGTGGCACAATACACCGCCTCACCGGCGAAACCGTAAATGCCTGCCATCGATGAGATGATGAGAATCGTGCCTGACTGCTGCTTGATCATCAAAGGGGCAGCGTGGCGGGTAAACAGGAAGGTGGAGCGGACATTGCTATCCATCATCTCGTCATAGTCCTGGACACTGGTAGCAGTGAGCGGCTTGTAGTTGCCCACACCAACATTGTTGATCAAGATATTCAGGGTGCCGAAGTGCTCCTGGGCCACCGTCATAGCTCGTATCGCCGTCTCCTCTTCACGGGCATCTCCCACGACCGCCACGGCTTGCCCCCCTGTGGAGTGGATCGTCTCCACCAGCTCAGCGAGACGTTGCTGCCGTCTCGCTGTCAGGACTAGATAGGCCCCTTCGTTGGCTAATGCGAGCGCGGAGGCTCTGCCGATTCCAGCGCTGGCTCCGGTAATCATACATACAGACCCGGCTAACTTTTGACTCATATGCTCACTCCTGGTTGTTTATTCATTCGGCGGGTTGTCCTCAAGACTATGTTTCCCATTCTATCATCTTTCTGACCAATGAGGATGAATGATTACATTGCCACTTGCACTTCTATGCAGACCATACTATGATAGAATGACGGATAGACGTGTTTATCAAAAGTATTGGAGTAATTTATGGGAAGTATCCCTTTGTTGTCATACATCTATATTAACATCGACCCCGTCATCNNNGCTGGTACGGGCTGATGTATGTGGTCGGCATTGTGATGGGTCTTTTGTTCATTCGCAGCTATACCAGGCGTAAAGGTATTCACCCGGATATCGTCTACCGAGTACTGTGGTGGTGTATTGTGGCCGGTCTGATTGGTGGTCGGCTGTACTTTGTGATACAGCAGCCGGATTTTGTATCACATTATCTACAGCAGCCACAGCATATCCTGGCGACCTGGGAAGGCGGGATGGCCTTCTTTGGAGCGCTCTTCCTGGCCATCCCGGTGCTTTTCTGGCGTGCAAAGGTTGAACGTATCAATCCACTGGTCGCCCTCGATGGCGGTGTCTTGTTCGCTGCCGCCGGTCAGATTTTCGGGCGCATCGGCAATATCATCAATGGCGATATCGTTGGCTATCGCAGCAATCTTCCCTGGGCGACGGTCTACCAGAACCCACACAGCTTTCTTTGTATGAATCTGGCCGACCCCACCCAGTGTGGAAGCGTGGCAACCGCCGTGCAGCCCGCCGCCGCCTATGAACTGCTCGCGAATATCGTCTTGCTGGGAGTGATGTTGTATCTCGCCAGCCGCCTGCGCCGCCCTGGTCTGCTCCTGCTGGTCTACCTGTTCGGCTATGTGATCACACAATTCTCCCTCTTCTTTGTGCGCGACAATACTATCGTCAGTTTCCTCGGCCTCAACTGGGGTCTGAAACAGGCGCAGTGGACCTCGTTGGTAGTTTTCATCCTACTCATCCCGCTCACCTTCTTGATTTTGCGCGTATCAAAACCCATTCCAGTAGGAGAAGTACCCGCAACCTATGGCATTCCACAGAAATCTGCCAGGGATACGGAGGAACATGAGCCTGCGATGCAAGCAGATGGGAATGATGAACAGTCAGCGGTAGAAGAAACTGCACCGAAAAACGGCAGTTCGCCAACAATAAAGGAAGCATCGAAAAAGATAGAGAGCTGACGTCCAGGTCCAGCTCTCTACACCTCCCTTTACCGAAAATCATACAGTGCCAACCCTGTCTTCGCCTTTACCAGAGAGAGCAGGGCCTGCATCTGCCAGTCTTCACCGGTACACCAGCTTGCGATGCATCACCGAGATCAAAGTATCGGTCAGCGTCAAGATCGCCTCGAATTGCTCGGCCTGCTGCTCAGCCGCCAGGCCCTCTTCGCGCCAGCGTGGTTGCACATGCTGCTCAAAAGCGGCGATTTCGCTGCGCACCAGTTGGCGCAGTTGAAAACGAATCAGCGCGGGAAGCGCGATGGGCAAGCCCAGGTACTCAAGACGCTCGTACAGTTCGACTAACAACACATCATCCCCGGTGTACAGCACCTCTTGCTCAGACTGCACGGGGAAAAGCAGGCCCTGTGAGGTCAATTCGTCGATCCGCTCAGTCGTTGCGCCCGTTTGTCGCATCAAGGCCTCTTTGGTCAATCGTATATCCTGTCCGCCTGCCGTGAATGGCCGCAGCAGGCGTTGTTTGAGCGCCAGGTTCATCTGCACCTCGCCCTGCTTCGCGCGAATGGTCAGCATTTGCCGGATCGTTTCCAGGGGAAGATTCTGCTGTTCCTTCAGTTCCTTAATGATGTTGAGTACCACCACGTGTTCATCATCATAATAGGCCACACGCCCCTGCATCATAGGGGGCGGTAACAATCCCTGCGTATTGTAAAAGCGAATTGTCCTGCTCGGCATACCGGTGATATGTGCCAATTCATCGATAGTATGCATATTTCACAATTACCTGTACCATTGTTACTGTCTCGCCGACATTGTAACACAACAACTGTCACATCTCAAAGGGTGTAGCTAATACAGGATGGGGTTCATATTTTTGCAAGCAGCGACCCAACCGTCTCCAGCAGTTCATCATCTGGGCAGGGTTTGGTGAGATAGGTATGTATCCCCAGTTCGTGGGCGCGTCGTTTGTGTTTTTCTGACGCGCGTGAAGTTAACAGGATGATCCTGAGTTGGGGCAGCATGGCGCGAGTGCGCAAGATATTGAGAACCTCGTAGCCGTTCATATTCGGCATTTCTAGATCAAGCAGCAGCAGGTCGGGGGATTCTTCCGCCAATAGCTCAAGCGCCTCCAGGCCATCTCGCGCTTCCAGAATTAGATAGTCTTTCTGGCTGAGCGTCTGAGAAAGGGAACGCCGGATGGTGACAGAATCATCCGCGATCAATATTTTTGGCTTTCCTCTTTCTGGCAATTGAAGCAGTGCTGCTTGCTCATTGCCAGTTCTCTCTCCCTGCTCTGTAGGGACGCGATAAATCGCGTCCTCGTAATCCGCTCTATCCAGTTCCCGTAATCCGCTCTGTCGAATCAACGTTTCGGGTTGTAGCGTGTGGTCGCCGGTATGGAAGCTATCCCGTCCCCGTGATCCGCTCTGCCGAATCAACTCGGGCACATCCAGCACCAGTAGCACATTGCCTGTGCTATCTATGGCCATACCGGTAATGCCTGGACGCCGCAACGGGGCGGGTGGCGGCTTCATAACCAGTTCAATCTGTCCTACGACTTCGTCTACCTGCACGACGACCGGCGTGGTAACAGGTGTATCGGCTTGTAATACCAGCACGGGTGATGTCGAGGATCTCAGTGGAGCTTGCGGAGCGCGTTTCAATCCGCTCGCGTCTTTGAACGCGGCAGACATCTGTGTCATGCGCGCAAAGCCGAGTAGCGCATTGAGCGTGTAGCTCTGCTCGTGCACTTCCTGTTTCGCATAATCGATGCGCTGCACTTGAGAAAATGGCACAATCACACGCTGGTCGCCTGCGCGTATCAACAAACCCTGCGCCACGCCCTTTGCATGAGGGAAACGCAGGCGGAAGTCCAAGCCCCCGGTTGCGTTGCGCTGAGCAGTGATCGAGCCGTGCAGCGGCTGGATGACCTCCTGTAACATGTCCAGGAAACCACCTGGTATAGGTAGAGAAAAGCCGATTTCAATAATGACTTCGCTGCTGATCGTTTGCGCGTGCAGCCGGATTGAACAGGGGCTACGTTGTCCTTCCTCGGAGCCTATGGCTTCAACGAGGTGGGCGTGAATCAATTGTAACAACGGAGTTTCCAGGGTTTCCAGGATATCCTGGTCGATCTCCACCGTCTCACCTGTCACCTCAAACTGCACTTCGAGCTTCCACGCCGCTTTCTGCACGGCTTTTTGCGCATTCGAAGAGAGTGTACTGAACGGAGCAGTGCGCAGCAGCAGCGTAGTGGCGCGAACCACCTGCGCTTTTGCCATATGCTGTTTCACGAGTGTATCGAGTTGCCCCAGCGCGTGCTGCAATTGAGCGGTTGCGGTGGAGACATCGGCTATG
>VBFM01000209.1:0-2585 GCA_005882595.1 Chloroflexota bacterium
AACTGCGCCAGGAACTCGGCGGTATTCATCGCCGGACTAGATGGACGCCATGCAGGACTATAGGTCAACGGCCCAACCGATTGAGGAAGCCTATGGCCATCTTGCGAGTCAGCCTCCAACGAGACTGCGTCTCTACGCTTCGCGTCAGGCGGCTGTAAGGAACGATTCATATATGGGCTGGCAGGAATCGACCCCTGGTTTTTCGGGGCAGGTAGGATCGAGGAGGTGACATCAGGAGGGACGAAGGTGAACGGATGTGCAAGCCATTGATAAAGCAGCGCGGCGGCATGGGCACATAGCGTCATTGAGGTGCCTGGCACGGCTCTACACGTACAATGACTACTCCAGTTCTGAGGATCGCGTATCTCAACCATAACAAGAAAGCGCTTTGATGCAGGCGGTGTACCTTCTATTGCTATTGATGGATTTGTCGCTGTTACGCCTTCTTCATGGGGCGTGTTTGACAGATCAACTACACCTGAGAGCCGCGCTCCCTGACGATTCGTTGAATGAACGGCACCTATACGGCAATACTCTTGACCCTGTGACGCCGCTGTCAGCCCTGCTCTGCTAATAATATCAGCTTCACGCATGTGCTGTAATGCGCCAGGCACAACATCATACATCTCTCATAGCCCGTAATTACGCTTGCTCGCTGGAAGATTCATGTTGCATTATGATAGCATGTAGTGAACACGGGGTCAAATGCGAAAATCACCTGTAGGGGCGTGATTTATCGCGCCCTTGCCATCCAATGCGGGCACGATAAATCACGCCCCTACACATCGTAAGGAGCACAATCATGTCACAAGTAGCGCAATCCATCTCATACCAATCGGCCAGCAGGCAAATTGACGGCTACCTGGCACGTCCTGAAGGCGACGGCCCATTTCCCGGCATCGTCGTCATTCACGAAGCCTTTGGACTCAATGAAAATATTAAGGACATCACGCGCCGCCTGGCCGACGCAGGCTACATCGCCCTGGCCGTCGATCTCTTCACCGGCCGCAACCAGGCCCTCTGCATGTTCCGTTTCATGGGCGGCTTCATATTCAACTCCCTCAACAACGGCGGCATCCACGACTTGAAAGCCGCCCTGACCTACCTCACCGAACAGTCCGGCGTTGACAGCCAGAGCCTGGGAGCCATCGGCTTCTGCATGGGCGGCAGCTTCGCCATCGCCTGGGCCTGCACCGACAACCGACTCAAAGCCATCGCACCATTCTACGGCATGAACCCCCGCCCCGTCGAAGCCGTCGCCCGCATGTGCCCCGTCGTCGGCTCCTACCCCGACAAAGACTTCACCACATCACATGGGCAGAAACTTGATGTTGAGTTAGATCGCTACAATATCTCGCATGACATCAAGATTTATCCTGGAACAAAGCACTCGTTCTTCAACGACAAAGGCAGCCGCTACGACGCAGCAGCATCCGAGGACGCATGGGGACGAATTACGAAATTTTTCGGGGAGCATATTGGAGTTAACGTATAGCCCTACCGTTCCAATTCATACATCACATTCGCCACGGCCACCAGTGCCGCTGTCTCCGCACGAAGGATACGCGGCCCGAGCGTCACAGCCTGGACGTTGTGTCGTCGGGCCAACGCGACCTCTTCAGCCATCAAACCACCTTCGGGGCCAATGAAAAGGACGACGGCCTCCCCCCAGGGCGACCGCAAGGGTCCCCGCCCCACATCCGCTCCACCCCCGCCCTTACCATGACTACGGGGGGCTTCTACGTCGTCTGTCATGGTAAGGGCGGGAGTGGTGTGGGGTTGGGTGGGGACCCTTGCGGTCGCCCTGGGGGGTACACTACCCTCTGCATCCTGCGCATCAATGCTGGGTGGGGATCCTTGTGGTCGCCCGCGTCCCTCCAACGCATCGCGCAAAGTAACAGCACGTTCCTCCTCCCACGGCATCAGCGCAATCGCACCAGCAGGAATGTCATTGAGCGCGTGCATCAGTGGACAAATCGGCAACAATTGCGGCAAACGCGACCGGCCCGATTGTTCCGCCGCCTCCTGAATAATGCGCTGCCAGCGCTGCAGCTTCGATGCGCCCGCGTCCTCTAATCCCGCCATCGAACGGCGACACAGAATCGGCGAAAAGACCGCTACGCCCAGCTCCGTCCCCTTTTCCAGTACCCACTCAAACCGCGCCGATTTGAGCAATCCCTGGCAGAGAATAATGCGCACATTCGATTCGCTCTTCCCCGCGCGCCGCTCAAGCAGGCGCACATTCACGCCGGTCTTGCCGGTTGCAACAATGGTCGCCACTACTTCGTCACCGCTATTATCGAGTAAAATAAGCTGCTCGCCCGGTTGCAGGTGCAATACGTCGCGCACCTGGTGAGCGAGGTCTTTGGGGAGAGAAATGTTGTTATCGGTTTGACGCAACAATTCGGGTGCAACAAAAAATCGATGCATATTATTTTCTCATAATCAACGCGACCCAATCATCGATCATCAACTGGTCAACCAGCGTCAGACCAGCCGCCAGTAATGGTTGTTCGGCTTCGTGACGGCGTTCTTCGATGATGCCGCTGACGATGAGCAATCCTCCGGGGGCAATAACCTGCGCA
>VBFM01000209.1:2708-6621 GCA_005882595.1 Chloroflexota bacterium
GTTATCGATGCAATAGACGCTGGCCGCACCCAGTTTGGCAGCGGCTAAGGCCAGGATGCCCGAACCGGTACCGACATCGAGCACACGCATGCCAGGCCGCGTGCGCTGCTCCACCTGCTCAAGGCACATGCGTGTAGTGGGATGCAAGCCCGTACCAAAGGCCATCCCAGGATCAAGTTCCAGCGTCACTTCATCCTGCTGTGGAGTATACTCGCGCCAGGATGGGCGAATGACGAGGCGTTTCCCGATATGCGTGACGTGGTAGTAATCCTTCCAGGCGTTGGCCCAGTCCTCTTCGTTCACGATGCGCGTCTGTAAATCACCCACAAAATGCGATCCCAGGCTCGCGAGGTGCCAGAGCCCCTCGGCAACGCGCTGTCGAAGTGCTTCCTCCGTGCCATCAACAGGCAAATAGGCATGGACTTTGACCGGATGCCCCGCCAGGACGCGATACTCTTGCCCCTCGTCGATCAGTTCAATTGGCTCTTCAATCGCGACTCCGCCCGGAGTGTAGCTGCTCAACAGTTCGCTAACCGATTCTATGGCTTCGGGATGTGTTTCTACTGTCAATTCTAACCAGCGCATCTTTAACCACCTTCTTTCGTAATAATCATAGGTCGTCTTGATCTCAAAGCCACAGGAGAGATACAGGCCGACGGCATTGGTGTTATCGGTTTCCACGTCCAACATGATAGGTTTCTGCCTCTCGGCCCGCGCAATATGGATGAGTTGTTCCAGCATCTCGCGGCCATAGCCCAGGCCCCGGTATCCCAGGCGCACCTCAAAGGCATAGATGCCGGTCATTTCTTCCATGAAATCCAGGCGCACCGTTCCGAGCGGCTGACCATGCAACGTAGCCAGGAAGAGGCGATACTTATCGGGCTTGCCCATCAACTCTGTCACCCACTCCCTGACGCTATCAAAGTTGCCGTTGTCGGTCGCCAGCAATGAAACTATGGCCTCGATATCCCCGGCATTCGCCTGGCGCATCGACAATCCCTCGGTCCGACGCCCGCGCTCGTGGAATGTTCCAAGCCACATCTCATGCTCGGCATAAGCTAACTTCGCACCGGTTGTCGCGAGAAACGCCCGTCCAGACTCCGATTTAAGTTCGCAGACAAAAATCATTTTCTGCGCGCCGCGCTGCTGCAATTCTTCACTGGCCGCGGTGAAAAGCGCGGTGAAAATACCTTGACGCCGGAAATCAGGATGGACCATACCGGTCAATTCTTTCTCTTTTTTGCCCCAACTATCTGCCTCAAGATATCCCACCAGTTGCCCATCGACATAATAGAGGAAATCGTTGACCTCGCCCCCACGGCGTTCGCGCAGCATTTCCAGCCCGATGCGCATACGCAGCCCATCATGAGTGTTGCAAATGTCGATGAGCTGGCTGATCTCAGTGATTTCGGCCTCGGTTAGGGTGTATTTTTTGACGAGAACTTGTCTAGTAGTATCTGGCATAATTGCTTCCAACCCTTATGAGAAAATTCATTCAAGCAATCCCGGTAGGACTGGACGCCCAGCCAGAATCATGTGATGGTCAAAGGCAAAAATAGCATCTATATCTGGGCGCGATTGCACTAAAGCAATAGAGAATGCATCCACGTAGGAAAGTGCTTGATCACGAAAACGATCAATAACTTTCCGAACACCGATCTCCATTTGCGCATCAGGAAACACAATTTGAAGGAACCCCTGTTGTTCCAACGATTCCTTCATGGATAGCCAGCGAAAGGCTTCTTGTCCACCGATATGATAACGAATCCACGTAAACGTCTCAGAGACAATACCCCAGCTAGTAATACGTAGAGTCAAAGGTGAAAGGTTTTTATGAAACTGAATGGCTTCCGCATGATTTCGTTCATTTTTATTCATGAGGTCAATCCATGCAGATGTATCAACAAAAATACGCTGGATATCAGCGGTAGATGTCATCATGATCTACCTCTGTCGGCCCCTCGAACATACCAATTAGATCAGCAAAGGGATCTTGCGTTTCTATAACGCCTTGCCTCGCGAGAAATTGGTCGATCGCTCTACGCAAGATATCAGCCTCAGTAGTTCCCTGCTGTTGAGCAAGCCGTTTTACCGCTCTATCCTGAGCAGGCGTAATATAGGTTTGTTTGCGAACTAACTCCATAGTAATACCCTCCTTGATGTCATTATACAACATCATAGAGATTGTTACTACTCTTTTTCTCTGATGAGCATTACTCGTATAAATGTCTCAATTTTGCGCTCTCGAGACCTTCGATATCCGTATTATCGCTCCATTGATCCACGTTGCCAACCAGTCCCTGTGAGGCAAGCTGTTTGACTTCCGGGTCAGTTATCTGTTCAACACACACTTGAGCGAACCGGCCGCCATGAATAACCTGGAACGGACGGCTATAGAAATGAGACACAGTCTCTAAGGAAGATGAACATGCGCGCTCCCCAATCATGGTCCATGGACATCTCCGTATCAAAGCCCAAGGTCTCACTGCCTGGACCAAGCAGAGCAGCGGCATAGGGCAGACCGGGAAAGGACGCATCAAGCAGAGGACGCACGACTTGTTCATAGAAACGGCGATTTAACTCAAGTCCTGGAACAAATGCGGGCATAGATCGCTCCTCTTCTCAACAAAACTCTCACCAGGACCAGATCATAGCCGTGAGGCTTCCAGTTCTCAAAAATATTCTCGCCAGGACCAGATCATAGCCGTGAGGCTTCCAGGGCGACCGCGAGGGTCGCCCGTACAATACACGCTTACCAAGTAATACAGGCAAATGGTATTGTACGGGCGACCCTCGCGGTCGCCCTAGTATAGGTATAGGCTCTAAACCGCCTTCCACTCATTCGCCAACCATTCGGCATGTGGCATCCCACTGTTCAGTATTGCCTGGATAAATGCTTCAACATCAAACGGGACCCGGCATAACTCAACACTCAATGTGCTCCCCTCAACTTTCACCACAGCATATTCACCCCAGGGCGGATTTCGCGCATCCTCTAAAGGCCACACAGGATCAAATGCCAGTCCAACGCTGCCAGGATTCAGCACGAGCATATCTCGATAGCGGCGGAACATCTGCAAGTGGGTATGTCCACCAATCAAAATATCCGCGTGAACACCTGCGAAAGCTTGATCGAGTTCCTCCTGCGGCGTTATTGGTAAAATTTGTTCATGAAACGAGCGAGGCGAACCATGGTAGCCAAGCAGCATTTTTCCATCTATAAGAGGGTACGCGAGCGTGGGCTGAAAAGCTCTCAGATACTCCTTATCAGCAGTCGAAAGTTGTTGGGCACCCCAGAGGTCTATATCCTGAATGCGCTGTGTGAACGGGTCAGTTGTCTCTTCGAGTTTGGGCTCCAGAAGCCACGCATCAGTATTACCCATGACAACCGGACACCCAATTGCCCTGAGCCGTTCAATGACCTGTTGTGGCTGAGGGCCGGTTGCGGCCACATCTCCAAGACAGATAATAATCTCAATATCCCGCGCCGTAATCGCTGCCAGGACTGCTTCTAGCGCCACGAGATTACCATGAATATCAGAGATAACGGCGAGGCGCATCTCAAAACACCGCCGGTTCCATATACTCCCCAAACACCACGCGGAATACATCCATGATCTCGCCCAACGTCGCGTAGGCCTTCACCGCCTCGATAATGGCAGGCATGGTGTTCTCGGTCCCTTCGGACACGCGGCGCAGGTTTTCCAGTGAACGTTTGACGGCGGACTGGTCGCGCTCGCGGCGCACACGGTTGAGACGTTCAAGATGGGCGCGCTCGCCTACAACGTCAATATAAAGCGTGGGGACCTTGATATTTTCCTCCATAATGTAGTCGTTGACACCTACGATGGTGCGCCGGTGAGCATCGATCTCCTGCTGGTAGCGATAGGCGGACTCGGCAATCTCACGCTGG
>VBFM01000210.1:0-468 GCA_005882595.1 Chloroflexota bacterium
CAGGTTGCACAAACACGGCCATGATCGCTGCCAGCAAGAGGTAGCAAGCACTGACGGATGTGGCAGCCCAGCGCCAGGGAATCGCATAAGCAGCTGCGACGAGGGTGAAGGCGATCAGCAGGCCGGACAGCAGCGGGAAGACGCTGAGACTCATAAATCCAAGGTTGAGATGATTTTTGCCGGCAAGGGCATCGAAGAGCAGCAGCGTGAAGAGGCTCAAGACCGTTGCTAGAGCCAGTACCACTCCCAGAGTGGCGGCGCGCCTGGTCCCACTACCATCCGTGCCAATTCTGGTAGCTAGGTGCGCGGCTGAACTCAGCATATAGGCGGCACCAAGCGCAACTATTGGAGCCTATACCAAAGTCAATACTTCTCTTGTGAGTAATTACCAGAAACAAAACTATTTACTTTCTCTCTCATCCATGTTATCATTACTGTAATCGAAAATATTGGCATACGCGAGACATG
>VBFM01000210.1:636-4084 GCA_005882595.1 Chloroflexota bacterium
ACTGGTGCCTTCAAGAAAAATGATGGCGCCGAGCAGAGCAGTCAGTCCCAGGACCAGGCGCAATGTCGATACGGCTCGAAGTGAACGTGCCAGCGTTGTTGAGTCATTGAATACTGCTGTCCCATCAAATGTTTTGGCCATAAGCATAGTTCCTTTTCGTTCTTGTAGATGATTAAACTATTGAGTTGCGCTAAGACATTCTTAAATTTGGACTGGAGGGTATTTAGCTATTGGGACCGGTCATAAAAGTGAGGAGGGACAGAACAATGCTGCTCAGTCTCTCGTTGACAATCAGTTTAGCTAAACCATATACGAGAAGAATGGCAAATTGTTACGGTTTATAAGTTCAATATGCATAGTTTTGAGCATGTAACCAGAATACTTGAATTGGAGCCTATACCAAAGTCGATACTTCTCTTGTGAGTAATTACCAGAAACAAAACTATTTACTTTCTCTCTCATCCATGTTATCATTACTGTAATCGAAAATATTGGCATACGCGAGACATGTCCCTCCCCGGAGGTTTTCAGAGAGGATGCGCCGATGGCTGAAAGCGCACCAACCAGCAAGGAGCGTTGATACCCCTCGCCAGCCTGCCCCGGTAGGGACGCGGTAAATCGCGTCCTGAAGGTGTACGACTCGACCCCGTTACCGGTCGCGAAAGCGCATTTTTCCGATGCCAATCCATGAGTACTGACGTTGCGTTGGAGATGCGGAATCTGGGTGGAACCACGAAAAGTTTATATGCCTTTTCGTCCCAAAGTGGGATGGAAAGGTTTTTTTATTGCTGTTTTTGAGGAGGATGTAATCATGTCGGTCGTAGCAGAACTGGACGAATCGGTCAATTATTCGCCGATTCAGCGCATGCGGCACTCCGCAGCGCATGTCATGGCGGAGGCAGTCCTGGAGATTTTCCCGGATGCAAAACTGGCCATCGGGCCGGCCATCGAGGATGGGTTTTATTATGACTTTGATCTGCCGCGTACTTTGACGCCTGAAGACCTGCCGGATATCGAGCAGCGCATGCGGCGTATCATCGCTGGGAAGTATCCCTTTATTCGTGATCGCTGGCCGCGCGAGAAGGCGCTGGAATACTTCCGCGAGAAGGGGCAGACCTACAAAGTCGAGTTGATCGAGAATTTGCCCGATGCCGAAGTCGGCATCTACACGCAGGATACCTTTCTTGACCTGTGTCGCGGGCCGCATGTTGAGAACACGGGCCAGGTAGGGCCGGTCAAGCTCATGAAGATCGCGGGAGCATACTGGCGCGGTGACGAGCATCGCCCCATGTTGCAGCGCATCTATGGAACGGCGTGGTTCACGCAGGAAGAGCTTGATCGCTACCTCTGGCGACTGGAAGAGGCGCAGAAACGCGACCATCGCAAACTTGGGCGCGAATTGAAGCTCTTTGTCATCAGCGACGAGGTTCCTGCCGGTGTTCCGCTGTTCCTGCCGAATGGCGAGACGCTGCGCCACCAGATGGAGAGCTATGTGCGTGAGACGCAGGAGAGATACGGCTACCAGCACGTGTGGACTTCGCATCTCGGTAAAGTGAAGTTGTACAAGACCTCCCGGCACTGGTACAACTATCGCGACAACATGTTCCCGGTGATGCAGGGCGAGCAGGAGACTTCGGAGGATGAAGCCTATGTGCTCAAGCCGATGAACTGCCCGCACCATATCACGCTCTACAAGTCGCAGATGCACAGCTATCGCGAACTGCCCGTGCGCTACGCCGAATTTGCCACGCTCTATCGCTACGAGAAAGCGGGTACGTTGACGGGCCTGGCGCGTGTGCGCAGCCTCACGCAGGATGACGCGCATGTCTTCATGCGTCCCGACCAGATTCAGGAGGAGTTCAACCGCGCCATTGACCTGACGCTCGAGGTCTTCAATACCTACGGTCTGACGGACTACTGGATTTCGCTCTCGCTGCGTGACCCCAATAAGAAAGAGGATTACGTGGGCAGCGACGAAGTCTGGGAAGAGGCTGAAAGGGTCTTACGCGAAGCGGTGGATAAAAAGGGCATACAGTATCGTGAGATGATCGGTGAAGCGGCCTTCTATGGCCCGAAGACGGACTTCATGGTGCGTGATGCGCTTGGCCGCGACTGGCAGTGCTCGACGGTGCAGTTAGACTTCGTGCAGCCCATCAACTTTGAGCTTGAGTATATCGGAGAAGATGGTCAGCCACACCGCCCGGTGATGATTCACCGCGCCGTCACCGGCTCAACGGAACGCTTCATGGCGATGGTGATCGAGCATTTCGCGGGAGCATTTCCGGTCTGGCTCGCGCCGGTCCAGGCGATGATTATTCCCATCGCTGACCGGCACATCGAATACGCTAATGAGGTGCTGGCCGCGCTCAAAGAAGCGGGTGTGCGCGCTGAGGTGGATAGCCGCAGCGAGCGCATGAACGCCAAGGTGCGAGATGCCCAGCTGCAAAAGATACCCTACATGCTCGTCGTCGGCGACAAGGAAGCGGCGGACAACGCGGTTGCCGTGCGCCTGCGCACCAACGAGAATCTCGGTGCAACGCCCCTTGATGCCTTCATCAAGCGCATCACGAGCATCATCAAGTTGAAGAGCAGGGAATTGTAAAAAATAGCATATACGCGAGACATGTCTCTCCCCAGGGGTGCACAGAGAGGAAACGCCACGGCTGCAAGCGTTCCTACCCGCAAGGAGAATGATACCCCTCGCCAGCCTACTTCGGTAGGGACGCGATTAATCGCGTCCTGAAGATGTACGTCTCGACCACGTTACCGGTCTTACAAGCGCATACTTTCCGCGTAGGACGGGCTATGTAACCTGTCTGAAGTTAGGAAATATGCGGAATGTGGGTGGAACCACGAAAGGTCAGAGCCTTTTCGTCCCATTGGGGGATGGAGAGGCTTTTTGTTGTCTCGTTTTTCGATAGTCATTTAGCTGTCGGGTGATCATTAACCAGGAAAGGAAAGAGGCCATGTCAGTCGAAGCAGAATTACAGGATTCAGTAGGGTATTCGCCGCTACAGAGAATGCGGCATTCTGCCGCGCATGTGATGGCAGAAGCGGTACAGGAAATGTTTCCTGATGCGAAATTTGCCATCGGGCCAGCAATTGAAGATGGGTTTTATTATGACTTTGATCTTCCACGTCCGCTCACGCCCGCTGACTTCCCAGAGATCGAGCAGCATATGGCGCGTATCATCGCCGGAAAATATCCCTTTGTGCGTGATATCTGGTCGCGTCAGAAAGCGTTACAGTACTTTCGTGACAAGGGGCAACCATACAAAGTAGAGATTATCGAACAGTTGCCAGAGAAAGCCAGCGGCATTTATCAGGAGTACAGGGACTTCTCGCATCTCTGCCGTTTGCAGGATGGCAGCAACTGGCCGGACGAGGTCTCGATCTACCAGCAGCATAACTTCCTCGATCTGTGTCGTGGGCCGCATGTGGAACATAC
>VBFM01000210.1:4109-4342 GCA_005882595.1 Chloroflexota bacterium
ACTGGCGTGGCGATGAACACCGGCCTATGTTACAACGCCTGTATGGGACGGCGTGGTTTACGCAAGAGGAACTCGATCACTATCTGTGGCAATTGGAGGAGGCCCAGAAACGCGACCACAGCAAATTGGGCCGGGAGCTTGAACTGCTGCATTTTGATTCCACGGCTCCTGGTATGGCTTACTGGCTGCCAAAGGGTTTCAAGCTATTCTCGGAACTCATCTCTTACTGGCGG
>VBFM01000211.1:0-3596 GCA_005882595.1 Chloroflexota bacterium
CACGGCTCGCACCCACACCCACCAGCACCTCCACAAACTCCGAGCCTGACATCGAGTAGAATGGCACGCCCGCCTCGCCGGCCACGGCACGCGCCAGCAGCGTCTTACCGGTTCCAGGAGGGCCTACCAGCAGCACGCCGCGGGGAATCTTTCCGCCCAGGCGTTGATACTTCGAGGGTGTCTTCAAAAACTCGACCACTTCTTGCAGGTCGTACTTGGCCTCGTCTACACCTGCGACATCCGCGAAGGTGGTGCTGGGACGGTCCTCCAGGATCAGCTTCGCGCGGCTCTTGCCAAAACTGAAGATGCCCTGTTGCCCCTGGGTCGCGCGGCGGCTGATAAAGACAAAGATGGCGATCAGGAAGATGAAAGGCAAGAAAGCAATCAGAATATTCAGCCAGAAGCTACTGTCGGTGGGCGGCTGGGTAATCACCGTCGTCATATTAGCGCAGGTGGGTTTCTTAAAGCCTGGAGCGCTCGGTTGCGTCAGAATTGGCACAAGATTAGGGTCGCCATTAGGCAACTGCACAACGTGATAGGTGCTGAAGCCCCCTACCGGGCTGCAGAAATCCCCGGTGATATCGCTCGAACCAATAATGGTGGCAGATTTGATATTGCCGTCGTTGATCTGATTATAGAAATCGCTATAAGCCAGTTCTTTGCGCTGCGAGGAGGTGTTGTTATTATTTGCGTTGAAAAACTGGTAGAGATAAATGCCCAGCATGACCAGCACGATGATCAGCAGCCAGCGATTGATAGAGGACATACCACGTTGGGGTGGCTGCCCGTTGGGGCGACCAGCAGGACCAGGACGCAACTGATTGCGCGATCGCTGAGGTGTGTTGTTGTTATTTTGTAGCCAATAGCTATTGGCCGGTTCTTTTGTCATTATCCGCCTTCGCCTTCAATGGAAATGTATGTGGGTAATGTGTTCCGCTCTTATTATATCTTACGGATGTATGAATTGCACGGTTACGATGGTGTTGCCTTCAATTGTAACATAATGATGTGGGAGCTATAGGGTTCAATCGTCAAGCGGTCTGCCGGGCGATTGAGCGCGTCTTCGCTGCCAACGGTCGGCTCGAAACACACAAAATTATGGTCTGGTTTGGTCGGCGGCTCTGACCAGACTTGCATGTTATGCAGTGAGAATTGTCCTTTTTGCGGTAATTCCTCAATGCTCAATGCTCCTCGTCCAGGAAATTGGAGGTGTAGTGCATGTGGAAATGGGTAGGGATTGTCCGGAATATGCTCTACCCAGTCGAAGTCTCCCACAGCAAATCCTGGTGGCCCATTTGTCACCAGCGCCGCCTTCTCCTCCTGCGCTACCGTGAAATACGGATGGAAGCCAGGCGCGATGGGCATTGGGTCCGTATTCCGACTGTCAACGGACTGCGTCCTAGCCTGCGGCTCCAGGTTGTTGGGCAGTCGGAATGGCATCGCCTCGTCGCTACGATTTTCCATCGTCAGCGTATAGGTCAACGTTGCTTCACCCACGTCAATTCTGGCGCTAAAGGTAAATTCATAGGGATAGCTGGGCCGCGTGGCGTCGCTGCTACTCAACTGCATGGTCAGCGTAGTCTCATTTTGTTCAGTCACGCTCCAGGGCAGATTGCGCCCAAATCCGTGTATGGGCAGTGTAGTGCCTTTCTCCTGAAAAATGCCATCCTTCAGGCGTGAAAAATTGGGGATCATCAAGGGCAGCCCCCAGCGTTTCACATTGCCCGTTTCCTCCGGTCGATAGAGCACCTGCCACGAGCCCACCTGGAAATGCGAGACGAGGCAGATATCGCTGATGATGCCAAT
Source organism: Chloroflexota bacterium (assembly GCA_005882595.1). Lineage (GTDB taxonomy): Bacteria > Chloroflexota > Ktedonobacteria > Ktedonobacterales > Ktedonobacteraceae > VBFM01. The sequence continues at coordinate 1,807 of VBFM01000211.1, forward strand.
GGTGGTGTTGCCATAGGTGAGTACGCGTTCGCGTTGGGTGGGGAAGTTCATGAAATCGGTCATTACTTTGCTCGTCCTAACTTGGTGGTCATTCCGACTGCGGGCGACGCAAGCGTCCCAACCCCTCACAACGCCGCCCCCGCCCCTACAAAGATTCTGGCGATATTGTATGCATTATTGGGGAGAAGTGCAAGAGGTCGGCTTCAGTAACATTTTCATTTGAGTGAACTGTCACTCTTCGGTAACATTTTCATTTGAGTTGACACGCTATGCGATTAACTCACGAAAACCACAGGGCGACCGCAAAGGTCCCCACCCCACATCCGCTCATCCCCCGCCCTTACAAGACTTTGCTGGCGAATGACAGTAAAACTGCAAGCGATCAGCACGCTTCCTGCAAGGGTGGTGGTGGCTGGTACAGCAGAGGGTGAGCAGCAAGCAAGGCCAACGGGGACTGGTAAGTTGCCCCAGGAGGCTTGCCCAGCAGCCAGGCATCGATGCGCACGAGATTGATGGCCACCGCCGTCAACACATGTTGCAAGTGCGTCTTAGGCAGGCCATCGTAGCGCGAGCGTCGCAACCCCATACGGCGCACCCCTTGGGAGTGCGTGGCCTCGATCCCGGCACGCGTGGCATACTGCTGCCGAAACTCCGGGGTCTGCTGCTCGGCTCGTCGCGCTTGTAGGGCTTCAGAGGCTGCTTGCGGACGCAGATGCACCACCCGGCCAGCGCTGGTGGCGTGCGTGCAGTCGGGCCGACAGGCACAGGCCGCACAGGTGTGCCGCGCAAACCCCGCTTCGATGCGTTGTGACTGCACCGACCAAGAGACACTGCGCTGGCCCTGCGGACAGATCACCTGCTGCTTCTGCCAATGGGCCAGGTCGAAGCCCTTGCCTGCTTTGGCTTGCCAACTGGTGTCGGCTAAGACCGGGCCCAGCAAGCGGATGCCGTAGTCACTTTGACTACTCACTAATAAGTCGGCATCCAGATAGCCAGTGTCCACCACCTGTTCGTCCGGCAGCAGGTCCGCTTGCGCCAACTCGTGTTGAATGGTCGCCGTCACCTCCACATCTTGCACCTCAGCCAGCGTGGTTTCTACCTGCACAATCAAGCGCGGAGCTGCTCGTTGCTCTTGTCCCTGGGCTGGCTCCACTGGCGGCGTCTGACAGGTTTCGGTCAGGTGGACTTTGTACCCCAACCAGACCGTGTCTCGCTTCTTGCCGCAGCGGGCCTGTGGGTCGTAAGGCGAACGGATCACCCCCTCCTGCTCGGCTTGCGGCCCGGCCCGCCAGTGGGCTTGTCCCTCGCCCAGCTCAAAGTACTGCTGCCACACCTGCCGCAGCAGCTGCACACTGTGCACCTCCTGCAGCTCGGCTGGGGTTGCGGCTTGCTCCAAAGCGCGCAACAGAGCCAGCCCATCGGCTCCGATCTGCTCGGCCAGGGCACGACGTTGGCTTTCTGGCTTGGGCAAGCGATAGTTCTCTCTGCTGTGCCAGCCAGTTGGCGTCCAAGCGCGCCAGGTCCATGAGCACCGCTCGCAACGTTTCGCCCACACATTCCAGCTTCGACAGCGAGCGCACGCGCGCCAACACATGGGTCGAGTCCGTGCGTTGTTTGCCCCCGGCTTTGAGCCAGCCACGCTGCTTGCACAGCTCCAGCAGCGTATCCAGCAGCTGGGCTTCTGCTCCTCCTGCCACGATGCGTGCCCGGAACTCCGAGAGCACCGAGGCATCTATGCCCGGGTCCGTCAGTTCCAGGCCTAAAGCGTATTTCCAGTCAATGCGCCCTTG
>VBFM01000212.1:0-4779 GCA_005882595.1 Chloroflexota bacterium
TCGAGAAGCCACTACAAGGCCCCCGCGTCCAGGCTAATTGAATTGAAGATCGATCTCCTGGTTTTTAGTAGTGACGCTCGTCACCTGGCGTTGTAATCGTACAATCGCATCGTGAAAACGCGAGTTGAAGATCGAGGTCATTTCGTCTGGAGACATTACCCACCAGAGGATACCTTGAACTTGCACATGCGTCATAACAACATCGCCATTACTGGCCATAGGTATCCCTGTAATCGAGCATGCAAACCCGTACAGTTGAAAATCAAACTGCACTCCGCCTGTAGAGGAGCCATCACTAGCTATGCCGGGCTGCGTGATGTGGACAACGGCATTCTGTACCGGGTCAGAGGGAGCATGATTGAGTACAATCAGGTTGTTGAGACCGGTTTCTGTTACCGCTATCGAAGGAGTTCTCACAAATGGGGGAAATGGCAGAATTTGATTTATCCCGCTCGTTGCCACCTGGTTTATCTGACTCTCCGCGATACCATGCAAAATGGGGCGCGCCACCAGGAACCATCCTCCAACTACCAGCACCACCAGCACGAGCAGCGTAATTACTATTCGTCTCCATGCTCGTCCCTTACGGCGAACTGGCTGCTGCACGCCAGAACCCTGGAAATTTCCCGGTGCAATTACGAGGGGCTGCTGCGCATTTTGCGGTATCCATTGTGGTTGGGGCGATAGTTGGGTTGGTTGCGCCGGAGGCGAACCCCATTGTGGCTGGGGCGATAGTTGGGTTGGTTGCACCGGAGGCGCGCTATACTGGACATATGGAGGTTGCCACTGCGCAGGCTGCGCTGGTTGGAACGACTCCGGCGGTTCTTCCTCCCACCGCGTGGCGACCGTCGGCGGTCCATCTAACGTTTGATCAGCTTGAGCAGGGTAGTCAACTACATTATTTGGAGCGCTTGTAGAGACTGGAAGGCCGCATATCCGGCAAAACCGGGCATTTTCCATAAGAGGCGCATTGCATCTTTGGCAATTCATATGATTCACCTTTCATCATGTATTTCGGGCTAGTTCCCCTGTCTCAACGCTTAGTATAGCCTGGTTTTGGATATGCGTATATAAACTACTTCACTTTTTTTATCGTTTACGCTGTAGAATCTGATCCATCGACTCGACGATGCGTGCGCGCATCTCAGCATCACTAGCGAGCACCCCGGATACCTGCTCGATCATCGCCTGTCGCTGCTCAGATGAAATGGTCGTACCATATTTTTGATAGACAGCGACGGCCGCGGCGCTACGAATTTTTTCCTCGTCGCTCATGGGCCGGGCGTGCTCATCGGATGCACCACGTTCGCTTGTGATGCCCTGTGGGCTATCGCCCTGCAGGGGTGCCAATCCATCGGCAGCAAATGGCACGTCGTCACACCGATCAAGTGTGAGGAATTGGGGGTAGCGCGATCAACATGCACCAGCACCGTTTGCGTCGCCTCGTCCAGGCGGGTGATGACTCCCTCCAGGTAAATCACTTCAGGTGCGCCCCAGTAGACGCGCTCTCCAAGATGGAGAATCATGCTGCTTGCTCCTCTTCGTTCTCTCTGTACATGAACTCACTCTAGTATACGTGTCAATAGGGGCGAAGTTCCAACGAGACACCACACAAACAATGCCAGATACCTTACATTCTACCCGCGAATGTGATATCTTATCATCGCGCATCACTGGAATATATTCTCATTCTGCCCATCGAAGAAACGAAAGCGGCAGCCAGATGTTGCTGCCTGATTCATAATAAAGGACTTCTTACCATCATCATGCATGAGAAAAGTATATATACACTGGAGTATCCCAAGATTCTTGAGAAAGTGGCTAGAGAGGCCGCTTTCTCAGCCAGTAAAGAGCGGGTAAGGGAGCTACAGCCCACCCCGAACATAGAAGAGGCGCGGCGGCGTCTCGCCTACACCACCGAGGCCTACCAGCTGATCGAACTGCGCGCCGATGCAGGTGTGCAGGGCGCGCACGACATCCGCCCCCACCTGGAGCGCGCCGCGCGCGAAGGCGTGCTGAGTCCGGGCGATATGTTAGAGGTACTGGCAACCGTGCAGAGCGCCATGTATGTCGCGCGTATGATCGAAAAGCTCGACGAGGAAACCTTTCCCCTGCTGCGTGAGCTGGGCGCGGATATACCACAACGACCGCATATCGCGCGGCGTATCGAAGAAACCATCAGCGAAGAGGGCGAGGTACTCGACACCGCCAGCCCGGCGCTGCGCAAACTGCGTTTCGACATTCGTGGAGCCAATCAGCGTTTACAGGATCGCCTGCGCACCCTGGTACACGAATTTGGCAGCGCGCTGCAGGAGCCGATTGTCACTATCCGCAGCGACCGCTACGTCATTCCGGTCAAGGCCGAGAGCCGCGGACAGGTGCGCGGCATTGTTCACGACCAATCGGCGAGCGGCGCGACGGTCTTCATCGAGCCAATGGTGGTTGTGGAACTCAATAACAAACTCCGCCAGTTGCAAATTGAAGAGCGCCAGGAAGTCGAGCGTATTCTGCGCGCGCTCTCCCTTGAAATCGGCAAAGAAGCAGAGCCGCTGACACGCGACGTGGAGTTGCTGGCCGAGTTTGACCTGCACCTGGCAAAGGCCCGCTACGGGCGCATGACGCGCTCTACCGAACCGCAGTTAAACGACCAGGGTCGCATCGACCTGCGCAACGCCCGCCATCCCTTGCTCACAGGCAAAGTCGTGCCGATCAACTTTAACCTTGGCCGCGAGTTCTTTATAGTCGTGATTACCGGCCCTAACACCGGCGGTAAGACCGTCGCGCTCAAGACCGTCGGGCTGCTCACACTCATGGCGCAGGCGGGCCTGCACATTCCGGCGGAAGAGCAATCGGAGGTGGCCGTCTTTGAAGAAATCTTCGCCGATATCGGCGACGAGCAGAGCATCGAGCAAAGCCTCAGCACCTTTTCGTCGCATTTGACTCGCATCATCGAAATCCTGCGTCGTATCGATGAGGAGATGAAGCGCGAAATGCCTGACATTCGCGGCAAATTATCGGAAACCTTGACGGGCAAGCCAGATAGCCGCCGCCTGAATGCCCTTGTGCTGCTCGATGAATTAGGCGCGGGTACCGACCCAAGTGAGGGTTCGGCCCTGGCGCGTGCCATTCTCACCTTCCTGCTAGAGCGGCACGTCACTACCATTGCAACCACGCACTATTCTGAACTGAAAGCCTTCGCGCACGAACAACCCGGCGTTGTCAACGCTTCTGTCGAATTTAATATCGAAACGCTTTCGCCAACCTATCGTCTGAGCATCGGCCTACCGGGGCGCAGCAATGCCCTCGCCATTGCGAATCGCCTGGGCCTTGACGAGCACGTCATTGAACAGGCGCGTGCATATCTGGGCACCGCGGGCGTGCGCATGGAAAACCTGCTCGAGGGACTGCAATCCGAGCGCAAATCCTTAGAGGATGAGCGCTTCCACCTCAGTATGGAACGCGCAGAGGCGGAGCATCAACGCAAAGAACTCGAACAGGATCGCTTCAAACTCGAAGAACAGCGCGTTCGTATACTCAACGAGGCGCGGACACAGGCCCAGCGCGAACTCGAAGAGGTGCAGAAAACGCTGGCAAAGGTCAAAGTCGACACGAGCCGCGTCAACCTTACGCGTGAGCGTTTGGGCGAGGCACGTGAAAGGGTGCGCGGCCTCGAGGAAAAAACGGCCGCCATCCCGGCGCCGCGCCGTCCAAGCAAAAAAACCGAACCGGAGCAGGAGAAACTCGACGGGCCATTGCAAATCGGCGATACGGTGCGCGTCCTCAGCTTCGGCCAGAACGCGGAACTGCTCGGACTTTCGCCTGACCGCAGCGAAGCTGAAGTACAAATGGGTTCTATGCGCTTCCGCGTGAGCGTAGATAACATTGAGCGCATCAGTAAGCGCCAGGCAGCGCAGACCACATCCGGTGAAAAAAGCCAGCCAGCCGTCGTGCTGCCGCGCTACGAGGATCAACCCGAAGTTGCCATGCAGCTTGATATACGCGGCTGGCGCGTGGAGCAGGCCCTCGAAGAGCTGGACAGCTACCTGAACGACGCCGTCATGTCCGGCATATCATCCGTGCGTATCGTGCATGGTAAGGGTACAGGCGCATTACGTACAGCCGTCCGCGAACAACTGGCGCACCATCCGTTAGTTAAATCATATACATCTGCCGCGCCGCAAGAAGGAGGTGATGGCGTCACCATTGTGAAACTGAATCTATAACTTCTCACTTCCCGCGCGAAAACATGAGTCATTTTCTCAGACTCATGCTTATTTATAAACATTTTGAAATGGAGGATCTATCTCTATGGCTTCAGAAAGATTTCGACAACTGGAAAGATCTGCTACAGGCACCCTGGGTGGATTCAGGACCTTTATTCTTCGTGGTAATGTGATTGATCTTGCAGTCGGCATAGTAATAGGTACGGCATTTACGGCCGTAGTCAATTCACTGGTTACGAACGTTATTACACCCCTTATTCCTGCTCCTGGCGGCAATCTTTCAAACTGGCAATATACCGTTCCCTACACTGGGAAGCCAATCTTGCTTGGCACATTCGTCAACGCGATCATCACCTTCCTGATACTAGCTTTCGTCGTCTACTACTTTGTCGTACTACCGGTGAACGGGCTAATGGCTCGTTTCAAGCCAAAAGAAGTGCAGGTACCCCCTGCTACGCGCGACTGCCCGTACTGCCTGACGAGCATTCCATTGATGGCAACGCGCTGCCCGGCTTGTACTTCACAACTGCAGCCGCCCGTCCAGGGTACGCCAGGG
>VBFM01000213.1:0-3264 GCA_005882595.1 Chloroflexota bacterium
CTAACCCGCCTGCCCGCCTTTGCCAATCAAACATCCACACAGAGATCACAAATGCTCTCGGCAATTCTGCAATGGAATACCAGCATCGCCAGGCAAGCGGCTCGCTATGGAGTAACGCTCGTTGACCTGTTCAGTCAAGGCAGCCAGTTGACAGCGCATCCCGAATATATCAGCGGCGATGGATTTCACCCCAGCCCATCGGGATATGTGCAACTGGCCAATCTGTTCTGGCAGGCAATTGGAAAACCATAACGTTGAGAAAAGCCAGGATGACTATTCTTCCGGCCTGGGCTTAATACTCGTTTCGCCCTCAACGATGAACACCACACGTTCGCATATATTGGAGCAATGATCGCCAACGCGCTCTAACTTATGGGCAATCCAGAGCAAGTAAGTAGCGCGCTGCAAAATGCGGGAGTCGCTTTGCAGGGCGGGAATTGCGCGCGCTCCCTCCAGCATCGCCATCAAATCGTGGCGCACCAGGTGGTACCGCACGTCAACCACATCATCTTCTTCCCAGATATAGCGAGCGGCTTTGGCATCACGGCGGGCAAAAGCATCTATTGTTCCCTGCAAGACTCGCCGCGCCTCTTTACCCAGATCGAGCATGCCCTGAAGAATCGATGTTTCGGTGATTTGATCCTCTCCACGCGCAGCTTCGGATACATTCAATGTTATTTCGCTTTGCGCTGCATTGACATTGCGCAAGGGATCCATACGCAGGATAATCTGTGCAATGCCAGCCGCGCCATCACCGGCCCGCTCTAGATCACCAGCGATGGAGAGGACAGAGGTAAGCAGGCGTAGATCGCGCCCGCCGAGTGGCTGTTGCAGGGTTATCAGGCGAATGGTATGTTCTTCAATAGCGGCGCGCAGGCTATCAATGATGGTATCGGCCTCGATAACCATGCCTGATTTCGCCAGGTCGCCCGTCTCTAATGCTTCAAGCGCCGTTCCCAGCGCATCATCTACCAATCCACCAAGGCGTATGATTTGAGTATCAAGCTCGTGTAGCTCTCTATCTAAAAGTGTCCTTGTCATATGATTGCTCCCTTCTGTGCGTAGAATATGAGGGCGACCGCAGGGTACGCCCATACAATACATGATTGGCATAGCCGCCTTCTTTTGCGTATCGCGTAGAATATAAGGGCGGCCGCAAGAGTACGCCCATACAATACACGATTGGAGGAGGGCGACCGCAAGGGTACGCCCCTACAATACTGGCTGCCTCACTGAATATATTGTAGCATATTTTCCATAGAAAAGATAGAGGAATGTTCAAATACTTTTTCTATTCTTAAAGGATAAGTGCAATTGGCTAGCTATTTGACAGCTCTTCGGCTGTGATGTTACAGTAGCGTCATATCTTTATAATAGTCCAAAAGAGAAAGACAGGATAACCTATGTCAACGAAACGACTCCTGGGCGTATACGCTCACCCCGACGATGAGGGCACAGTGAGCGGCGCAATGCTCCATTATAGCACGTTAGGAATTGAACCCGGCCTCGTGTACGCTACACGTGGAGAGGTGGGAGAAATCTCGGACCCGGCTCTGGCCACACCTGAAAATCTGGGCGAAGTGCGCGAGGGAGAGATGCGCGCGGCTGCTGAAGAGCTGGGCGTACATAACTTGTGGTTCCTCGGCTATCGCGATTCTGGGATGGCAGGAACGCCGGAGAACCGGGACCCGCGCTCACTTGCACAAGCTAACGCTGCTGAGGTGGTAGGAAAACTGGTGGCCATTATTCGCCAGTTCCGCCCACAGGTAATGGTGACATTCGATGAAACCGGAGGATACGGCCATCCCGATCACATCGCCATCTACCGCCATACGACCAGCGCCTTCTACGCGGCGGCGGATGGCGTGCAATATCCAGAACACGGGCCAGCTCACCTGGTCTCGAAGCTCTACTATTCTGCGTTTCCACGCAGCTTCATCCGTCAAATAGCCGAATGGATGCGGACGCAAAACCCGAACTACCAGGGTTCGTTTAGCGGGCTTGACCCTGAAAAACTGGGCATGCCCGATGAGCTGATCACCGCCCGGCTCAACGTAGAACCCTGGCTGGACACAAAAAATCGCTCCTGGTCTATGCACCGCACGCAGATAAATCCCAATAATCCACTGTCACAGCTACCCGAAGATGTGCAACACAAATGGCGCGGTTACGAATACTTTCAACTGGCCGCGACACGTGTCGGCCCCGATGTCGAGGGAGAGAACGATCTGTTTGCGCGGGCATGATCTCAGAAAAGCTATCCTTAGGAGTTGGTATGGAAGACGAAGCGAACAAAACAGAAGTCGTCAAGGCGATACTCGACGATGGCACCAGTATCAGCATTCAAGCGACCTCGCTAGGTGGCGAAGAGCGTGTAGCTTTTGGCGTCCCCCCATTCAAAGAAGTGACCGACACGGTCGAAGGACTCGCCAAAGCCCTGGTCACCACCTTGAAAAAGGTGAAGCCCCGCGCTGCCAGTGTTGAGTTCGGCGTGCAGGTTGGCATCGAATCGGGAAAACTGACCGCGCTGCTGGTCAAGGGCACGGGAAACGCCAACTTGAAGATCACCCTGGAATGGGGCGAGATCACCGAAGACATGACCAGGTAGAGGGGATGATGTTACCATGACCCAATCGCTGTACGAGCTGCTGGCTGATTGCACTGTGCGTATCCTCTCAAATAGCGCAAGCGGCACGGGTTTCTTTGTCGCGCCCGGACTGATCCTGACCTGCGCACATGTCATAGCAAACGCGCAGCAAGGGGGCATGCAGAAACTGCCTGTCAAAGTATTATGGAAAGGGCAGGAGTATTCAACGCAAGTCTCAGTATCTCGCGATGCTCCCTATCCCGACCTTGCCCTGTTACAGGCACCCATCTCCGATCACCCCTGCGTGCTACTGCATGGTGGAGCAGAGCCATTCAGCGAACTCTACAGCTATGGCTATGGCGATATCGAGTCTCAAGGGGCATCCACCACCTTTGCCTGCGAAGGCTGGGCTGGCGATCAGCACGAACTGCTGAAATTCAAGGAGGGACCGGTGCGCCCCGGCATGAGCTGCTCGACCTTCCTCAACCGGCAAACAGGCAGCGTCTGCGGTATCGTACAATTCAGCCGTGATCGCAACAATGCGCTGGGCGGCAAAGCTCTGCTGGCCCAAGGGGTGCTGCACGAGTTCCCAGAATTAGAGGAGAAGCAGCGCCAGTTTCACCAGCAGGATAGACGGTGGGCCAATACACTTACGCCGCAACAACGCCAACAATTGC
>VBFM01000213.1:3327-4804 GCA_005882595.1 Chloroflexota bacterium
CCTACGCGCATAAAGACGAAGGTCTCAGGGACGAGCTAGACACCCACCTGGCCCTGCTCAAGCGGCAAAAACTTATCACCGGCTGGTATGATCGAGAAATTTCCGAAGGCAAAGAATTAGAAGGTGAGATTGCCGAACATCTGAATACGGCTCCCATTATTCTACTGCTGGTCAGCACAGCGTTTATGGCCTCAGATTATTGCTATGACAAGGAGATGCAACGAGCTATGGAACGACACGAAGCAAAAGAAGCTCGCGTGATCCCCATCATCCTGCGACCTTGCGATTGGCACAGCGCCCCATTCGGCAAACTCAAAGCGCTCCCAAAGGATGGCAAACCGGTAATTAGCTGGTCTAACCGTGACGAAGCATTCCTGGATATCGCGCAAGCTCTCCGTAGGGTCGTCGCGGACGTAGCGAAAGGCTTCTGACACTCCCCATGGCTAAAGCCAAGGGGGTTCTTGGTTCCTCCAGGCAACTTGCCACAAGCGGGCTTCCCACTCGCAGTAGCGGTCGCCTGTCCCCAAGCGTTTCACGCTCTCAGCGGAGCGCCGGTTCCCGAATGCCCTGCGGTACCGTCCAGTGCTTTTGCCAGGATGTTCAAGGCGGCATTCTGATCAAGATCCAAGACCACGCCACAGCTCGTACAGATGTGAGTACGGACCGAGAGACTCTTGTGCACCCGCGTGCCGCATTGTGAGCACGCTTGACTGGTGAAGTGGGGTTCGACCGCGATCACGGGGATGTGATGCATCGCCCCATAATACTTCACCCAGTGCAGAAATGCTCCCCATGCGGCATCGTGAATGGACTTTGCCAGGTGGCGGTTCTTGACCATGTTGCGTATCTGAAGATGCTCATAGGCAATCAAATCGTGAGATGAGACGAGCGTGCTTGCCTGTTTGCGGGCAAAGTCTTCACGCTGCCGCTGGACCTTCAGATACCCCTTTGCCAGGGCGCGCCTGGCTTTCTGTCGATTGTTGCCACCTTGGCCTTTGCGCGAGAGGCGGCGGTGCAATCGCTTCAATCGTTGCTCGGCACGGCGAAAGTACCGGGGGTTGTTGACCGTCTTGCCATCGGAAGCGGTGTAGTAGGCGAGCAGTCCCACGTCGATGCCCACCTGCTTCCCCGTTGGCTGGTGGATGATGGCCTTTTGCGCGGCTACCCCAAACTGCACATAGTAGCCATCGGCACGGTGGACAAGGCGTACCCGCTTGATCTGTTTGAGAGGGAAAGCTTCGATCTGTTGCTGCTTGTTTCCCACCAGCCGCAGTCGCCCGATGCCACAACCGTCCGTGAAGGTGAGATGACGCCCATCGGGGTCAAGTTTCCAGCCCGTCGTTTTGTATTCCACTGAACGGTTATCGTGTTGAAACTTCGGGTAGCCCTTCTTGCCTGGCTTGTTCTGGGTGCAGTTCTCATAGAAGCGCGAGATAGCAAACCAGGCCCTATCTGCCGAGGCCTGGCGTGCCTGGGA
>VBFM01000214.1:0-3147 GCA_005882595.1 Chloroflexota bacterium
TATGAAGAGGTTAATGAAAGACGTGTTTCTGGCTTTCATAGTACGCGACTCGCGATCGTTGGTTCATGCCCTCTCTGAGCTTGGCTTCGTTGACGAAGGCGCCAACCTTGCATCTATCGAGGGGGCAATGTCGCTGTTGTTAGAGCGCTATCACGGTATGACACTGGGTGAGGTGAGCGAACTAGATATTACCGAAATGGTACAGGATGTCACCTCTCTGCTGTATAGACAACCATTTCACATCCCGGCGCAGTTTGCCTTCACCGGACGGGCCATTGGGACGCTGGTCGGTGTCTCGACCGGGCTGGCCCCGGAGTTCGACTTAATCGAGGTCGCTACGCCCTATGCCCGCAAGTTCCTGAATCTTGATGCCAGGGGTGCGGAGCAAACGCTGCGACAACTCTTCAACCAGGTGCTCGACACAGGCAGAGCGCTGCTGTCACTGCCACGTTCGTTGGAGCAGGTTATGACCAAACTCGAAAGTGGACAGATCGAGGTCAAGCTTGCCAGCAACGAATCGAGTGGAAGGACGAGATCTCGAGGGCACAGGCGTGGGGGAGGCACAGGCGGATTGCCCGGCTTCACCTGGCTATTCATGTTCATTGTATCGCTGGCCGGAGGTATCTTCCTCCTGACCGGCGCACACCAGCTCGTCGCTGGCTGGTTCTGCTTTGGCCTGGCTGGATTGATGGCGTTAGGGATGCTGCTGAAGAGTTAAGAACCAATCATCTGGAGATAAAGTTATGAGGCTTAATGCTGTTCCTGAGAACCTCCTGGAGAGGATTGCGCTCCGGGCAGGAGTTGTGCCAACTCCTCTTGGAGATACCATAGTAGCAATGACGCTGGCCAGAACCATTATGGTGGCAACCAAGCTCGGCATCTTTGAGGTACTGGCAAAGGGAGAAAGTACCGCTAGTGAGGTTGCAACGCGCTGTGGGCTTGATCAGCACGCAACAGAAGTGCTCCTCTTTGCGTTAGGAGGTGCGGGCTATGTGCGTAGTAAAGGAACGCACTATACACTCGCGCCAGTGGCCCGTAAATGGATGCTCAAGAGCAGCCCGCAATCGCTTTACGACTACATGTTGTTCAACTTCCTGAATTGGACCTGGGATGAGCGCTTTGAGGACTTTCTCCGCACCGGAAAGCCAACACAAATACACCAGGAACTGTCGAATGATGAATGGCGGGTGTACCAGAGGGCGATGCGCTCCCTGGCTGGCTTCTCTGCTTTTGAGGTGGCCCGGCGCATGCCGGTACCACGAGGCGCACTACGTATGCTGGACATCGGCGGTTCCCACGGCTACTATTCGGTCATGCTCTGCCGTCTTCACCCAGGGCTACGCGCGGTCGTATTCGATCTGCCGGAAGCTGTTGTCCACGCGGCAACGATCCTCGCGCAAGAGGGCATGGGCGAGCGTATCGTCCATTGTGCCGGGAATGTGCTGACGGACGACCTGGGAAACGAGGAGTACGATCTCATCTTCATCGGCAGTCTCCTCCACCACTTCGATGGGCAGACGAATCGCGATCTCGTGAAGCGCAGTGCGCAAGCCTTGCGTCCGGGCGGTTACCTGGTGATCGAGGAGTTCCAGCGCTTTCAATCGTCCAAAGAAATTGGGGAACTGGGAGCGCTGTCCAACCTCTACTTCGCAGCCACGAGCGAGGCTGGAACCTGGTCCATGGAAGAGATTGCCGGATGGCAACAAGAAGCTGGCTTGCTTCCCCGCAAACCAATCCGCTTGCTTACTGCGCCCGGCGCAGGATTACAGGCAGCATTAAAGCCGAACTCCAAAGAGGAAAATAGGCACGAAGCGCCACACAAGGATTGAGCAACAACGCGGGTAAATGAACATATAACTTTGTGCAGCCAGTTAACTCGCATTTCGACGCCTGAACTTCTAAACGTCTCACGAACCGGAGAGTGTTGTTATGCATGACGGAGCGTCATTGGCAAGCCGTGCCTCGGGCGCAGCGACAGTAATGCTTCTGGCTCGACCGGGTGACCAGGGACCAGGCGCAATTTGTAGCGTTGCGCGACAGTGGCCAGGATCAACTGCATCTCCATTAGCGCGAAGTTGCTGCCAATGCACATGCGTGGTCCACCTCCGAATGGAAAGTAGGCGTAGTGTGGGCGAGAGGCCTCGCGTTCAGGTGCGAAGCGCTCGGGTTCGAACACCTCCGGGTTATCCCAAAATGCAGGATGGCGGTGCGTCATGTATGGACTCAGCACTATCATGCTGTTCGCAGGAACGAAATAGCCTCCGATCTCGTCATCTGCGATTGCTTTCCGTCCGAAGATCCAGGCCGGTGGATAGAGCCGTAGTACTTCCTCAGTTACCATACGCGTATAGGTGAGCCTGGCGAGATGCTCTACCGTCGGCAGATGCCCGCCAAGCACGTCGTCCAACTCACTATGGAGGCGGCGTTCGATCTCAGGATGCTGGGAAAGTAGGCACCAGGCCCATGTGAGTGCGGTTGATACCGTCTCGTGGCCGGCGATCAGCAGCGTCATCACTTCATCACGTACTTGCTGATCATTCATCCTCTGATCCGTCCGCTCGTCATGCGCTAATAGCAACATTGAGAGCAAGTCACCTGTGTCGGTGTTCTGCTGGCGACGCTGGGTGATGATGTCATGCACTACCTGGTCAAGCGTGCGACATGCGGCCTGAAGGCGGCGACTGCGCGGTGTTGGAATAATGAGTGATGGGAAAGGAGCATAGAGATATTCCGAGAGCAGCTTGTTCACGCTTGCCACTGCCTGGCCAACGGTAGGTGTCTCATCGCTCAGGTCGATATTGAAGAGGGCCTGGCCAGCGATACGCAGCGTCAGGCGCAGCATCTCTGCTGCGACCTCCAGAGGCTGATCCCACCCGGCGAATCTCTGCCACTGATCGAGCATGGTGAGGGTAGCGCCGGTCATCAGCGTGCCAAAGGCCGCCAGGCGCTTTCGATGGAAGGCTGGCCGTATGAGGCGTCGCTGCTGGAGCCAGGATTCTCCGTCGTTGGTGACGAGCCCCTGGCCGAGTAATGGTTTCAAGAGCCTGCAGGGAGCGAGGTCTTTGTGATAGTTTCGCGGGTTTTCCTGGAGGACATGTTTGATGCCATCGGGGTGATTGACCAGGTAAGCGGGCCAGAACAGGAGGC
>VBFM01000214.1:3161-4771 GCA_005882595.1 Chloroflexota bacterium
CGGACCATTTCCAATCCAAAACGCAGCGGGTCGTGCCGGATGTCTCTCGTACTCCCAAGCAGGAAATGACCCGGCGGCCCTGGCGCAATCTTGTCGTCAAGCAATTCTCTTTCCTTTACTGACCCTGCGTAGTTTGATGTGCGGAATCATTGTGTTTGTTTCTTCCACTTGCCATACCAAGAGATATACCTCAAAGGGGAGCAGGGCGCATCGACAGAATCGTGTAATTCCTTGCCATCTTCCTTCTGAGAACCCGCTAGATAGAATTACCTAGCTGTTGTGAGCGAATAGGTCTGCGCATTGGCCACCGTGAGAAAGTAGTTTGCCGTCAGTTGTAAGATCGAAGCTGAATGAGGAGCAGAGATGTAGGTGCAACCCTCGCGGCCATCCATTTCAGGCGAGCTGATGCTCGATGGCATAGCGGGTAGCCGCACTGCGTGAGTTCACGCCCAGCTTGCTGTAGATGGAGCTAATATGGGCATGGACGGTGCGAGGGCTGAGCACTAGCTTGTCAGCCATCTGCAGGTCGGTCAGACCATCCGCCAGCAGGCGCAGCACCTCCACCTCGCGTGCCGTCAGCCCGTCGGGATAGGTTGGTGGGGACACAATAGGGGTCGGGATTGGAGTTGGTTTTTGGCCCTGCGCGGCCAATGCCCGCTCCGGCGACATGGCTCGCCCCTGGGCCCAGGCGGCAGCGAAAGCTCGCTCTCCCAGGTGGACACGCGCAGCCGACAGCGAGCGCTCATAGTCAGCGAGTTCAACGGGCGGGATGGGTACTCCAATCGCGTCGCGTAAGGCATCTGCTGCCCCCCACAGTTGTGCAGCCCACGCGAGCTTTTGCTGTGCCGCGACTACCTCGCCCAATCTTAGCAGGGAGACGGCGATTACCCATTTTTCGCCCAATTCTCCGGAGATCGCCAGGCTCTCCTCGTACAATGCGCGTGCTGCCGCGTAGTTGCCCTGGGCAGTAATCACCTTCCCTAAAACCGACAGCGCTTCCGCTGTGCCAAACCGGTGTCCCATCTCCTTGTAGAGTGCGACACTCTCCTCCACCAGTGAGCGCGCATTGGCAAGGTCACCCTGGTCAAGAGCTAGCTGCCCAAAGAGGCATTTAGCTGCCGCAATCCCCTCCTTGAAGCCTACCTCTTTAGAGAGAGCGAGGCATTCCTCCAGCAGTGAACGCACTCGTGCCGGGTCGCCCTGGGAAACGAAAAGGGCCTTCGCCAATTGCGAAAGAGAGTGAGCGATGCCCCTCTTGTTTCCGAGCTCTCTGTTCATTGCCAGGCCCTCTTCGTACAGGGTGCACGCGCTGGCGTACTCACCCTGGCTACTGGCAAATAACCCCAGGGAGAAGAGCGAGTAGGCTATATACTCTTTATCATCCACCTCTCTGAAGAGCGCTAAAGCTTCCCCGATCAGCGAACGCGCCGCTGCCGTATCGCCTCTCACCCAGGCGACGTTTCCCAGCCGATAAAGGGAGTACGCGATGCCATGCCGGTCTTCGAGTTCCCGGTACAGTGCCAGGCTCTCCTCAGACAGCACCTTTGCCCGCTCATAGTCGCTCTGGACGAAGGTCAGGTTTGAGGCAGCTAAGAGTGCCTTTGCCCGTA
>VBFM01000215.1:0-5990 GCA_005882595.1 Chloroflexota bacterium
AATCTGACTGATGCCGAAATTGAGACGCTGCTGCGAAAAACGTCACGCGATGGCGCAGCACGAATGCTGGTGGAACAATCGCTACGGCGCTCGCGAGAAGAACGTCAAATCACGATCCGCGCGAAACCAGATGATATGAGCGCGATTGTGATTACGCGGCGTTTTTAAGCAGGGCAGAGGAGAGCAAGCAGAGCAAGCACTCCAAAAGTACCAGACAATCTTCGTGTTTTGGGCGTTCATTTATCGTGTGTGCTACACTCGAACAGAAGTTGTTCTTGTGCCACGCGTGAGGGTACGTTATTTCGCTCAAAAGGGAGGAGCATTTGGCGGTGAACAGGAAGTTCTGCTATTTGACAGGCCTCTGTTTGATGGTACTGCTCGCAGGATGCGCATCAGGACAGAAAAACCAGGCAGCAACAGGACAGGCATTGACGGGGGATAGTCTGAATATCCAGCAACAACCGCTGCCCTCTCCTACTATGAGCATTTCCAGACACCTGATCACACCGACTCCATCTCCAACTTCACCGCCTCAGATCAATCAACCTACGCCAACGCCCACGGTTATACCCGGCTCCGGTTATGGACCCACACCCTATGGCGAGCCACCTCCATTGACAGCAGAAGAACTGCAACTGACACAGCAATTATTTGATCTGATCAACCACGATAGGGCGGTGCGCGGACTTTATGCATTCGTCTGGAATGCTACACTGGCAGGCGGCGCGCGCTTGCATAACTGGAATATGTTCCACTGCGGCTTTAGTCATACCTGTCCCGACGGCTTGAATCAATGCACGCGTATCGCAAACGAGGGTTTCACGGGCTTCACGGATTGCGGCGAAAATATCGGGCTGGCCGGGCCATCCACTCCACCCTGGCTGCATGTGTACCAGGTGCAGGAGAGCATGATGAACGAGGGACCGAGTGGCTGGCATTACATTCATCTAACCAGCACCACGCTGCACCGCATCGGTGTCGGCATCTATGTTGACCCCAATGGCTGGGTGTGGTTTACGGAAGATATGGTCAGTTAGAGATAGACTGATCATAGTCATCTATTTCCTTACACAGAAAGACGAGTGGCTAAAATAAATCGTGCATTGACAAATGCTATACAATTATGTTATACTATAATTGAGAAAAAGAGCAACTCAATACTCTAACTTCCAACAGGAACAGCTTCGGCACTTCCCTGCTTCTGTGCTCTCCCCTAGTACTAGTATCCATTGCGAAATAGATAGGGCAGCGTAGTAATGGTATACTATTAGCAGCTATTATTAGGGATAGTTACCTGGGCATGTACTTAAGGAAAGATATCCCAATGGGAGAGTGAGGCATGAGCAGAAAAGACTATGAACGCCTCTGCTCGGAACTAGATAACACGAGGCAGAAAGACCATCCTCAGGCGTATGACGCGCTCTCTCAAGAAGAGAGAGAGGCCCTACAGTACTGGATAGAGCGTGCCATTCAGCCTGCCCTCAAAGCTGACGAGCGTCATAGCAGCTACGGACTCAAACACGAGTATGAGCGCGAGACGAAAGTATATGTCTCGCACGCCCAATTTAAGGGAGCAATGCTCATTGCAGGATACCTGCCAACAGAGAAAGGCGAGCAGAACTGGCACTTTAAGATCAAGCCGACATACGATGAAAAAAGCTTCTCGCATGTCGCCGCGAGTCAAAACAAAAGATTACGCTTACCAGCATACAGAAGTACCCCTCAAGGTGAGCAGGACCCCCAATTAAACGCCCTCGTTCAAAAGATCCTCGCTTCACACAGGGGTGATGATACCTACGGTGTCATGATTTAGGAACCGGTTAAGTCTTCTCCTCATAGTCATCTATTTCCGTTCATCGTATCGCAAGTATGAACATGACTTGAAACGTCACGCAGAACATAAGCTGGCGACTGGTCTCTTGCACAGTAGCAGGGCGGGATATCTTCCTGCGCGAATGGTTCACGGCAATCTACGAGCGGTAAGGACACGCAAGGGAAGTACATTTGCTCCCCTCACGAGAGAATTGAGCGATGGCTATAGCGCGCCGCCCACCAGCTGAAACCCAGAATTGCCGCTGCCAATAAAAACATGACGGTCTCGATCCCCAGCGTATCAGCGATCACGCCGAGAAAAAGCAGGACCGGAATAGAGCCAGCATTATACAACATCGACTGGAAGGAAAACACACGCCCTCGCTCCTCCTCGGGGGCTTGCTCCTGCATCACCGTCTGCGCGGGAATATTCACCATTTCCAGCGCAATTCCTAAGAAAAACGTGATCCCAGCAATGAACAAGAGGATCCCCAGGGCAGGTAGAGCCAAATACGACCAGAGGAAGCGACCGAGCGGGATGAGTACCAGGCCAGCAGCAGTGCCCAGACTGCCCAGGGCGATGGTGCGGTTCTTGCCCAACTTCTGCATAAGCAAGGGCATGATTACACCACCAAGCACTAAACCAATACCGGCCGGCGCAAAAATGAAAGGCATATCCTGGAAAGGCAGATGCAAGACATTGACGACAAATGGCCCCGCCAGCTCGCCTATCACCAGCAGCAAGATACTGACGAACGAGACCCGGAGTAAAGCGAGCAGCAACTGACGATTCGAGCGAACGTAAGACCAGGCTTCTCTCACTTCGTGTCGTATGATTTCCCACGTCTGCTTTCCCAGCGATTTGAATAGATCTGGCTCGTCGCTCTGCTTCTGATCCAGAGCGCGTTTGGGAATTGCCAGGATCAGCAAGGTACAGATGACATAGAAGAAGGTGACAATCACGAAGAGCATATCAAAGGATAGAACCTGTAGCTGAATAAAGCCGAGTGAGAGAGAAAAGGGCGGAAAGAGTGCTGTAATAAGCCCACCGAGTACTAGAAAGCCCAGGGCCTGCGCAATGGTGAGGGTGATGTTGAAGAGCGAGAGCGCGGGCGCCAGGTCCTTCTTGCTCACGAGTAATGGGATAGCCGATGCCTCGGCAGGCGTAAAGAACTGTGTCACCAGCGAGATAAAAAATGTCAGGAAGTAGATCGGAAGGACGGTATGCGGGTTCCAGAGCAGCGCCAGTACGATAAGACCTGTAGCCACCGCGCGTAGAGCATTGCTTACCCAGAGCACGAATCGCTTGTCCAGGTGATCGACATAGACGCCTGCAAGTAAACTAAACGGCACGGCGGGAAGGGTGAACGAGACGATAGCAAAGCCGACCATCACCGTGGAGTGGGTGACCGCCGTCACAATGGCAATGACGCCATAATTGGCCGCGTTAAACACTATCTGCGATAGTAGCTGTGCCAACCAGAGCAGTAAAAACGAGCGATTCCTTAAGACACGGCGAAATGATCCTGCTTGTCCTTCCTCTACAAGAGTGAGAGGCGCAGCAGAGGTGTGCTCATCTCTTCGTTCTGTCTTCACATGCCTCCTTCTGTAGCTCGGTTGTACTTCCTCATTCATTGGAAAGGTTTGTCGCGATCAACTGGCCTGTAGCGACTTCCCTATTTGCATATTATAACAAATAGGATGCACCAGTTCCACCCCTTGTGTGAGATACACGTAGCTCTAAGAATAGAAGCGTTCTCTCAGGAGATGCCTGGCTCGAAAGAGATGGGTCTTGATTGTGCCAATAGGTATGGAGAGGAAGTCAGCCATCTCTTCACAGGCTTGACCTCTGATGGCGTCTGGTTGTGGCAGATGGCCGGACATCCCAAGCGGATCCGTGTCATCGATCCAGCCGACGGACACATCGTGCGAGAAATTGGTCTGGGGGAACATGCCGAGTGGATGGGTGGACTGTTCGTCGATGGCACGTCCTACTGGCTTGGGCCTGAGCAGGAAGGAATGATTGAACAGCACTCGTTGGAAGACAACACAGTGCTGGCCAGCTTTGGAGTCGTTCCCAGCGCGGAAGGGATCACGATTATTGGGTCTACGCTCTGGTATACGAGTTATCGACAGCGGCTACTGGCAGCGGTCGATCTGAGGACAGGACAAGAGAGACAGCGGTATCACCTCCCGGGTGATCCCACAGGCATGTGTTGGGACGGTGCGCAGTTGTGGTACTGTGATTACATGCACCGTCAGCTCTGCGCGGTACAGCTCCCAGTTCTTAAGAACGCAGCAATATCTTAGTCGTGAAACCAAAAGATGAGATGATTCACGCCACGTCTTCAGCTGAGGGGTCAAGGTGAAGACCTCATTTTCATCGCGCCCAGTTTCTTGCTCTGTCGCGTTACTGGTCAGTTCGTTCTTCGGAATACTCGCCTTTGGCTCTCCATCCTTCTGAGAAGCGGCAGCTTCTTGTTGTCAACTCCCTGGACTCGTTCACGCTTGAAACAGGATGGGCGTTTCCTGGCCGGTGCTTCCTCGGTCGCGCGCCTTCACCCTACGGGAGCGCCTTCGGTGGTGGTTCTGGCTCGCCTGGCGTCTCCGCGATGACTTCCTCCACCGTCTCAGCGAGGTCGTCTTTCGCTCGCTGGAACTCTTTGGGATGGGTTGCGCGCCACTCAATCCAGACGGCAATCAACAGCGCCTGGAGTACCCCAGCGACAGGCGAAGCGAAGAGCGCTCCCGTGATCCCAAAGAGTTCGGCTCCAGCGATCAGCGCGGCGAGCGAGACCACAGGATTGAGGCCAATGGCTTTCCCGACGATACGCGGCCCCACCACGTCGCCCTCGATCACGTGAACCACCACGAAGTAGACCAGCACGATGACAGCGGGAACCCACCCTTTGGTCAGGGCGAGCAGCACACAGATCGCGCCGGAAACAAGCGTTCCCAGCACCGGAATGAACTCTAACACGAAGGCCAGCACCCCCAGTAAGAGGGCAAATGGTACGCCGATGACTTGCATCCCAACTCCAACCAGTATGCCAATCAGCCCGCACAGCAGCAACTGGCCGCGAATGTAGCCACCCACGACACGCTGCAAGGTATCCAGCAAAAGCCGCATGCGCCCTTGCAACTGATCTGGCATGTTGCCACGCAACCAATTGGACACCCGTGCGCCACCCGCGAGGAGGTAGATACTGATCACCGCTACCAGGATCACATCCAGGGCCGCACCGACAATACCGGTGAGCAGCGGGACAACGCTCCCCGCGAAGCCTTCGATGCTTGCGACGACCTGATCGCGGGCCGACGCAATCTGACTCTGCGAGAGGCCAAGTGACCGCAAGGTCTGTTCCAGGGGCGTGAGCTGACCACCCTTGCCCGGCGTCAGCAAAAAACGCACATAGTCGGAGAGCGAGATCACCTGCGCGATCGCCGTGCTCACAATCAGATAGAGCAGCACACCCAGGGCGCCCAGGACGACAAGGTAGACCAGGAGGATGGCGAGGAAACGCGGCATCACACGCTCCAGGAGCTTCACGGCAGGCGCGAGAGCGTACGCGAACAGCGCTGCAAACGTGAGCAAGAGCAAGGTTTGGATCACGTGCCCTGCCAGCCACAGGATAAGCAGCGCGACGCCTGTCCAGGCAAGAATGGCCAACGGGAGGCCAACCCGTCGCATCCACGTGGCGATCACCACTACTGAGTTAACATCTCGGGTCGCGCGTGGACGAGTATTTGAGGACATACACCTGCTCCTCTGTCATGGATACTGCTGCGTATTCCATGATCGTTCCTGTTCACACGTTGGCACACAAAGAGGAGTATTCACTTTAAGAGTAATACTACCACGAATAAACTTGACGTGCCAGGTTTTTCGAGAGGAGTGTTTTGACAGCGCTATGAGCGATTTTTACACGGACCTTATCGTAAGAAGCAGGGGCACCAATTTGGCTTACACGGGTAGGTTTTTTTCGCGTGTAGGGACAGGGGGAAGTGTGGATGAGGGGATGGGGCCTTGTGCCCAATACATTTCACTTAAGGGATTGTTAGCCTCATACGGCAGAGGTAAAAACCGTCAATTTGAGCCTGCGAATCGTCTTTATTTGACTCGCGAATTTCCTTAAGTGAAATGTATTGGGCCTTGTGCCTGTCCTCAATGGAGGCGC
>VBFM01000216.1:0-7487 GCA_005882595.1 Chloroflexota bacterium
AAAACTACTACGAACCCTTTGTTGGCGGCGGCGCAGTCTTTTTTTCCATTCAGGCCCGCCAGAAGTTCATCAATGACAAATCTCCTGAACTGGTGAATCTTTATCGGGCGGTTGCTCAACAGGATTGCGATTTCTTTACTGGGTTAGACCTACTATTGTGTGGCTGGCAGCAGGTCAGTCAGCTTGTGGATAAGCATATGCCAGTCTTGCATGAGATGTACAAAGCCTATTCGATAGACACGGGTTCCGAGCAGGTTATAGAGCAGCAACTACTGGCCTTCATCCAACAGCACCAACATCAAATCCTTGCGATGATCGAACCATTTGTTCAGAGGGAAGGTGCGAACTTTCTGCGCGAAGTTCAGCGAAACCTTTTCAGTAAAACCAGGCGCATGAAAATGCTGGAGCAGAGGAAGTGGAAGTTGCCCGAGGTAGATATCATCGCCAATCTGGAATGCGCCTTAAAAAGCGCGTTTTACATGCACTTGCGCTACCTTTACAATCATTTGCAGCGATTTGAATTATCGCCCGGCTTTGCTGCCGCGCTGTTCTTTTTTGTGCGAGAGAATGCCTACGCCTCCATGTTCCGCTACAACCATCGCGGCGAATTTAATGTCCCCTATGGCGGCATTTCCTACAACCGAAAGGATCTATCCCGCAAAATTGCATATATGCGCTCACCTGCCCTGCGCCTTCACCTGCAAAACACCATCATCGAACAGATGGACTTTGAAGCGTTTCTCTTGAAATACCCCCCTCAGGAAGGAGATTTTCTCTTCATAGATCCTCCATACGATAGCGAATTCAGCACCTATGCACAAAATGCCTTCGATATGAACGATCAGGGGCGTTTAGCCAACTATTTACTCTACCAGTGTCGCGCAAAGTTCATGCTGGTCATTAAGCAAACCCCCGCGATATTCAACCTATACCAGCATCCCGCTTTGACGATCAGGACTTTTGATAAGAAATACCTGGTGAGTTTTCAAGATCGCAATGATAGGGAAGTGGAACATTTGGTTATCACGAATTATTGAGGCGAATTACATCGGTTCCACCTTGATCAGTGTATCCCCCTTTTGCACCACTTCCCCATTGATGGCTACCAACTCCTTGACACGTCCCGCCACCTCAGCCTGTATCTCATTGAACACTTTCATGGCCTCGACGAGTGCGATCACCTGGCCGACGGCTACATTGCTGCCGAGGGTGACGAAAGGAGGAGAGGAGGGGGATGGCGCCGAATAGTAGACGCCCGTCATAGGCGAAATGATAGGGACGCTGCGATCCTCTTGTATTGGACGTGTAGGGGCCTGATTTATCGCGCCCGATTGTGCAATAACATGAGCCTGTTGTTGAGTGGGCACGGAGACCATCATCATATCTGGACGCCGGCGGATGACAATGTGTGTGTCCGCCTCGGTCAGTTCCAGTTCACCTATACTGCTGCCCTCGAGCATGGTGATGAGTTCTTCAACCCGCTCAATCCAGGGGGTCTCATGCTTCTTTTTGTCCATCGTTCTTACTCGTAGACTTCCTCGCATCCTGCCTGAGCACAGCGCACTCCTTACATCTTGCCTGAGCGGAGCTAGGACGTAGTCCGTTGGCAAGATGGCTTACAAGAAGTACGCAGTGCGTTGGCAGGATGGCTTTCAAGGATAGCGTTTGAAAATCAGGCAAGTGTTATGACCACCAAAACCCATCGAGTTCGACATCGCGATGTTCACCGTCGCCTTGCGCGCCTCGTTTGGCACATAGTCCAGGTCGCAATCCGGGTCGGGGTTGTGCAGGTTAATCGTAGGCGGAATGATGCCCGTCTGGATCGCCATAATCGAGATCACGGCCTCAACTGCTCCCGCCGCACCCAGGGTGTGCCCGGTCATCGATTTAGTGGAACTGATCGCCACGCGGGAGGCATGCTCGCCAAAGCAGGTCTTGATGGCCTGCGTCTCAGTACGATCATTGTACTGAGTCGAGGTGCCATGCGCGTTGATGTACTCGATCTCGTCGGGACGCAGTCCCGCCTTCTGCAACCAGTCCCGCGCCTCCTGGGGCTGGCTCAGTGATGTGATGGGCATCGCCTGTCGAGCCGTAGCCCACAAGTTCGGCGAGAATGTTGGCTCCCCTGGCCTGCGCAAATTCGAGGTCTTCAAGGATCAGCATACCGGACCCTTCGCCCATCACAAAACCGTCGCGCGTCGCGTCAAAGGGGCGGCTAGCTCCCTGCGGATCATCGTTGCGGCGTGAGAGGGCGTGCATGTTATCGAACGCGGCCATCGAAATCGGCGTAATGGCTTTTTCTGATCCGCCCGCAATCATGGCTTTCGCGTCGCCCCGGCGAATCGTCTCCCATGCCTCGCCTATGGTATTGCCGCTGGTAGCGCAGGCAGAAACCGCGGCCCAGTTCGGGCCTTTGGCCCCGGTCATAATTGATACAACGCCGGGTGCGCCGTCCACAATCATCATACTGATGAAGAATGGGCTGATGCGGTCAGGCCCTTTTTCAAAGAGGATGTGATACTGTTCATGGATCGTGGTCAGGCCGCCGATGCCGCTGCCGATGTAGACCCCGATATCGTCGGCGTTCTCCTCGGTGATCTGCAAGCCGGATTGGGCAAGCGCCTGCTTTGTTGTGGCAATGGCAAATTGCTCATAGGGGTCGTTACGGCGCGCTTCTTTGCGATCCATGTACCGGGATACATCAAATTGCTTGATCTGCGCGCCAAAATGCACCCGGTACCGGCTTAGATCGTAACCCTCGATATTTGAGACGCCTGATTTCCCCTGGCATAGCGCCTCCCACGACGAAGGGAGATCGTGACCTAATGATGTTACCATTCCCATACCTGTAACAACGACGCGAGACATAAAGGATACTCCTTTCATGCGTGTGAATGCACAGCACGCATGTCTTTGTAGGGACGCGATAAATCGCGTCCTACTATATTCCTGATAGGGACGCGATTTATCGCATCCTACTATATTCCTAAGGCAACAGCTTCTTCTTGCAGGAAACGGGTATATGTTTCACCGCGAATAAATCCCTCGTGCTTGAGCAAACGTTGATGGAAGGGGATGGTTGTCACCACGCCCTCAATCACGTATTCATCCAGCGCGCGTTGCATGCGCGCAATCGCCGCCTCCCGCGTCTCTGCCCACACGATCAACTTTGCCAGCAGCGAGTCATAATGCGGTGGAACCGTGTATCCCGCGAACAGGTGACTATCAACTCGCACACCCGGCCCTCCGGGGGGCAGGTAGCGTTCTACCACTCCCGTCTGCGGGCGGAAATCGTTATCCGTATCTTCAGCAGTGATGCGACACTCGATGGCGTGTCCGCGAAACTGTATCCTGTCTTGTTCGAGTTGCAGCGGCAAACCTGCCGCGATACGAATCTGCTCTTTGACAAGGTCAGTGCTGGTGACCATCTCCGTCACCGGATGTTCGACTTGCAGGCGCGTATTCATCTCCATAAAATAATAGCGGTTCTGCTCATCTACCAGAAACTCAAGCGTGCCAGCATTGCGATAGCCAATCTGTTGTACCGCACGAATAGCCTTCGTGCCGATTTCCTGGCGCAATTCCTGGGGTAGAAGCGGACTGGGCGATTCTTCCAGCACCTTCTGATGACGCCGCTGGCATGAACAGTTGCGTTCGCCCAGGTGGACGCCATGTCCAAAATTATCAATTAGCACCTGAATCTCAATGTGTCGCGCGTGTTCCAGGTAACGTTCCAGGTACAGGCCATCATCGCGAAAGGCCTCGCGTACTTCGTTCTGTGCGGTAGTGAAGACACGCTCGAACTCGTCCTGCCGTTTCACCAGGCGAATACCACGTCCGCCTCCGCCCGCGGCAGCTTTGAGCATCAGCGGAAAGCCGATCTCACGCGCTGCCTCCACTCCTTCAGCCAGCGTGCGTAAAACGGTGGTGCCCGGCAGCATAGGCAGCCCCAACTCATTCATCGTCTCGCGCGCAGATACCTTGTCTCCCATCAGCGCCATCACCGGAGCTTCAGGCCCGATAAACGTCAGGCGCGCATCCGCGCAAATTTCGGCAAAGCTCGTATTTTCTGCCAGGAAGCCATAGCCGGGATGAATAGCATCAGCGCCCGTAATCATCGCCGCGCTGATGATATTGGGAATGTTCAAATAGCTTTTGCTGCTCGCCCCCGGTCCGATACAGATATGTTCATCTGCAAGGCGTACAGGCAGGGAGTCACGGTCAGGTTCCGAATGCGCAATAACGTTGGGAATCCCCATCTCGCGGCATGCGCGTATAATCCGCAGCGCAATCTCGCCGCGATTAGCAATCAATATCTTACGAAACATATCTACAGGGCCTCTCGCTCGCCGTCTATCTACTCTTCACTCGCAAGGCCACTATGCTCATGACGTATGAAACGGCCTTATTACGAATGCCTGGTTATTATATCACGTGCGTAGCGGGCTGTGTAGGTGGGCTATTTCACCCTACAATCCGCCCATCCTGAATCTGCAGTACACGATCCGCGGCCTCCACAACTGTGGCATCATGGGTAGCCACGAGCAGCCCGATGCCCGCATAGTGGGCGGTATCGCGCAGCAGATTGGCGATGGCGCGGCCCGTCAAGGAGTCCAGGTTGCCGGTTGGCTCGTCAGCCACGATGAAGCGCGGAGAGTGCACCAGCGCGCGTGCCAGGGCCACGCGCTGCTGTTCGCCACCGGAGAGTTCGAGGCCGCGATGGTGCGCGCGGGGAGCAAGCCCAACCTGCTTTAAGGCATCACGAGCCAGCTGAATACGCTCGTCGGACGCCCTGCGCGCTAACCGCAGGGGTAGCTCCACATTTTCCTGGGCAGTGAGCGAGGGGAAAAGGTGCGCGTTCTGAAACATCATACCGATGCTCTCGCGGCGCAGGCGCGCTCGCGCAGATTCATCCAGCGCAGCCAGGTCGCGCTCAAGGATGAAGACCTGGCCCGCCGTCGGGTTATCCAGACCGATCAGGATATTCAGCAGGGTCGTTTTGCCTGAACCTGAGCGACCACGCAGGG
This sequence comes from Chloroflexota bacterium, assembly GCA_005882595.1. Lineage (GTDB taxonomy): Bacteria > Chloroflexota > Ktedonobacteria > Ktedonobacterales > Ktedonobacteraceae > VBFM01. The sequence continues at coordinate 5,028 of VBFM01000216.1, forward strand.
CGACAAACTCGCCTTGCTGGACACGTAGATCAATCCCGCGCAGTGCATGGACAACCACGCTGCCCGTGCGAAAATCCCGCGTCACCTCACGCGCCTCGGCAATGGTTTTGATGGCTGTTTCAGTTTCCTGCATTATTTTGCCTCTTCCTCTATGTTTTGCTTGTTAGCCGGTGTTATGTCATTGATGGTCGTCCCATTCAAGGCCTGAGCTTCGTGTAGGGTACGTGCTGGGCTTGCCCCTGCCCTGGAAGCTAGTGGCCACAATTCGATATGATCTTGCACAACGCGCACTTCTGCTCGCCCATTGAAAACGATGCTCTCCAGGGCTTCTTTCGGCAATTGTAGCCGCCCCACACGGTCAATGAGCACAGACTCGCGGTGTGTTTCTCCTGGCAGTATGCTCGCTCACCGAGGTGAGCGGAGCTTCGCGGCGCACGGTCTCGGTGCTGGTGCGCCCATCACGAATAGCGATGGTGCGGTCTACCAGGGCCGCGATCGCCACATCGTGAGTGACGAGCAGAATAGTCAATCCTAACTCTCGATTGACAGAGTGCAGCAGCGTCAGGATTTCGTGAGCGGTGGTCGAATCCAGTTCGCCTGTTGGCTCGTCACCTAACAACAGCTTCGGCTGATTGGCGAGCGCGACTGCAATGGCCGCTCGCTGTTGTTCGCCCCCGGAGAGCTGATCTGGGCGCTTCTTCTCCATTCCCTTCAATCCAACCAGCTCCAATAGTTCCTGTGCACGCCGCGCACGCCGCCCAGCATCAACACCACCCAGTACCTGTGGCAGTTCGACATTGGCCCGTATCGTCAACTCCTGTAACAGGTTGCGCCCACTTTGCTGCCAGATATGCCCAACCGTGTAGCGTTGGTAGCCGACGCGCTCAGCCTGGCTCAAACGCGTCAAGTCATGCTTATCAACAATGCACTTGCCCGCGCTGGGAAGATCCAACCCGCTCAGGATATTGAGCAACGTGCTTTTCCCTGAACCTGATGCGCCAACGATAGCCATAATCTCCCCCGCCATCACCTCCAGGTCCAGCCCTTGCAGCGCCACCACCTCCAGGTCAGCCACCTTATAAATTTTCACCAGGTTATCACATATAACGAGTGGTTCGGCCATACTGGCTCCTCTTTCCCATTTTAATCTTCGTTGAGCCGCAGCGTCTGACTGATTGATGGACGCGAGACAACACGCACCATTAAAGCGAGAGCCACTATACAGATGCCCACCAACGCGCCCAGTATCACCCACAGAGTACTGGGAAGTACAATCTGAATAGGCGGGATGTTTTGCACGATGAAAAATGCGCTGCTGGAAAGATCACTGCTGGCTCCGGTCGTTGCCACACTGGTAAAGATCATCACTGGCAGCGCCAGCAGCGAGAGGAGCGTACCAAAAAACAGCCCCAGCAGGAGGGAGGTGATATAAATGATGCTTTGCTCCCACATCAGCATACCGGCAAGCTGGGACGGCGCCGCGCCCAGCGCTCGTAGTACTGCGAAGTTGGTCAGCCGATTGCGTGCGCTCAGCCATGACGCGATCAAGCTACCTGCCAGCGCCAGCAGCATCGCCGTCGTCGCGCCGATGCCTAACACCCCCAGCAGATCAACTGAGAGCGGGTCATTTTGTAAGCTAGTGACAATGGCGCGCCGGTCATAGAGCGGATCAAGTATGAAGCAGCAACCGGTAGTGAGCGCCTTACGCACACTGGCTATCGAGGCGCTATCATCCCTGGCGCGCACCCAGGCATAGTTAATCGGAAGAGAGGTGCCAAGCTGCGCGAAATCGTTCGTATAGACTGGCGCAAATGTCCGGTAATCAACCAGTACACCCCCCGATGGTACGTCATCGGTACCCCCGGCAGAAGCGCTATCGCTGATCGTGGGAATATGATCGACCTCGGCCACAGCCTGCAAGGTGATCGGCCCGTACGGGAAGAAATTCAGCGCAAACGTCGTGTTGGGCGACAGGTGTAAACTCGTCCAGGTGGCGCTATCCACAATGGCCGGCACCACATTGCTGGCAATCCCCTGGCTACGCCCGGCTCGCAGCTGCGACATGAGCGAGGAGAGGGCATCCGGCGAATCCTGCCCCGTCCAGCTAGAACCGGCAGTCGAGGCAAAATTATTGGCATCAACCGCCATGACCTCGATGGCCAGCGCCAGGATATTGCCCCCTCCTATCGTCTTCGCCTTGTAACCCAGTGTAACAGAAGCCAACCCAGGAATAGTACGATACATGTTCGTCTCTTCGTCCAGCGCAATAGAATTCAGGCTGGGATTATCCGGCACACCGCTGAAATCTGCTCCCGCTGAAAACGCCGCTACTTGCGGAATGCGTTCGGCTTGCGAGGCAGTAAAGATCAACGTGAAGATCACAAAGGCCGTAGCCAGGGCGAAGAGCAGCGTCGTGCGCACCGATTGCCGGGGCGACCGCGCCATCTGCGCCAGTGCCAG
>VBFM01000216.1:7566-8110 GCA_005882595.1 Chloroflexota bacterium
GACCGTCCCCAGCAGCGTCAATGGTGAGAGCAGCAGAAGCCGCAACTGCGGGTCCAGCACGCCGGAATTGGTGACATAGTAGGAAATACCAAAGCCGGTGAGCGTGATAATAATGGCCACTATATCCAGGTTGATACGCTGCCAGATCGGACGGCGCGTCGAGCGAGCGGCTTCGCGGCGTATCGCCAGGATATCGAGCTGCATCGCACGATAGATAGCAATCACCATAGCTATAATCGAAGCGACCACCGCCACCAGCGCATATCCCCCCAGGTTTACGGCTACCGCTTCAGGATTGCCAGAAATGATAGCTAAAGCACCCTGATCAGTAGGAGAGAGTGTGCGCGAGATGATAAGGAATACCAGCAAAACCGCCAGGAGTGGTCCTAAAATGAGCGCGATTCCACCCAGGACGATGCTCTGAACCGCGAATGAACCGAATATTTGTGGGCGGCTTGCTCCTCGGCTGCGCAAAATCGAGATCGAGTCCGACTGGCGTTCAACCAGAAAGTCTGCCATCATGCTCACAAAGAACAGCACCAGG
>VBFM01000217.1:0-1645 GCA_005882595.1 Chloroflexota bacterium
CCTTTGCCGATTCTACCGGTATCTACAACATGACGATTGTCGTTACCCCTAATCCAGGTGCGGCTATTAGCGCTGATACTGTTGCCAATGCCGGCATAACGGCTGCCAAAACCCAGTTGAAAAACCCCCAGGATGCAAATTTGCCCGCAACTACGATGGTTGGAGGAGATAGCTGGGTGCAAAAATCCGCCATTGGCACGTCGACTACCGCTGGTACAAGCATTCCCCTGGAATTCGTAGTCATCGCAGATAATCATCCTGCGAGTTCACCTTCAACGAAAAGTTTTACGATCGTCTATGGCACCGCTCAGCAGTTCTTCGCTTCGGCCAATACGAGCTACTTCCAGCCAATGCTGCAATCGTTCAAATTTACCTCGTAATGCTGCAGTGCGTGCGGGAGCTATCTTTCGGGGTAGCTCCTTCCTTCTCTTTGTGCCACTTGCTTGACATTGAAAAGTGAGTATGTAAATATGTCTCTTCGAGGACACTTCGCCGTTTGATGCTGGACAAGGGTGGGCAGTGACTCTGACGGAAAAACTTCCAGAAAGGTATGCGAACCCTTCGCTTGAGAGGAGCATTCTTGAACTCATTTTTCCGTCACATAGACTACTCACCTTGTCCAGCAGCATATAGCGAGACGTCATAGGAGATACATGTAATTATTGGACCAGGTTCATAGATAGAAGGCTTTTTTTGTATGATAGGATTAATGGGTTTAAAAGAAGACGTTTCCTCATTTCAGCGCAATGTACACTCCTGGTTTGCTCAGCAACTCAATGATCACAAGTCAAAGGGAACAATAGCTTCGCTGGACGGTGTCCGGGCTCTGGCCTTTTTGCTCGTCTTCGCATTTCATCTCAATCATTCGGGCGTGTTGGATTATGGTAATAATCCATTTATCGTGGCTTTTTTTTTGGTAGGAAACACAGGGGTAACCCTCTTTTTTGTCCTCTCCGGTTTCTTGCTCTTTCTTCCCTATACTCAGGCACTTCTTTTCGAAAAAGACTGGCCGCGGCCCAAAATATACTATATACGTCGCACTCTCCGAATATTTCCTGGATATTTCTTTTCACTTTTTATACTGGTAATGTTTACCAAGCCGTCTTTCATCCAACCTCACAACTGGGGACAGTTAGTCCCTTTTCTCACATTCACTATGGGATTTTACAACTCTTCTGGCTTAATCAACGGCCCATATTGGACGCTAGCAGTCGAGTTTCAATATTATCTGATCTTACCACTGATCGCTTTGGGCATCTTAGGACTGACCCGCCTGGTGCGCCCTGAGAAACGCTTGTGGATGGTTGTTGGCTCTCTCTTTGCTATGATCAGCTGGGGTCTGGCGACCGCTTGCTATGGAGCGTATTTTGCCAGTCATCCAGATCAGACGTTTCTGATACCACGTCCTCTCCTCAATGTGGTGCTCTTCGTTGTTTATGGCGATCGGAGCAAATTCTTGGAGGATTTTGCGGTTGGAATGCTGATTGCAGTTGGCTACCTTTCCATCATGAATTCGCCCAGAAAAGATCACTATGTACTGAGGATGCGGCGTCTTCTCACCGGGCTGCTGATCCTTTGTATCGCGCTTTTTGTCTACGCGGCCATGGCCAGCTATACCTGGCCATTTGTCCCTGGTGTGTTCCAG
>VBFM01000217.1:1667-4482 GCA_005882595.1 Chloroflexota bacterium
TGCTGTGCTCTTCAATCGTCCCGATGGCTGGCTTGTACGCCTGTTTTCCTGGACCCCGTTGCGTTGGATAGGGTTGATCTCCTACAGCCTGTATATCTGGCATCGCCCGCTCATCCAAATTTTTGCCACCAATCTTGGCCCAGATTTACAGCGCCTGCATCCTGTTCTGACTGCCAGTTTGTTCTGGGTGATAGCGTTGACTGTTTCTGTCGTTTTCTGCTTTTTTCTCTTTGTGCTCATCGAGAAGCCGGGAATGCGTCTGAGCGAGAAATTATGCCAGCAGATAGTGCGACAAGATGCGAAAAGGCAACCGATGTCAGATCCTCTTAACTCACACTCTCAGAACCAGGCGGATACTGTTCTTCGTTGAATATCCTGGCGCATTTCAGCATACAATCCTCTTGCGAAGACGAACCAAAGTTCGAAGGGGTGACCGGATGCTCTTGTGTTTGGCAAGTTCTGCCAGCTTTTTCAAGCACTCCTGACTTTTTCCCCAGTTAGTGTGGCTTTACCAAAGCTTGCAATTGACATAAAATTGCGTTAGACTTGCTGTTAAGATGAGTATACTGTTTGAGTGTTGGATTTTCCACGCTGAGAAACTCTCTTAAAGCCAGAAAACTCTCTTAAAGCCGGATTGGAAGGAGAGAGAAGGTGAAAATGACGCGTCTTTTACCGTGGCACTCCATTCAATCTCAGTATCTCGTCCGTTCTTCTGTCGCAGTCATCGCGGCAGCGCTGGGATTGGCAGATATGGTATCTACGCTCTTTCCCAGACTCCACTGGCAGATTGTGTCGGAGGAGTGGCCCCTGGTTATCCATTACCAAACGGCTGCCATGACCATCGTCATCGATCTCTTTTTGGTGATGCTCTCCTACGGTTTGTTCCATGGAAAGCGCCAGGCCTGGCGCATTGTGTTGGTGCTGTTACTCGCATCCATCCTTCTCCATATCCTCCGCAGAGGCATAACTCTGTCCACATTCGCTTCCATTGTACTCGTTGTGCTGCTCCTTGTCTTCTGGTCCAGTTTTCAGGTACGCAGCGATCCCCCATCAATTCGACGAGGGTACCTCGTCACCGCTATCGGATTGGGTCTTATGGCGCTCTACGCCTTTGGTGGCTTTCTCAACCTGGCTGCTCACACGCATATGCCGGCGGGAACCCAGACCTTGCTCTTCGAGCGCGTGTTGCCCTTCCTCTGCCTGTGTACCGTGCTTTATGGGATGGGAGGGATCTTGCGCCCCGTCGCCTCGGTGCTCCTTCCGAACAAGAAGCAGCAGCAAGCCGTCTGGGAGATGGTGAGCGGCCATGGCTCAAACTCTATCTCCTACTTCGCGCTCGGCGAAGACAAATCCACCTTCTTTTCCATCACGGGCAAGGCCATCATCAGTTACGTGCTGAAAGGGAACGTGGCGCTGGTGGCAGGTGATCCTATCGGGCCAGAGGAAGAACTATATGCCGGCACAGAGCAGTTCCTGGCATTTTGCCGTCAGCAGGACTGGATTCCCGCTTTTTGGCAAGTGCGCGAGGAGATGGCAGAGCTGTATCGCTCATTTGGCCTGCACCTCCTCAAGATTGGTGAGGACGCGGTCATCCACACGGGTGGTTTCACTCTCAAAGGCAAAGCGATGGCAAATGTGCGCAGCAGTGCCCGGCGGGCCGAGAAAGAAGGAGTACGCATCGTGTTCTACCACGGGCAGATCGAGCATGCCGAGCAGCTCTTCCAGATGCAGTTAATCTCATGGGCGTGGCTGGCCAACAAAGGCGGGTCGGAGATGGGGTTCAGTATGGGGCACTTTGACATGCAAGAGGACGATGAGCAGGTGAGCGCACTGGCGGTTGACGGCACCAACCGGGTGCACGCCTTTGTGACCTTCGTCCCAATTTACGGGCGTCGTGGCTGGGGGCTTGACCTGATGCGCCGTGCCGAAAAGGCTGCTCCAGGCTGTATGGAACTGTTACTCTCCTGCTCCATCGACTATCTGAAGAGTACAGGAGCCGAGGTGGTCAGCCTTGGTCTGGCCCCGATGAGCAATATTAACCAGGAGGATCAAACAGGGATCGACAGCATCATTGACTTCCTGACGCAGCGGTACGGCTATGTCAAACAGAGCCAGTCGCTCTTCAAGTTCAAGCAGAAATTCCAACCAAGCTGGGAGAGCCGCTACCTGATCTATCCCCACAGCCCGCACTTGCCGAAGATCGCGTGGGCGCTCTTCGCCGCCCACCAGCAGGATACGTCCTGGCTGGCAATCATGCACAGATCCTTGCGAGATTGGCAAAGGAAACGCAGGGCGGCTGCACAGGGTAAGGTCGGACCTACCGAGGCCATCACCCATCCAGGCACCGGTCAATTAGCATTCTGACTCCCCTGAGTTTCATTTTACCCAGAGTCCTTTATTTCATCTGCTCGCTTTAATTCCTCATCTATTTTTTGCCTGTGCCGACGGCGTATACGCGCCCGTTCGATAATCGCTTGCTCTTCGGCATCAGCAGGCACCAGGGGAGGCACGGGGCTTGGTTTACGGTTCTCATCTAGCGCTACATAGATCACATAACTGCTGGCAATGTGACGCACCTCTCCGGTTCTCAGATCTTCTGCTAAGACCTCGACGCCAACCTCCATGCTGGTACGCCCAACAAAGTTCATCTCGCAGTCTATAGTCACCACGTTACCGATAAAAGCGGGAGCCAGGAAATCGAATCTCTCAACCCTGGCGGTGACAACCCTGGGAGACTGGCTGTGCTTAATGGCGACAATCGCGGCGGACTCATCTACCATGCGCATGATGACGCCCCCATGCACGTTGCCGTGCA
>VBFM01000218.1:0-1683 GCA_005882595.1 Chloroflexota bacterium
TGCATTCCCCGCCATAGAACCCGAACAGTCCAGCAGCAGGTAAACCGGCAGCCGACGGGTATATTCGTCTGTCATAAAACCGCCTTGCATGTGTAATCCCTCCTTTGAATGGTAACGCTACTATAGCTTACGCAATACACTCAATCTTTACGGTGAAGAATACAAGCTAAGCTCAAGGGCCTGGAGAATACAAATAAATCTCAAGATCAGCCTCGCTCAGATCTTTCGTTCCAGTCAGCATTTTATTATCGACCGTAGTCACCGTCCCCACGTATACCACTGATCGATAGACGGATTTCACAAATGCGGGATCCGTACTCGGATTTTGTAAAATACCCTCAATCTTGCTTGCAACAGCTTGCGCATTCGCTATCTTAGTTGGGTCGTTTGTATCCACACCTACATAGACCATAACAAGAGCCGCAAGACGCCCTTTTAGATCGGGGTCCTTCTGTATCAGATTGATGATTGCCTTCTTAGCATTAGCATTATCATTCATCAATCCTTGAGCATCTAGTTTCGTTAAAGGAAGTTCCACAGGTGCATTCGCTAGCATAATTGGATTTTTAGCAATTGCCGTCGCTGTGGCATTTGCGTTCGCTGTTGCCTGTGCAGCGACTTGTGTCGCTGATTTTGCCATGGCAGTTGCGGTTTGGTGAATATACTTGATGGCTAGCACCGTAGGAGTTGCAGTTTTCGAAGTAGCTCCCTGTGAATTTTGTGGAAAAAGGTTCACAATGAACAATAGGATCGCCAGCGCCAGGAGCAGATAGAGCGTCAACCAGCGTAAAAAATTGGAACTGAGGAAATTATTTGACATCCTACCGTCTCACTTTCTGCACTGCATCACTATGATGGACAAGTAAGCACTTGCGCTGGCGCAGGTGACTCTCCTCTAAAATCAAATTGAATGTTGAAATAGATTTGTGATTCAATGTAGTCATAGGTAGAGCTACCCTCCTATTTTAATGAGCCATGCATGATAAGTTGTCCCTATGAAAACAAAGTCTTTGTATTCTGATGAAGTTGAGAGGGTAATAAGAGATATGTTGGTCGATATCTCTATATCGTATTGTATGATAACCTAAGCAAATCAAAAATGCAATGATATATTTCACAAATTCTATTTAATTTATATGGTAGCTTGTTTGTTGTAAATACGGATATTTGTATGTAGGGTTATGTAACAACAAGGCCAGGAAAGGGAAGAAGGAAGAAAACCCCTTGCCCTCCACCCCACTCTCCTATATAATTGCCTCTATACCGACAATATCAACCACTCGTACTCTAGATCAACCGCTATTTGAAACAGTGGGAGAACGTGTGTGAACGACGCAAGCAGGCAATATCCATGCGCCGTCAGGATACTCACGGGCGCGCAGGCCGGGATCACCTTCCCAATTAGCAAGGCGTATACCACCATTGGACGTGATCCGCAGAACGACATTGTACTAACCGACGCCACCATTTCACGCGCCCACGCGCGCATTGTGCAGCATGGTTCGCTCTGGACGATTGAGAAATTGGCCCCCAACAACACGTTGAAGATCAACCAGCGCGACATGCAGCAGGGAACCATTGGCCCCAATGATACCATTAGCCTGGGAGGCGTCACTTCATTCGTATTTCTCGCTGCCCCTGCTTCCGCTGCTTCTGCCGCACAACAGCCGTCTCAACCACTAC
>VBFM01000218.1:1689-4741 GCA_005882595.1 Chloroflexota bacterium
CCCATGCCCAATGTTCCTCAACCAACCCCCTATTCTCAAATTCCTCAGCCAGGGCCGCCCCCGTTACCCGACATTGCTCAACCGACACCCGGCCTGCTCTCACCCAATGCAGCATCATTTCTCGGGGACGGGCAGAGCCTGTTCACTCAGCGTGCATCACAATCGCAGGTCGTACCTATGATGGGCGTTCCCTCGCTTGAAGTGAGCGCCAACATCTCGAATCAGAAACAGACCACACCCCTGACACGGCCAATCATTACCATAGGGCGTGACCCCTCCAACGACATCGTCATCCACGCACCCATCGTCTCTGCCTTTCACGCGCAGATCGAGCAGCAGGGCAACACCTTCGTGCTGGTGCATCCACATCCAAAGGCCCGCCAGCAGCGCACACTCAACGGCCTCCTCTTCCAGGGGCAGCACATTCTCGGTGATCAAACCTTTCGCAGAACCTTAACGCGCGGCGACGTCTTTCGCATAGGCGACGAAAATGGCACGCTTGTCACCCTCACCTTTAACGATGGTTCCGGTGCTGTACAGGAAGCGCCCTCCGAGATGCGCCCAATCCCGCTCAACACGCCCGTCATCACCATTGGACGCCACCGGGATAACACCGTAGTTCTCACCCATCCGCAGATTTCGGGTCATCACGCGCGCCTGGAACAGGTGCAGGGCGGGTATCGCATCGTCGATCTCGGCAGCACCAACCACATCTATGTCAACACTCAGCGCGTAACCAGCAAACTGCTCAATCCCGGCGATGAGATACGCATCGGGCCCTACAAGCTCACCTATACAGGCACGGAACTGACACCGTACGATGAAAGCAGCAGCATCCGTATTGATGCCACGCGGCTTCGGAAAACTGGCAATAACAACGTCGTCCTGCTGAACGACATCTCGATAGTCATTCCCCCACGCAAGTTCGTGGCCCTCGTCGGCGGCTCCGGCGCCGGTAAATCGACGCTGATGGATGCCCTCAACGGGCTGCGTCCGGCCCACGACGGCAAGGTGCTCTATAACGGGCAGGATTACTACCGCTCGCTGGCCGCCTTCAGTACGCAGCTTGGCTATGTGCCGCAGGATGATATCGTGCATCGCGATCTGCCCGTCGAGCGCGCGCTCTACTTTGCTGCAAAGATGCGCCTGCCCGATGACTTTACCGAGTCCCAGATTTCGCAGCGCATCGACGAAGTCCTGGCCGATGTAGACATGGAGGACCGGCGTAACCTGCTCGTCAGCAAGCTCTCAGGCGGGCAGCGCAAGCGCGTCTCTATCGCCCTGGAGCTGCTCGCCAAACCCAGTATCTTCTTTCTGGATGAACCCACGTCAGGCCTTGATCCCGGCCTGGATCGCAAAATGATGTTCCTGCTGCGCAAACTGGCCGACAAAGGGCATACCATCGTGCTGGTGACGCATGCCACCAATAACATCAACACCTGCGATTACGTCTGCTTCCTGGCCCAGGGTGGTCGACTCGTCTACTATGGGCCGCCCAATGAGGCCAAGCGATTCTTTCAGAAAACCGATTTTGCCGAAATCTACGGCGCGCTCGAACCGGGCAAAGACAATCCCGACGCTCCCGCCAGGGCTGAAGCCGCCTTCCGCGCTTCAGAGGATTACCAGAAATACGTCGCGAGACCCCTCATGGAAGGCCCTGCCGGGCGCACAGGGACACTTCAGCAAACCGCACCGGCCAAACCGCCCAAGCGCGGCGACCCTCAGAAACAGTTTCGCATCCTTTCGCGGCGCTATATCGAGTTGCTCAAAAACGACACCGGCAACCTGCTCATCCTGCTCTTACAGGCCCCCATTATTGGCTTGATATTGATGCTCATCGTCAAATTTGTCACGGTTGCTGATGTCTTTAATTATAGTAATGTCACCAATCCTGCCTACGATGGCGATGCGCAAAAGGTGCTGTTCGTCATGTCCTTCGCTGCCGTCATGTTCGGCTGTATCAACGGTGCGCGCGAAATCGTCAAAGAACTGCCCATCTATCGCCGCGAGCGCACCGTCAACCTGGGCATCGCCCCCTATATGTTCTCTAAAATTGTCGTTCTGGGCGTATTGTGCCTGGTGCAAAGCGCGATACTGGTAATCATGGTCAATCTGGTCGCCCCATTCCAGCAAGGTGTCTTCCTCCCCGTAGGACTGGAGGTCTACATCACCATGGCTCTTACCTCCCTGGCCGGTCTCATGGTTGGCCTGCTGGTCTCATCCCTTGCCCCCAACAATGACCGCGCAGTCAGCCTGATCCCCATTATCCTCATCCCGCAGGTCATCTTCGCGGGCGCCATCTTTCCCTTAAAGGGCGGCTTCTTACAGCCAATCGGCCTGCTCTTCGCCGCCCGCTGGGCAGTAGCCGCCCTTGGCACTTCCGTCGGTCTGAGTAATCAATACCTCGGCAACGACCAGCTCATCGGCTCTGTCGCCACCTATCAATATGGACAGGGTGGCGACTCGACGCGCTATATCCTGCTCCTGTGGCTAGGCCTGGTGGCGATGATAGTGCTGCTAGGTTTCGCTATCGGCTATTTCTTGAAGAAGAAGGACGTCAAGGTGTAGGGACGCGATTTATCGCGTCCACCCCCAGGTCGACAGACAATTCAGACCACGAACTCCCCAGGATTCAGTATTCCACCTGGGTCCCACCGCGCCTTCAACCCTCGCATAATATCCAGCGAATCCGGCGCATACCCCCACCTATCTAACCCACCCTGCCATCCATCTGGTAAATGCGTCACAATCGCGTACCCGCCAGCCCGCAGCGCGGGCCCACGCAACTGCTCTACAGCCGCACGCACTGCGTCTTCATCATTTGAAGGAAGCACCGTATACACAAAACCACTACCAAAATCCGCCATAAATGCACCCGCATTCAGGACAACTGACGCATCCTGCATATACACCGGCAGCTCCTTGATTGGCACACCCACACGCATCTGCACCTTATCATCGGCCTGCCCCAGCGCATCAACCCACACATCAGTACCCGAAACACCCTCAACTACAATTGGCTCCGCCCCACCCGCCTTTCGCAACAACGCGC
>VBFM01000344.1:0-3158 GCA_005882595.1 Chloroflexota bacterium
ATCCAGCTCACATAGCCACTACCAGCCAGGCCATTGACAGTATTGACCGATTGCTGGATGACACCGGGTGGAGGATTGAAGGTGTCCGGTGGGAAGTTAAAGTCATTACAAGTGCTCCAGTTACCGGGGAATGCACCTGCCGGATAGCATTTACCGCTGGCGTACTCGAGCGCATCGTGCCAGATAGGAGCCGCGCCGCTGATGCCAACCACATTCTTCATCAAATCTCCATTGGCATTGCCCGACCAGACGCCCACTACAATATCGGGAGTATAGCCGATGGTCCAGTTATCCTGGTAGCCTTCGGTTGTGCCGGTTTTCGCGGCCACAGGACGTTGATCCCAGTCCTGCGTGGTCAGCACCGTATCAGGAGCAAACTCAATCGCGCGCGCATCATTATTTGAAAGCATCGAAGACATCAGGTACGCGATCTGCGGGCTGATAATGCGCGCGGCAGGCGGATTTTTGGTATCATAGTGGTAGAGGTGATGCCCATAGTTATCCCAGATATCCAGGACTCCCTGTGGTAGAACGCGCATGCCCTGGTTGGCAAAGACCTGGTAGGCACCTACCATTTGAAGCAAGGAGACATCATAGGCACCAAGCGCGAACGATGGCCCCAGGATTTGCTGCGTGGTAAACCGAGTATTGACATGGTATTGCTTGTCATAAGCGAGCGTATAATTGACCGCATCCTGATCGATATCGGTAATGCCGAAGCGCCGCGCCATCTTTAGAACGTTCTCCTGTCCGGCAAACTCCAGAGCTTTAATGGCGGGAACATTGAACGAGTTGGCAATATCCAACAGGATATTAGAATTGAGGTTGTGATAGGTCTGCCCATAATCGAAAGGATGGTAGGTGGCATCTTTAGCATGGACATCCAGAGTGGAAGGTTGCCCATTCGGGAAGAAGGTCTCCCTATCAGGAAGCACAATGCCAGGATACCATCCCATCTGAAAAGCGGTGGCATAGACAATGGGCTTGAATGACGAACCGGGCGCGCGTAGGGAAGTAGCCACATTAACGTTGCCAGCGACCGTCGGATCGTTTGTATTATTGTAGTCTGCGCTGCCATCCATGGCTAGAATTTCACCGGTTTTGGCATTCATGACGACGACTGCCGAGTCATTGACGTTGTGCACGGTACTGAGCGGCCCATAGTCACCGACAAAGATCTGATATTCCTTGTCATGCAGGTGATGGCGCACATTATTTTCGATAAACGTTTCCAAATTGGAATCGATGGTGGTGCGAATATTGAAGCCACCTGTGGAGAAGAGTTGCACTCCAAGCTGGGTATCGCCATTCCCCAGAGCGTTCTCTACGATAGGAATGATCCAATCCACAAAATGCGCGTCATTCTTAATATTAGGGAAGCCGGTAAATTTGAACGTGCGGGTCAAGGCTTCTACCTGGTTGATCATATCCGGGGTAATTGACCCGAGCTCAGAAACTTTTACCTGGTCGCCCAACCCCAGGTTGATCCCATCATTCAGCGAGAGCATCTGATTGAGTACATAATCCTGGCGCGCAAAGGCATTTGGCATGTTCACGGACGGATTCACGGTCGGATCGTAATTGACAGGGTCTTGCGGCATTCCGGCCAGCAGCGAAGCGCGAGCAAGGGCCAGCAGCGGATTTTCCTTGCAGGTAGTGAGGTCGGCGATATTCTTACACGTTTTGAGGTCGCGACCAAGGAACGCGATGGCCGGGACACACTTAAAATTGCTATCGCACTGGGAGTGCAGGCCGAAATAGTCCTCAGCCGCAGCGTCAACGCCCAGTTCCTGCGCACCGAAGGCCGACGCATTGAAGTACATCTCTAATATCTTCCACTTGGGATACTGCTGCGTCAGACCAATGGCAAGGGCCGCTTCTGGAAGTTTACGTTGCAGAGTGACCTGTGTATTCCCGGTGAGATTTTTAACAACTTGTTGCGTGATAGTACTGCCACCACTCTGCACGGAACCGCTGGAGAGGTACTCAGTGGCCGCGCGGAGAATACCCTGGGGGTCCACACCTGAATTATCCCAGAAGGTATGATCTTCGGCGGCAATCATGGCATCCTGCATAACTCCTGGTATGTAATTGTAGATGACAGGCGTACTGCGCCCAAATCTACCATCATAAGAGACATGCAGCAATTTCCCACTACGATCATAAATGCGAGTAGACTGGCTGATCTGCTGATTAGCCAGGCCCTGTACCTGTGGAAACTCGCTCTGATAATAGGCAAAGGCCCAGGCAAAGCCCGAGGAGAGCAAGACAACGAGCAGTATTGCAAAAACACTCAGCGTGATAGTAAAGACTTTCTTTGTATTGGGACGGGCGTGTACCCAGCGCTCCCGGCGGCGGCGCATCTGCATCGAGATGCGCACAGCATGAGAGCGCCTCCACGGTTTGCGCTTGATCGGTTCTGGCGCGCCAGGACGATAGAGTATCAGGGGGTTCTGATCGACATTGTCCTTACTGGCCGCGACAACCTTACCTGACCAGCGGCGCATGGTATCCATAGCATTGGAAAACAAGGAAGGTGAGCGTGCTCCCTGCTGAGGCGGCCAATCTGGTTGCCCCTGGGGGAACGGCGCAGGCTGCGATAGTTGTGGGAGCTGCGGAGGTTGCACCAGAGGCTGAGACTGGGACTGCGGCAACGGACTCAATGGCGAAGACCTCAGCGACCCTTGCGGCTCTGGATGAGAGGGCCATCCTTGTGGTTGAGGCATTGGAGGCATTGATTTATAATTGCGCAATAAGCCGCCCGACTTAGGCACTCCATTCGCTCCATTATTGGCAGGAAGATGATTCTCATCCCCTTGCTGTTGAGTCCAATAAGTATTATTCATATCGTTCCTTCATAATCCTCTAGATATGCGCAGATCACGCTATGCATCCGTCACTCTTCATAAAGAACGAAAGCGGTTATCGGTTTCAGGGAGCAGTAGCCTATCTATGCCAACGAACAAATGAGAATGTGTTAACACACCCGCCTATTTGGGGCATGCAGGGCATGCTGGCTGTGTACAGCAGAGGATAAATCAGGTACAATAGGGGCATTATTCATATATAGCTTCTATACTCTATGACTCACACTATGCCTGGATGGAGAGGAGTCTCTTGATGTTCTTACGCCGTATCTGTCTCTTGTCTCTGCTGAC
>VBFM01000344.1:3326-5742 GCA_005882595.1 Chloroflexota bacterium
GTGAACATCCACAGCTTTGAAGGGACAGAGGCGCATAAAATACCGATCACTACCCCTTTACATATCGTCAGCCTGCGCTGGCAAGAAGATACCAGCGGGAGCAAATTCATTCCACCCGGTACAATGGTGTACTATCATTGGGAATTCGCGGACAAGGCCGGTGGGACATATGTTGAACCACAGCAAGCATTGACAACTGTTGATACCCGCTTTTCCTGGCAGCACCTGACCTCGGGTTTGCTACAGGTCAACTGGTACAATCGATCGAAGGACTTCGGGCAGGCCATCCTCAGCCAGGCCAGCATGAGTATTGACAACATTAGCAAAACCCTTGGAGGTGGGCTGCTGCATCCCATCAATTTGTGGGTGTACGAAACGGACCTGGATTTTCACGGCTCACTGGCTCCCGGCTCTTATGAATGGGTAGGAGGAGTCGCTTTTCCAACTCTTGAGGAAGCCTCGATTGTGGCGACAGGCATGAATGACTACACCTTAATACGCGACATGCCCCATGAATTGACGCACCTTATCTTTCACCAACTGATCCAGTATGGGGCAGCCGGTAACAACTACCCGCCCACCTGGTTTGACGAGGGGCTGGCTGTGTACAACCAGGCCTTTCATGAACCCGATATGAAGAATCGTTTCGACCAGGCACTCGCCACGCATAGTCTACTGCGCCTCGGTGAAATTTCTGACGGCTTCCCGTCTGACGCAAACCAGGCCTACCTTGCCTACGCGCAAAGTTGGAACCTGCTCACCTACATGTACAATACTTTTCATCAAGGTCGGATGGCGCAGCTTATCCGGCAGATGAATGATCCAGAACTTGACTTCAACACCGACCTGGTCAAGGGGCTGGGAATTGACGAAATTCACCTCGAGAATCAATGGCGGCTCTCATTACACCAACCTGGTGTACCTTTGCCCGTTTCGATAACCCCAACGCCGCAAGTTGCATTACACGGAAGCCAGACCGCAAATAGCAGCGATGACCGCTCCTGGATCTTGATCGGCCTGGGTGGTGTACTGGTTCTCGTTTCCCTGGTGGGATTCGTTCTCCTTTTTGCCAACATAACTCGCCGCAAACAATCTGTTGCGCAGAAAACTCCGGCTGGACAACAGCAGGGTCAAAACGGTCAAAGCAGCCAGGAGAACCAATTAATCTACATGCGGCCGTGGATGTCCGCGCAACCAACCGGAGAACCAGCGGCCTTTCAGGGACAGGAATATTCCAGCCTGCCACCCAGGAGGCAGGTGCCGCAGGAGTAAATACGAAAGGATGATATAGATGGAAGTGTTCGATATGCCAACGCACTATTACCCATCGGATGCGCTCTCACTTGATGAGCTGGCTTGCTGGATCGCGCTCAACCGCGTTCCGGGTATAGGGCCCGCGAGCTTTCGCGCCCTGCTCGATTTCTTTCATGAGGATGTAGAGGCCGCGTGGAAGGCTGAGCGTAAAGAACTGGCCCAGGCAGGGATCACGCAGCGCACTATCGACAACCTGCTCAAGCTCCGTTCGACTATCACCCCTCAGCAAGAGTTGGAGAAACTGGCGAAGCTGCGAATTCGGGTGATCACCTGGAAAGATGCGCTCTATCCGCCCCTTTTGCGCGAGATCGACGATGCGCCGCCCGTTCTTTACACGTACGGCAAACTGACCGAAGCAGACCGGTTCGCACTAGCGGTAGTTGGCACGCGCAATTCGAGTACCTATGGTCTGCAGGTCACCGAACGTATAGTGACGGAACTCGCCAAAGGTAGTGTCACCATTGTGAGCGGCCTGGCCCTGGGCATCGATACCATCGCCCATACCGCTGCACTGGACGCGGGCGGACGCACCATCGCAGTGATGGCGAGCGGGCTGGATACCATATATCCGCCGACGAATCGCGCGCTGGCTCACCGCATCGTCGAGTCGGGACAGGGCGTAATTCTCAGCGAATATCCCCTGGGTGTAAAACCTGAAGGTGGGAACTTTCCCGCGCGTAACCGCATCATCTCTGGTCTCTCAATGGGTGTACTGGTGGTGGAAGCGCCCCCTAAAAGTGGGGCATTAATCACAGTAGAACACGCCTTAAAGCAGGGACGTGAGATTTTCGCCGTTCCAGGCAGCATTCTTTCGAGTAGAAGTGCAGGAACCAACAAACTGATCCAGGATGGGGCGCGCGCGGTGATGGAGGTCAAGGATATCATTGAGGCGCTCAACCTCTTCATGATCCCGCAGCAGATCGAGATGCAAACGGCGCTGCCCGACAATGACGAGGAGAGGGCGCTGCTGGCGCTGCTCAGCCACGAACCTTGCCACATCGATGACCTGATTCGCGAAGCCGATCTGCCCGCAATGACGGTGAGTTCCACATTGACAATGATGGAGCTAAAGGGGATAATTCGGCAAGTGGGAGGGATGCAG
>VBFM01000229.1:0-12580 GCA_005882595.1 Chloroflexota bacterium
GCGCCGGGTGAGCACCTGCTGAGACGACGACGCGAGAGGCAGATGGGTCGTGAGGGGAAGCTGCATGTCTTCGTTCTCCTTCTCTCGGGAAAGCAATGTTGCTTGCAATTTGCAAGTAACTCTACTATCCTATTCTCAAACCGAGAAGGAAAAGCGGAAACGCTCGCAAGTGGGTCTTGCGGCAGCGTCAAGCCTCCAGTGAAATGAAATCCTGCCAGACCTTGTAGACGCCCTCAAAACCTGGAGGATATGGCTGGCCCGCGGGCCAATCGATCACAGAGTTTCCATAACCAATTATGGCGGTTGGCTCGCTCAAGCAGTTCGACAATCGCATCGACCTCGCCTTTTAAGGCAACGTCCGGTGCTGCCGCAAGGCATTCGAAGATTCCCTGGAGAGTCGTATCGGGCTGCATCTGTCGGCGCTCCGTGATGTATCCCAGCCTGGCATAGAGTCGCTCGACCGGCTGAACCAACGCCGCATAGTCATCGAACAATCGCTGAGCACTCTTGCCCAGGTGATAGACATCCTGCCGATGATAGTTCTGCACGCGCGCTCGTGGTTTCCAGTAACCCTCCTCATGAAGGATGCGTGCGATCTGTTCTAGCTGAGCGCTCATTCCCCCACTTCCGCGCATCTCCAACAGCAGGAAGACGGTGCCGGGGATGAGTAAAACGTCTTGCTCATGTATCTGAGCAGCAATCAAGGCCAGTTGGCGCTCGATAGCTCGCTTGTGACTTTCCAGGCTGCTGTATCGGCTTGCGATAGCCCCGACCTGGCTCCCGATTTGCCGCAGTGTCTCAGGGGTATACACGCCTGACCGCGTCGATGATCGATATGGTACCCTCTTAACAATTGCGATACTCATGATACTGGCTTCCTTTCTTGATTTAGCATAATTTTTTTCAGAAAGATTTCGTTTGAATAGGAAAAAGAGTTATTCATTTTTTATTTGTTCTGGTGCTTTCGGTCACTCGTTTGTGTGAACTTCTTTACATCAATAGTTTACTTATCTGGTGGTGTGAATACATCCGTGAAATAACGTATCGCAAGTACGTATCTGGAAAAAGGCAAAATGAGAGGGATTGCAAGGGAGCGGGGATGAGAGTCAGGTAGTACTACGTAGCCACGTACATGCAATGGGCTCGATGGGGTCAAAAGAGGGGAAGCCAACTCACACGAGTTGGTGTTCAACAGCGTAGCGAGTCGCCGCGCTGCGACCAGTCACCTGAATCTTCCGGTAAATCGAGGTCACGTGGGTGTTGACGGTGCGTATACTGATGACGAGGTATTCGGCAATCTGTGCATCGGTCCAGCCCTGCGCGACCAATCGCAATATTTCGACCTCGCGTGCGGTCAGCTCATCGGGATAAGCCGGTGCCCTGGTTGAGGATGCCCTTGTTTGACCGGCTGGCGCGGCATCCTTCGCTTTAGTGGGGGCAGCGAGGGCCTCTGCGAGTGGCATTGCCTTTCCCTTAGCCCACGCCCTGGCAAAGGCCTGCTCGCCAAGCCGGGCGCGAGCGGTAGCCACGGTACGCTCATAGGGGGCACGGTCAACAGGCGGCATGGGCGCGCCAATAGCTTCGCGCAAGGACTCTGCTGCCCCCCAGAGTTGTGCCGCCCACAAAGATGAAAGTGCCTTAGATTGCACGCCTCCGACGGACGGATCTACGACTCCCTGGGCCACAGCCATATCCGCCAATCCTTCCAGGCAGATAGCGATGTTCATCTTGTTACCCGTCTCCCTGGCTACAGCCAGGCTCTCTTCGTAGAGGGTGCGTGCCGTTGCCACGTCCCCCTGGACTGCCAGTATCCTGGCCAAAAGGGGGAACGACTCAGAGAGACCCTCCCGGTCCCCGATCTCCCTGGAGAGGGCAATACTCTCCTCCGCCTGTGAGTGCGCCGTGGCAGCGTCACCTAGACTAAGCGCCACCCGGCTCGAGAGGTAGAGGCAATCGGCCATATCCTCCCTATCACCCAACTCCTTATAGAGCGCAAGCGCTTCTGCGAGTAGAGAGCGTACCATGGCCAGATCGCCCTGGGAAACAAAGAGCGCCTGTGCCATCTGGAAGAGGGCGCTGGCAATCCCTTCCTTGTTTCCTAGCGCCCTGTGTATCGCCAGGCTCTCCTCAGCCAGAACACGTGCCTTAGAGTATTCGCCCTGCTCACGGTTCAGACGAGCCAGACGGTAGAGTGACCAGGCCACACGCTCCTGGTCGTCTGCCTCTTTGAAGAGCGCCAGGGCTTCTTCTGACAGCAGGCGCGCTGCTCTCAGATTGCCCCTCGCCCTGGCCACTCTTTCCAACTGGTGGAGGGCAAACGCGATACCCTTTGCATCTCCGAGTTCCCGGTATCGTGCCAGGCTCTCCTCTGGCAGAACCTCCGCCTGTAAGATGGGCAGTTGCCGCGTGCGTGCGTACCTGGCGTACAGCGCCAGGGCCTCTTCCGCCAGCACCTCTGCCCGGTCAACGTCGCCCTGGTTGAGCGCTATATTCGCGGCAGCGTTGAGCGCTTTTGCCCGCACGGGCGTTCTGATTCCTTCACTTCCCGCCAGAACCCGCTCCAGAAAGCTCCGCCCCTCACTTAAGTGACCATGCACCAGCCAGAATCGCCGCAGTACTCCCCCAAATCGCAGGGCCTGTTCCATATTCTGTTCCGCCTCTCCACGTTCGAGCAACCATTGGAGCGCCGCCCGCAAATTTTCATGCTCGTGCTCCAATCGATCCAACCAGGTCGCCTGCTCCGGGCCTGCGAGTTTCGGTTCCACCTCCTCCGCGAGTGCCAGATAGTAATTTGCATGAGCTTGCCGGGTAATCTCCATCTCTCCACTCGCAGCCAGGCACTCCAGTCCATACTCCCGAATAGTCTCCAACATGTGTAGACGAGGCTCCTCTTCTTGCTCCTCCAGAGTAGGCAGCCGCAGCAAGCTCTTTTCAATGAGTGATTCGACCCCATCTAAGACCGACTCGTTCCCAGGGTCTTCACCGTCCAGGGCGGCACAGAGGGCTTCTGCCGTCTCCAGGGTGCAGCCGCTCACGAAGATCGAAAGCCGCCGGAAAAGGTGTTGCTCCCAGGCATCCAGAAGGTCGTAGCTCCATTGGATGGTGCTGCGCAGCGTCTGTTGTCGCGCCGGCAGTGTTGGAGATCCGCCGGTGAGCACCTGTAACCGGCGCGCGAGTCGAGGGAGCAAGGCATGCGGTGGCAGCAGCTTGATACGAGCAGCAGCCAGCTCAATGGCCAGGGGCAGGCCATCCAGGCGCACACAGATCTCGGCCAGCGCCGCCGCATTGCTTGTGGTCACTTCAAAAGTTGGAACGTGTGCCTGTGCGCGTTGGACGAAGAGAGCGACGGCGGCATAGTGCGCCATGGCCTCCTTCCCAGGTAGCTGCTTCAAATCCGGCAAGGCCAGTGGAGATACTTCGACGTGCTGCTCGCCCGCAAGGCGCAAAGTAACTCGACTGGTGACGAGTACTTTGACATGCGGACATGCCTCAAGCAAGCGTCCAACAGATGGAGCCGCCTGGACGACCTGCTCGAAATTGTCTAATATCAGCAGCACATACTTTGCATGCAGGAACTCCCTCACTTGCTCAAAGGGAGCAACGCCTCCCTCCGGTAAATCCAGCCCATGTGCGATCGCCACCATCACCTGGTCTGGATCGCGGATGGTAGCCAGTTGGATAAAGCAAACGCCGTTGGCAAAGAAGCTTCGGAGTTCGGCGGCAAGCTGGAAGCTCAAACGCGTTTTACCGATGCCACCCGGTCCAAGCAGCGTGAGGAGGCGTATCTCTGGGCTCATCAGCAAAACACGAATATCAGCAATATCCTGCTCGCGTCCAACCAGCGGCGTCAAAACCGTTGGCACCTTCCAGATTGGTCCGGAAGTTCCCGTGCTGCCGGAGTGATCATCTTCCAGGTCTTCTGAAGAAGTGCTTACCTCAACAAGGACCGCCTGCTGTGCTGCTTCCACAAGCGCAGAGACAAACTCTTGTATGGTAGCAAACCGCTGCTCAGGCTCCTTGGCCAGTGCGCGCAGCACCACCTCTTCGACAACAGGTGAGAGATTGGACAGCAGGTCTCGTAACGGCGTCGGCGGCACAGAGAGATGCTGTATAGCGATTTCGAGCGGAGTTCCTTTGAATGGAGGCGTCCCGCACAGCCATTCATAGATCACTACGCCAAGAGCATATTGATCACTGGCCGCTCGTGCCTGACCCCGCATCTGTTCGGGTGCGAGATAGAACGAAGTACCTGCTACTTGTTGAGCTACGGCTTGTGTGCTATAGGAGCCGCTCGAAGGCGTAAAGAGCGCCAGGCCAAAGTCGCTCAGCAGGAGATTATTCTGAGAATCGAGGAGCATGTTCTCTGGTTTGATATCGCGGTGAATCACGCGTCGGTTATGAGCATACTGTAAGGCTGAGGCTACCTGTCCTGCATAGAAGACGATGGTGTTGAGAGGCAAGCGCGTGCCTATGGGGTGACGATGGCGCAAGTTGCCACCAGGAGCATATTCCATCACCAGGAACGGGATATCATCCTGCACCGCAAAATCCAGCACACGCACAATATGTGCATGGGAGAGGCCGACCAGCATCCTTGCCTCCGTCAAAAACCGTTCGGCATCCTGCTCAGCAAGTTGTGTATGCAGGATTTTCAGCGCAGCGTGGTTCCTGAGGTAGAGATGCTCTCCCAAATAGACCGAAGCCGTGCCCCCTTTTCCTAACAGGCGAAGAACACGGTAGTTGCCCAGTTGCTTCCCAACCTGATCCTGCATGAGTGACTCTCTTCTTCCAGGGGCGCGTTACGATGGATACCCATTCAATACTAGCGAAGGAGATATCCAATGTCAAGACAATGCGAGGCCAAAAGCCATGCTTTCTGCCCAATTTCAGGAAAAAGTAGAGCCACTTTTTGCGGCAAGTCTTGTTTTCAATCTGCAAGCGCAGTTGCAAACATTCCCTATTTACAGCAAAGGGCTAAGCGGCGTATCGAGCGATTGTACTACTGTGCCAGCTTCCTCCAACATGTGACGGTAACGATCTACGGAAATGTTTAATGCGGCTGCGATCTCTTCCTCTGTCGCAGGTCTCTTCAAGCGTTTTTCCAGTCCCTGCAGGGCGCCTTCCATTTGCCGCACCCGCGCGGCAGCTAAGGGTAGCAACAGGTTGTCCGAACCCAGTTGGTTCATCACGGCTCCACGAATATGAGCAGTGGCGAGCGCCTCAAATCGAACACCTCGCGAGGGGTCGTAGCTATCAATGGCATGAATGAGCCCGACCACGCCTTGCGCTAGCAGGTCGTCTCGATCTATTACACTTGTTGACGGTATACCTAAGCGGCCTATTACATGCCTCACCAGGGGAGCATAGGCCACAATCAATTCGTCGCGAAATACCGGACTGCGCGTAGTGACAAACGCGACCCAGGCATCGCCCGTCCTTGCTGGTATGCTCATACACACTCCTTTCACAAGGTTCCTGAAGCACCTGCCAGGACAACCGCCCTTACTGTGACCACGTCCCACCCTCTGTCATGCTCGCTTCAACGTTCTCAACTTAAGATATGCCCAGCAATTTTCGGGCGATGAGCATGTTGTCTATCTGGTAGGTACCAGCTTCGATCTCAGCGCGTATTCTTTCTACCAGCTCATAACGTACCTCCGGAGTTTGGCGAAGTGCCTCCAGTGCCATCTGCACTTGCAGGGACACTTCAGGCACCGGCACCTGCTGAGCGCGCAAACTTCGGCTGGAGGTAGACCCTGGTTGATTGGCTTTGAGTTCTACCTCATCAAGCGCTTGCCTGGTCTGGGTAGTCATATGATTGCGTTTCGTCATAGAATTGTTGCTGGCGCAGCCTCCTCCCAACAAATGATTAGAGGCAGCCTCTCCTTTCTTCAGCACTAAATTCTACATCCCTGCATTTCTGCTCTTTCTCATGTTCAGTATAGCAAGTCTTTACGCGATGTTTAGGGGCTAGAGTCTACTCTTGCATGTATCAAAAGTACCTAAAACTATCGTTCGCTCTCGATAATCCTGGCGCGGTACTCGCTATCGCCCGACTTCTCGCCATCTTGATCCTCAGCGATATTCCGTTTCATTTATCAAACTCATGCTCAAGATAGGGGCCAAAACGGGCTATTTTCCGTTCATTTAGGCAGAGACTATGAGCCAGTTATGCTATCATGAGGCGCAGGAAATGTATCAAGAAGCCAGAAGAGGAAAAGTATTACACATGCAAACGTTAACCCGTCCCAATTCAAGCGGTTTAAACCAGCAATCCCGCAGAATAGCCACGTTCGCTATCCTGCTCTTTGCCCTTTCTGGCCTTATCAGCGGTTTTGCGTTGGGGGCGTTCGTGAAGCCTAAAATAGCGGGGTTAACGCCAAATCATGGTAGTGGGACAACGCCTGTTGCGCAAAGTACGACAACAACCACAAAGACAACACACGAAAATGTGACCGTGGGAGAACCGATCATCCACCAGGGAGATTTTACATACACTGAACTTGCAAATGGTACAACCACCTACACCTTCTCTGCTCTCATCGTCTATGATAATACGACTACGCCAATTCAGGCCACCGACGTTACCTGCAAGATCTGGTTAACACACGATTTAGATGCCACTAAAACAGTACTTAACGCAAATCATTATGCTGTACTAAAAGACATTAATCATATACAGCAGCCATTTTCTTCCGAAGTTCCTAATTCTCTGAACTTCATTGGCCCTTCAATCCAGACTCAGCCATGCGCAGCAGGTAGTAAAACTGCCTGGACCTATACGCTTTCCCCATCAGTTGAACATGGTGTATATTATCTGTTCGTTCTGGCCGATTGGAAAGGCAAGCATTATAACTGGTATGCAGAAGCTATCAGGGTCAGGCAGGCAAATTAGCCAACCCCCGCAAAATCCCTCGCACCAGCATTGTGAAGCGAGGCCGGGCGGCGTCAGCCGTGGCCAGCACCTCGGCGTGATTGACCTCCTCGGTGTCGTCGCCCGTCGCGGTGTTGGTAATCAGGCTCAGTCCCAGCACACGCATACCGGCATGACGCGCTACCACCACCTCTGGCGCGGTAGACATCCCCACCGCATCGGCTCCGATAGCGCGCAGGAATTTGAGTTCCGCGCCCGTCTCAAAGCTCGGCCCGCTCACCATCACGTAAACACCCTCGTGCAGGGTGATATCTGCCTGTTTCGAGGCAACCTCGCGCGCCAGCTGGCGTAATCCGGCATCGTAGGCTTTAGCTAAAGCGGGGAAACGCGTGCCAAAACGTTCGTCGTTTGGCCCCGTGAGCGGATTCGCGCCTGCCATCCCAGGTAGATTGATGTGATCGCTCAGCAGCATGAAGTCGCCCGGACGATAGGATGGATTGAGGCCGCCCGCCGCGTTGGTGACGATGAGGGTGTGCGCGCCCAGTTCGTGCATGACCCGCACGGGCAGCGTCAGAGCCTCCAGTGCATACCCTTCGTAAAAGTGGAAACGGCCCTGCATCATCACCACAGGCAAATCTTCTACTGTGCCGAGCAGTAAGCGGCCAGCATGGCCGGGAACCGTTGAATGCAGAAAGTGTGGTATTTCGGCATAGGGAATGGCGGTGGCATGGCTAACTTCATTTGCCAGGTCACCCAGGCCTGAGCCGAGGATGATAGCGATGGCGGGCTTCTCATCGGTATGAGATCGAATGGCGGCGACGGCCGCCATTACCTGGTCGTAGAGTGTCATGTGTGTTGTTCGCTTTCTGGTTGGACGATGAAAGGGTATAAATATATTATACCGTTGTTTTCACCCCTTCACGCGCAAGCTGGCTGTAGACCTGGGTGGTGGCGAGATGGGCATGGCCCAGCAATTCTTGCACCGAGCGTAGTTCCATGCCGTTCTGGAGCATGAGAATAGCGAACGAGTGACGCAGCATATGCGGGGTGATTGTGGTGATCCCGGCCTGCCGCGCGTAGCCCTTGATGATGAGCCAGAAGCCCTGGCGTGTCAGCCGCTCTCCATGATGGTTGACAAAGAACGCCTGCTCGCCCGGATGGCGCAGCACCAGGCGCTGCCGCGCTGCCGAGAGATAGCGCTTCGTCGCCTCCAACGCGAGTGCCGAGAGGGGCAGGACACGCTTGTTTTTCCCGGCACGCCCCTGGCAGACCAGCGTTGCGGCTTCAACATCGACGTCATCCAGGTTCAGCGAGACTAGCTCGCTGACGCGCATTCCGGTGGCATAAAGCATTTGCAGCATTGCCAGGTCGCGTATCCCCACTGGCGTATCGACGGCAACCTGGCGAAAAAGACAGGCAATCTGCTCCTGGGTCAACACTTGCGGCAAGTCTTTCTGGACACGCGGCAAACCCAGATTCTCGATAGGATCAACAGCAAGCACGCCAATACTGCGCAGGTAGCGAAAAAAGGTCTTCAAGGATGCCAGTTTACGCGCAATGGTTGCTGGACGATATGCCTGCGCTTCGCGCATCTCTAACAGGTAGTGTGCGATATCTTCGCGGGTAACTTGTTGCCAGTTCTCGATATGCAATCGCTGGAGATAGGCGCAAGCCTGGTTCAAATCGTTTCGATAGGCGACAATTGTATTGGGATTGCTCCCCCCGTGCCCTTGCTCATTCATAGAGAGTGAAGCGATATACTCATCAATACCTTCTTGCAACATCAAACACTTCCATATATCTATAATATTTACAGGGGAGGTAAACGCCAGTTCTCCCTGTAGTGTTTTCAGCGTCACTTTTGCGGAATTCCGTGGAAATGACTCGGCTATTATAGTTGATTGAACAAGACAAAGTAAACAAAATAGGAAGTACGGGCTTTGCTCCAAACATGCTATAATACAGAGCAATGGGTCTCCACCTGGAAACCCGTATCACCTCTCATATGTACACACGGCGGGTGGCCGTGAAACGATAAGGAGAAACAAAAATACATGACTAAGTTACAGGATATGTTTACGCGGGTACGGCGCGCACAGAGCGGCAGCGGCATTGGCTTTATAGGCAAAAACAAAGCTGCCGTTAAACCTCGCGCGGCGGCGCTGGTCGTAGAGTTCACCACGGCTGATGCGGCCATCGCCGAGTCAGCTGTTAAAGCCGGGGCCGACGGGCTACTCTTCAGCTGGGACGGCGAGGACGACTCGCTCGAGTCACTCGAGAAGGCCATCGATGCGGCTCAAGCAAGCGGGGAAAACGTCGTCTGCGGGCTGCGCATTACCAGTGGCTGGGATACACTGGAGCGCGAAACCTTCGAGCATCTTAAAGAGTTGGATGTACATTACATCGTTTTGCCATTGGATGCCCCTGCGCGTCTACTGGCCTTGCAAGTTAAAGACCTGGGACTGGTAGTCTCCGTGCCAATGCAAGAAGGCGACCTGTATCCCATTTTTATACGCAATCTGACCGCCTTCGATACTATCGCAGCGGTGCTGCTGGACTTCGGATTGCCAGGCGATGTCAGCGCATTGTCTATCGAGGGTGTGCTGCGTTATCGCGCGGTGCGTGAAGCTGTGCGCTTCCCCGCTATGCTGAACGTGGACAACGCCACCAGCGAGGCCGATGCGTATACCTTGATGGCTCTGGGAGTTCAGGCCTTGATTATCACTGCCAGTAAGTCTAGTGATAAGACCAAAGAGAATGTCCAGCAGATACGCGAACTGCTGGAAAAGGTACACCACGAGGAGACGGATACCAAAGAGACGTTTGGTCTGGCCAGCCGGGGATAAGCATAAGCGTAGGGACAAGGGGAAGCAGAGCAGATGGGTGGGGGCCTTGTGCTTGTCCCTACACACTACACGCGTTTCAAATCACCGCAAAGCCAGGTGATGAAACGCCTCACCATATGTGTAGCCGTGTTCAACCCCCACGAGGCGGGTGCGCTGGCGTACTATCTCGTCAACTTCGGGATTACTTACCTGGCTGGTGTGGCAATGCAAAGCCTCTAATTTCTTGTCCATGTAGTCGCTGACATCGACCCAGTGATTAGGCTGGTGCGTGGAGAAGAGATAGACCTGCTTCAGGCGGTGATGGGTTATATCTTCGTTGAGTTGTTCGGGATAATACATGGGCATGCGCGCCGAAGCCAGCGCGTCCAGGGCGCACAAGCCTACGTTGCGGTGGTCGGGGTGAATCTCGTAGGGGCGCCAGGGATCGAAGGTGAACAACACATCCGGCTGCGCACGCCGCATGGCATGCACCAACTCGCCACGCAGCGCGAGTGTGACTTCTACTTCNNNGCCCAACGTGTCAGCGGCATGGCGCTGCTCCTCTTCGCGAATCTTTGCCAGCCGCTCCATGGTCATATCGGCTTCGTGGCTGCCGCGATTGCCGCTCGTGACCAGCACATACGAAATATCGCAGTCATCAGCCGCCAGGCGGGCTATTGTGCCGCCGCAGATAAATTCCGCGTCGTCTGGATGGGCCATAATCACCAATATACGCTGCCCGCCGGGCGGGAGCAAGACTGTAGATGTAGTCGTCATGATAGTTGCTTTTCTTCCTTCTGATCAGATTGGGCGACGTGGCGAACCTTTTGCTAGCCAGCCTGCCATCCGAGCTTACGACTCAGGCATGCTGCAAGGAACGTGCCAATGTAACTGGCGACGTGGGATGCGGCGCAGCAATGCACGCGTCGTCTCCCACACACGCGTCGGATTGACATTATTTCGCCAGTAATAATAACACCCCACTTCATCCGGTTCAACACTCATGATGTTGGCGTAAGCCATTTCCAATTCTTGCTCTGTGCTTTCGTCAAGACTGAAATTCTGTAACCAGAGCTGGCTGCGTTTTTGATACTGGCGCGTGGTCTCAACGAGGCTGTGGCCCCATGTTTTTACCTTGTATACATCTTCGTGCAGTAAATTCCAGAAGAGGTGGCAGCCCACGGTATCCAGCGAGGGCAGCTGCGCCAGTTCTTCCACCTGGGAAAGGTCGAGGGGCAGCAATACGACGGTTGTCTTGATACTCGCATCCACGCGCTTAACGCATGAGCACAATTCACCCAGGAAATCGATCATCGAACGACGCCGGAAGCGCTCAAGATCGGCCACGTCAGGGCATAAGGCGCGGCAGGCTGGGCAGAAACAGGTCACTTCCAGGCTGCGCGGCTCATCGATCAAAATGCCATTGATCGGATAGACACGCAGGAGATGCTCAATTTCATTGAATAGCCACTGGCGAAAGGACTGGTGATTAAAGCAGGAAATTTCGTGATAGCGTCCGTGGCGATCCAGCACGCGCGAATGTGGATGGCGAAAAGTGTACCAGCTTGGCATCAATGACGGCCCGGCAAATAAATTTCCATAGCGGCCAAGGCTCAAATGCACCTTGAGGCCGGCATCCTGGGCCATTAACAAACCGCGTTCCAGGTCTCGCGGCCAGCGCTGTTCCTCCTGTTCATGGATGGTATAGACGATATTCCCAGTTCCTGTCGCGCGAATCTGGTCGAAATCACGTTTCACTATATCGGGATGCATTAAGGGATGAAAATAAGCAACGGTTATATCCATTAGACCTACCAAAAACAGGAATGAGCCGCAGAACGGGAAACGAGAGTAATTGTTATCACTTTACACAGTTGAGAGTATATCATAGGTAGGTAATATGTTCAGGTCGAACAGTAATTATGGGCTATTGCTCTCGTTTTATGGGAATGATGCTTGACAAGTCAGCCATTTCTATGCACAATGCAGGCATGGGCCATGCACAGCGAGTACAAACTTCCGGCAGCGTTTGCTTCGTGCGAGCGTATGCCAAGATCAATCTGACGCTTGATGTTTTAGGACGGAGGGCTGATGGGTATCATGCGTTAGCAACAGTTATGCAAACCGTTGATCTACATGACACCCTCTGCCTGACCGCTACCGATGACAACCGGGTGCAGGTGGTGTGTACTCGCCCTGAATTGAGCAACGAAGACAACCTTGCGGCCCGTGCCGCGCAACTGTTGCGCGAACGTTTCGCGCTTCAGCAGGGAATTCTGATCGAGCTGCGCAAACGTATCCCAATCGCTGCCGGGTTAGGTGGAGGAAGTAGCGATGCTGCCGCTGTTTTGCTGGCAATGCGGCAATGGTGGCAGTTATCCCTCTCCCCCTCAGAACTACAGGAGCTAGCAGCGTCATTGGGCTCTGATGTGCCGTTCTTTCTAACAGGTGGTCTCGCGCTTTGCGAAGGACGTGGCGAACAGGTGACGCCCCTGGCTGCTTCGCTGACCAATTGGCCGTCGTCTATACGCTGGGTGCTCTTGCTCAAACCAGCTATAGGCATAGCAACGGCTTCAGTATTTTCGGGCTTGCCCGCCAGTGATTACACCGACGGAAGCTATAGCAGGGCTGTCATCACGGCATTGCAAGCGGGAAGTTTGCCGCAACCGGAAGACTTCCACAACAGTTTGGAGCGTAGTGTCCTGGAACGCTATCCAGAGGTCGCCCAGGCAAAGGCTGATCTCCTGCAGGCCGGCTGCCCGCTAGTGGGTCTTTCCGGCAGTGGCCCAACGCTCTACGCCCTATTTTCCGAGCTCTCCTGTGCCAGCCAGGTGCAGGAACGACTGCAAGCGCAGGGATATGAAATGTACCTGTCGCATGT
>VBFM01000345.1:0-502 GCA_005882595.1 Chloroflexota bacterium
TTCCTCAAATGATTCTACGTCGATCACCGAAAGCGTTGGTCCGAAGATCTCTTCCTGTGCCAGTCTCATATTCGGGCGCACATCTGTAAAGAGCGTGGGGCGATAGAAATGTCCATGCGCTAGCTCACCTTCGTTGGCGAAGGAGCCACCTGTAACCAGCGTAGCTCCTTCGGCCTGACCGATTGCGGTATACGAGTGAATTTTCTCAAGCTGTGAGTGGTTGATAACCGGGCCAACGTCTACGCTCTCGTCCAATCCATTGCCAAGGCGCAGGGCTTCGATGCGCGGTACCAGCATATCCACCAGCTTTTGACGAATCGACTTGTGGGCAATGACGCGGCTGCATGCGGTGCAGCGCTGCCCAGTTGTGCCGTATGCGCTCCACAGGATGCCCTCGACGGCGAGGCTGAGATCGGCATCATCCAACACAATCACGGCGTTCTTGCCGCCCATCTCCAGCGAGACTCGTTTGAGTGATTTCGCCGCCTCTATCGCCACGTGC
>VBFM01000345.1:588-3258 GCA_005882595.1 Chloroflexota bacterium
AGGCGCAGCGCGCTTAATGGTGTGTCGCTGGCGGGTTTAATAACGATTGTGTTCCCGGCAACCAGGGCAGGGAACATTTTCCAGGTGGGTATGGCAATGGGAAAGTTCCAGGGCGTGATGCAGGCGACGACGCCAACGGGGTCGAGCATGGCAACGCCGGATTTGTCAGGCAGTTCGACGGGGACACTGCGGCCAAATAGCCTGCGTCCTTCGCCGCCCATGTAGTAGGCCATGTCGATGCCTTCCTGTACATCTCCGCGCGTCTCCTTGAGGACTTTGCCCATCTCCTGCGTCATAGTGCGGGCCAGTTCCTCTTTGTGCTGCTTGAGCAATTCGCCAACATGATAGAGAATTTCGCCGCGTTTGGGGGCTGGCACCAGTCGCCATTTTTCGAAGGCGGCACGCGCGCCCTCTACAGCGGCGCTGGCCTCGGGCTCGCCGGATAGCGGAAAATAGCCGATCAGTTCGCCCGTGGCGGGGTTGTAGTTGGGGAATGTTTCGCCGCTCCCTGCACCCTGCCATTTGCCACCGATGTAGTTCTGGTAGATGTTGGCTGTGGTTGTCATTGGTGGGTCTCCTGTGATTGTCTTAAGAACAAGCCCATCAACATCCGTAGGGGCGAGCGGGGTGGGGTTGGGAGGGCCTTTAGGGTCGCCCGCGTCCTGTTCCTCGTGCTGACATCTTGCGGGAACACGACCACACCCCACCCCGAGGGCGACCATAAAGTGGCATAAATGCTACTCCCACCCCCGCATCATCCACCCTCGCCCCTACGGATCATCCGGCTCTGTGCCTGGTTTCCCAGCTTCGGTTGATGCCTATTGGAGGGCCTTTATGGTCGCCGCTAACGATGGAATCGAACAGAAACCAGGTCTGGATGGAATTTCTACAAAATGCTCTTGTTGAGCGTTGCCAGGAACTCGATGTTGTTGCTGGTCTTCGACATGTGTTGTAAGAGCGCCTCCATGGCCTCCATGCCGCGCTGGTCGGCGAGCGTTGAGAACATACGGCGCATGACGACGACGGCACGCAGCGTTTTGTCGTCGAGCAGCAGTTCTTCGCGGCGGGTGCTGGAAAGCCCGATGTCGATGGCGGGGAAGACACGGCGTTCGGCAAGTTTGCGGTTCAGTAGCAGTTCCATGTTGCCGGTACCCTTAAATTCTTCGTAGATTACATCGTCCATGCGGCTGCCGGTATCGACGAGGGCTGTGGCGATGATGGTCAGGCTGCCGCCCTCTTCAATTTTACGGGCAGCTCCGAAGAAGCGTTTGGGTGGGAAGAGAGCGCTCGGATCGAGACCGCCGGAGAGTGTGCGGCCGCTGGGCTGCACGGCCAGGTTATAGGCGCG
This sequence comes from Chloroflexota bacterium, assembly GCA_005882595.1. GTDB lineage: Bacteria > Chloroflexota > Ktedonobacteria > Ktedonobacterales > Ktedonobacteraceae > VBFM01. Next base: position 1,937 of record VBFM01000345.1, read on the forward strand.
GCTCAGGCGGGTGATGCTATCGAGCAGCACTACTACGTCACGGCCGCCCTCAACCAGACGTTTAGCGCGTTCCAACACCATCTCTGCTACACGTGTATGGGCCTCGGTTGGCTCGTCGAAGGTGGAACTGATGACCTCGGCTCGCACGGAGCGTTTCATATCGGTGACTTCTTCTGGTCGCTCTCCGATTAACGCGATCATCAGATGGGCATCCGTGTAGTTTTCGGTGATCGAGTTGGCGATGGACTTCAGGAGCATGGTCTTGCCCGCTTTGGGCGGAGAGACGATCAAACCGCGCTGTCCACGTCCGATGGGAGCTACCAGGTTGATGATGCGACCAGAAATGTTCGAGGGAACGGTTTCCAGGTTGAACATCTCGCGCGGGAAGATGGGGGTCAAGACATCAAAGTGGGGACGACGTTTGGCGATCTCGGGGTCTACACCGTTGATGGCTTCAACACGCAGCAGACCATAGTATTTTTCGTTATCCTTCGGAGGACGGACCTGGCCGGAAACCATGTCTCCGGTGCGCAGACCGAAGCGGCGAATTTGCGATTGCGAGACATAGACATCCATATTGCCTGGCAAGAACCGTTCCTGTCGAAGAAAGCCGAACCCGTCTTCAACGATTTCCAGCACCCCCGCACTGAAAATGTTTCCTTGTTGTTCGGTATGGGTCTGGAGGAGTCGGAAAACGAGGTCTTGTTTTTTGAGGGTGGTGTAACCGGAGAGTTCGAGGTCGCGAGCGATGTCGCGCAACTCCGTTATGGTTTTAGTTTCTAATTCAGCAATGTTCACGTTGTTCTAGGGCGGAACAACTCCCTGGGAAGTAACACGCCCTTTCTCCTTTCTGTATTAAACGCTGAGGCAGGGTGGGAAAATAGATACATGTGCGTTTTCTCGGAAAATGCCCTGAAAAACAGGTGGTGACAATGGTCTTTTGATGGGTGAAAGAGGCATCGGCCAACATACCTAAGACAGTTTACAACGCAACAACATACAGAAACCGGTGGAACTCTAGAATGGTGCGGTACAAACCTTAGGAGCTAGCATCACTATACCACACGTACCAGCCTGTGTCAAGATTTTCTGCATCACTAGCCAATTTGTATTATAGCAGTGTGAGAGTTAGTCGAGATGCACTCGTTAACATGATAAACGCACCCGAACTGGTTCTCTGGCGTATGCACGTTGCGGCGCGATTACTGTTGTGTGTTGCGCATGGATCGGACGAATGAGCGATACCAACCCTACCACTTCCACGCTGCATATCATAAAACGTGAACCATTGTTTGTCAATCCACTTGTCACAAAGTTGTGCC
>VBFM01000345.1:3306-6928 GCA_005882595.1 Chloroflexota bacterium
GACGACGTTATTGGCATGTGGATGGGCAAAGATGCGCGGCAGTGGCGAGCCAAATCCGTGCGCGTAATGTGTCAATTCATGGGCAATGGTGGTGATTAAAACATGCTCTGGTACCTCGTGTAATTGTAGTAAGGTATTGATGCCGATAAACGTTATTGTGTTATCCAGGGACAATCGAATCAGACCAAGCCGCTGCTTCCAGGGATGGCTGTAAGCGATCTCTACCATGTTGACTCGCGGTATATCAAGGAAGTATGTTTGCCAGATAGTATCAAGTGTTTGAGTCAGATTTTTTCTGGAAAGCTTTCTATTGGATTCGGTTGCTAAGAGCATTCAAGGACTCCTCGACACGAAATTTGTGTTTGTGAGTCCAGTATACCGAGGGGGATGAAATGCAGGGTATTGATTTCAATACCCTGCATCCAAAAAAGCCCAGCTAATCATGCCGCGTGGATAGTAGTGTCCAGTCCAATCGCTGCCGTCGTCGTGCAGGCCATCGCCAAAATTTTCCGGGAGCGTTATGTTGTGTTTAAAGGCGGCGTCGGTCACGTCCATGTGGTGGCAGGCGGCGCAGCCGTATTGGGTGTAGATGAAATCGGCGATGAGACCGGAGAGCATTACCTTGCTGAACCATTCGTAGCGGAGGCAGACGTTGTTGTGCGGGCATTGGGGGCCGGTCGCGGGCGTTGATTGCAGGGAGATCATTTGCGGATTGGTGAGCGTGTTGGCGGACATGTCAGCCGGGTATTGATGAGCCAGGTCTTGCAAGAGGGCCTGGTTCATGGTGGTGTCCTGGCCGATCAGGTGCAGGTAGAAGAGTCCCTCGCCGGTAGTGACGGTGCGTCCGTTGCAGTTGTTGTAGGCGCCAGTGTTTTGCGCAAGGGGGATGAAGCCGTTGGCGTTATATTCTTGCACCATCGAGTTCTCGATCTTACCCGCGTCGTTTTGCCATGTTGGGGCGTTGTTGTCTCCCGGAATGAGATTGTCGATAAAGGCTGTGGCGCGATAGGCGGCAGCTTCTTTTAGCCCTTGATAGTAGAGGTTGCCGGCCTTGGGCGCGAAGTTGTGCAGGCAGTCCTTCTGATCGTCATAGGTGGTGGTGGTATCCTGGGAGTTGTAGGCAATGCCGGTCGCGGGATCGCCCACGCGCTGGTTGTGCTGCATGCTTGCATCAATGAGGTTAAGGTTGGCGTTGTTGTTACCGGTCAGCAACGAGGTATCGCCTGTGATATAGACGTAGTACGCGGTAAGCAGGGCCACATTCGAGTCCTCTTCCGTAGGCATGGGTGAGCCGAACGAGAAGCGTGGGGGCGCGTAGCAGGTAGCGCGAATGGTCGGTATGCCTTGCCCTGGACCTGTGCAGATGCCGTCGCTATTGACGTCACCACCCTGGTCGTGCTGGAAGAACAGACCAAAATTATTGCGCAGGGCATTTTTGAAAACGATGAGCAGGGCGCTCTTGAAGAACCACGGGACACGGTTGATCTCGAAATAGCCGTAATCATGCAGAACATCAACCGTCGTCAAAAAGCCAAATGAACCTTCATACACCGCCGCATCGTAGCCTCCGCCCGCGCAGTTCTGCCGCCCGACCAGCCAGCTAGCCGCCTTATAGCTGCGCATAGTGTCGGCGATGATCCAGCGCTGCTGGCTGGTCAGCGACGTATTCTCGATGAGCGTATTCTCCATCGATTGCACTCGGCCAAGCAGGTTATCGCGCGCTGAGAGATTATCGATGGCGAAGTTCACCACGTCATTTTCTGTTGACCATTCAAGCGCGGGGTAGAGCTGCTCTTGCTGGCAGCCAGCAGGCAGTTGTGTGTTCATGAAGAGGTTCTGCCCAGCATTCCAGCCGCCGATGAGCATATAGGTCGTCTGGCTTTGCGCGGCCGCTATCGAGTAATTCCATGCGAGGCCGGCGCGGTCAGCGGCGCCGGTATTGCATTTCCAGTGTGACTGCGCTCCAGCGAGAAAAAGCGTTCCCCCGGTGGCATCAGAGTTGTTGCTGTAGGAGAGAACGGTGACAGGCGTGCCGCCGGGCGTGGTGTGCTGCGTGCAGGGATTGCTAAGAGAAAGGCTGCGATCGCTGCCGAAGAGGAAGTTTCCGCTCAAGCTGTGGTTGCCGCTATTTTGCAGCGTGACGCCGACCAGGAAGACAGGAACGGTATCGTCCTGTACAGCGCTGGCGCAATCGGCGATGGCGATGCAGCCGGGTTCACCATAGAAGGTGTCGATGATATCTACCGTGATATGCATACCTGAGCCATCGCTGGCGTCCCCTTCCCAGCGTGATGTATCAAGTCCCTGCGTCCATTGCTCATTGCGCACATAGGTATCACCCTGCGAGCCATTGAGCGTTCCCATGTGGAAAAGCGAGGTTGTATGGGAGTCTGTGGGGGCAATGCCGACGATGTAGCTGGCGGTATTGTCGTGATAGATACCGTCGGTGCCGCTGGAAACCAGGTGGGTGCTGGGAGAAACCACGAAATCGAAGCGCGAGCCAAATTTCGCATTCACGTTATTGGAGCTACTGTTGGCGTTGAACGTTTGCGCTGGCAGGCGGCTATCAAGTTGCAGTTTGCCGGGGACGGTGGGCCGGATAGCATTTTGAGTATGCTGGACACGTGTGTTTGCCGATGCATGTATATAACTGAGCTGAAAAAGAATCCAGGAAAAAACGATAACACCGAGAAGGATCAAAAAAACGAATGGATGCCAGTTTCGCACTGTTCTACCTCTTCCTGCTGAAATCTCTACTTTGTACAAACGTACTATGTTGAGGCAAAAAAAGTTGAAGAGGACTTTTGGTTGATACAACCCCAAAATTACTGACGGTTGAGAGTACGAAATAGTTGCGCTTGCGGCGTCTATGATGATGAACACGCAGGGATTTGGAGATCAAGAAAGATGTGACAAATGCCCCATGTGTTCAGCTTTGTTTTCCGCTATGCTTGTCTGTAGAAAGAATAGTATAGCAGGAGGGTATAGAAGATGAACGCTACATTGTATAGACCGCCTGAGAGAACTCAGGATGTGTTTGATACGGCTACGCCAGTGGGTACGCTGACGCAGCATGATGTGTTTGCTACTGCTCCGATGAAGGCCGTCATCTATCACCAGGAGAATGAGGAAGAGTTGCACACTTCGTTTGAGGATGCGATCAGTGATCGTGTGCTGGCGATGAATCGACAACTGCAACGTTTGAGCGGTTCGTTGGCCGAAGTACGATGCATCGAGCCTCATACAGACGTGCTGGTAAAGCAAGGTGGTTTCACCTGGCGCGCTGCATTGTCTCTGCGAGCGTGGCGGCTAGCTGGCCTGGCGTTGATGCTGGTGCTGGTTGGCTTTGATCTGATGGGTTTGCTGGTTCTGCATATGCATTAGCAAGAGAAGTGTTCTTAAGCTAGAACGCTTCTTTGTTGCGCGTGTACGGGTTTGCTTTTCTCCTCTCCTCGTTCTTTCCCTTCCAACTCAGTAATTTTCCTCAACTTGACTTAACCCCTTTTTTTGAGGTAGTGTTTCATTACAACTGTGTCAGGCAAGAGAAGAAAGGTAGGCGCATGCCGGAATATCAATCTCGACCATTCTTTCCCTCGCGACCGGAGGGAAGTAGCCCGTATGT
>VBFM01000346.1:0-3577 GCA_005882595.1 Chloroflexota bacterium
AGCATACGTGACCATATCAAAAAAGCGGGGGTGCATCATCGGCTCGCCCAGACCCTGTAAATGTAGTTCCTTGAGCGTGGTGAATTGATCAATGATACGGGTAAATTGCTCAAAATCCATAAAAGCAAGGGGTCCATACGGTGGCCCATCCTGGCGAAATTGAATCGAACACATCTGGCATCGCAGATTACACTGACCAACAGGTTCAAGTTGGATATACGTGGGCAATTGCATGAACCATTCCCTCTAGCAGTGGTCACTTACAGAACAACATCACGCAGTTAGAGCAATCTTTCCCCTTATTTCTCTCTCTCTACAACTCTTGACTCATCAGTTTTCCCTAAGGAGCGATTGAGTGTTGAGAGCACCTGGTGCGGGTGGGTCCAGTGTTTCCTTCATCGCTTCCGCCTCCGGATCTCGCTTTCCCTCGCCGGAATCACAAGACTGGCGCAATCCATCTACCATCTGAATCAATTTGCTCAGCTTCTGATCGACTAACAGGCTGGCCTGTATATCCAGTTGATCGCGTTGTTCCGCCACCTGATCCTGTCGATTTTGCGTGATGAGTACGACCGTGGACATCAATAACGCGCCAAGGCTGAGAAGCCCTTGCAGCCACAGAAAAGGAGGTGGATCAAAATCTGGCAGTTTCAAGCGGTCCAGCACGATATTCACCAGCATCCACAGGCATACAAAGACCAGGGTGAGAAAGAGAAAGCGGGGACGTCCCAGAAAAGCAGTCACTCTCTCGATTGCTCGCTGCTGTGGACTGATCTGGTCCTCGATATGCTGATGTAATTCAGTGATAGATTGAATATTCTGCCCGACTGGATTGACACCATCGCGCTGGTTATCTTCCCGGTCTTCCGCATGGTGATGGTCCGCGCGTTCAGGCTGATTAGTCTTTTCAGTAAAAGACTTCAAAGGCTTCTTCCTTACAAATCAGGCATAAAACCAGAAACCTCCTGGCACATATCCTTTACACGATAGCCAGGAGGGGTTTGTTACATCTCTGTGTTGACCAATATATCTATTTCGGCGACTCCGTCTTACGGAGATCAATGGAGAGCGGTTTCCCTTTGTGAAAACAGTTGAAGGCCAGGCGGGTCCAGCCATCGGGCCAGGAGGGAGCCGTCGTACAACCTTCATCGGTGAAGCGTAAACCGGCGAAACCGAGTACTGCCGCTTGCCAGACTGCCCCCGCGCAGGCATCATGAATGCCCTCGTCGGTATTGCCGCGCAGGTCCTCGATATCTGTCAGCGCGCCTTTCATGAACATGTTGTAGGCCGTTTCGGTCAGGCCCAGTTCGCACGCCAGGATCACATGCAGCGCGGGCGTCAGCGATGAGCCATAGTCATGGTCAGTGATGGGGAAGTAGTAGTTCCAGTTGACGTACTTGGTCTTCAAATCAAATTGCTGATCAAGCACGGTAAGCAGCATTAAAACATCGGCCTGTTTGATAATTTGATAACGCTCCACGGCCTTTACACCCAGGATTCCCTGGTATGAGGTCTTACGATCCCGAAATGCTTCTTGATCGAGTGGTTCAAGATGGAAGAAGCCGTCAAATTGCTCAAACAAACCTGTTTCTTTGTCCTGCGGAATACGCATACGGTTGATGACATCATGCCAGTGATCCAGCCGCTGCTCACTCAAATCTAGCGTCTGGATTAATGCACCGGCTTTAGCGGCATCCACGTTCTGAAGCCAAAGCAATATATCTAGTGCTTTCTGGATATTCCACCTGGCCATATAGTTGGTATAGGCATTATTATTGACGTGTTCATGCCATTCGTCGGGGCCAATCACGTCGTTTATTTCATAATCCTCGCGCTCAGGGTGATATTCGGCACGGCTGCCCCAAAATTCAGCGGTACTCAGCAGCATCTCGGCGCCATACATACGCATAAACTCGTCATCGCCGGTCACTAGCCAGTATTGCCAGACGGCATGGGCGATACTGCTGGTGATATGCAGTTCGATGCGGCCGTTGAGAACGGGGATGAGTTGGCCATTCTCCGGGTGAACAATCGCGTCGGGTGTGGCCTCTCTGCCATCTAGCGTGCTTTCCCAGGGATATTGCGCTCCTTCAAAGCCATTGTTTTTCGCTTTCTCACGCGCGCCAGGAAGCAGGTGGTAGCGATACATGAGGAGGTTACGGGCGATCGTGGGATGCGCATAGGCAAAGTAGGGCAGCATAAATACTTCGGTATCATGGAAGACGTGACCACGATATCCAAAACCCGTCAGGCCTTTGGCAGCAATGCTATAGCGTTCATCGTATGACGACACGCTGATACGCAGCTGGTAGATATTGAAGCGTATCGCCTGCTGCGCTCTATCGTCGCCTTCGATGATCACGTCGGAGAGTCGCCAGTAATGCTGCCATGCCCTCTGGTGCGCGGCAAGTAATATCTCGTAGGGTTGAACCTGCATGCAGGGCAACACCCGCGACGTACCCTCGACCAGCAGTGAAAAATGCGCATCTGGTATGGCTTCTAGATTGCTTGAATCGAGAATGCGGTGATGATGGTCAAGAGCAGCGGGCAGAGCATCTTCCACGTCGCGTGACGTGTACATCACCACGACTTTCTCTGCCGTGAGGGTCTCTCCCGGAGCCAGGATTCCATAGAAGCGAATGCTGGGGGCGATGTCCGAGCGAATAATTTCCTTGTGGAATTGGCACGACGAGGTGGTAAAGCTCATGGTCTGGGCCAGTTGTACCGCCGAGTGGCGCGTTTGCGCCTGCAACCAGACTATTTCGCCATCACGACGCTGCTCGACAGGCTCCCAGTGGAGCAGATCGTAGTTACCCACTGCCATATTAAGTGAGGCCCACAGGATGATGTCGAGATTCTCTCCAGTGGTTTTCTGCTCCTGGTCGGCGGTGACGCTATAGCGAATCGCGCCGACATGCTCATCCGCAAGGCTCGCGAAGCGTTCAATGGAAATGTGGACGCGAAAGCCGCCTGGGCTTTCCCAGGAGATAGTACGGCGCAGCACTCCATGCTGCATATCCAATACACGTTCGTAGGCAAGGATGGTACCTTGATCCAGGCGGAAACGCTCGTCATTCACAAACAGCCTGATCGGCAGCCAGTCTGGCGCGTTTGCTAATTCCTCCTTCCCTACCGCGATACGGTCGAACACTCCGTATAATAAAGTAGCGGGAGTGGCTTTAGGGTAGCCTTCCTCAAAGGCGCCACGCGTGCCAAAATAGCCGTTGCCGATGGTATAAACAGTCTCCTGACTATGCAGCTTCGAGGCGTCAAATCTATCTTCAGAAATATGCCAGAGGTCCACAGAGTACCCTTTCTACTGGTTTCTAACAATTACCCAACACGAGTACCGTTAGCTCAGAATATCTCGCAGGTGCGCATTGGCGAGCGTTGGCATTACTTTGTCCGCTTTGTGGAAACGTTCCTTTGGTCCGATGCCCAGCGCCTGCATGCCAGCAGCTTTTATGGCTTCGATACCCGCATCGGCATCTTCCACGCCCAGGCAGGCGGGAGTGGGAACCCGCACCATGCCCGCAGCGTAGACAAACAGATCGGGGGCGGGTTTGCCATTGACGAC
>VBFM01000346.1:3662-4163 GCA_005882595.1 Chloroflexota bacterium
CTCCTGTAACAGTGCTCGCCCGCCCGCTACCAGGTCTTTAGGGGACATCGACTGAATCATCTCGTTGTAGTAGCGGTTCTTGCGATCCATCATCTCTTGTATCTGCTCTTCAGATACATTGCGACCTCGAATGATGTACATCAATGATTCGCGGCGGCCAATACCGCGCAGGTGCGCGTCATTCTCTTCACGAGTAAAGGGAATGCCTTCATCATCCGCAAGACGTTTCCAGGCTCGATAATGGTATTCGGAGGTATCGGTTAACACCCCATCCAGGTCGAAGATAATAGCTTGTGGTTGTTGCATCTGTAATCAGTCCTCCCTGCATTGTTCTATAGGTAATAATTCCCTATACTTCGTTAACGAATGAACGAAGCGGGAAGTACCAAATGGCTGGTTCCGTTGGCCTTCTTTGCCGCGTAATGGTCGGTGTTATTTCCGCATGCGCAACATATGATATGACAAACGATCACTGTGAGTTATATATCAGGTATGATAAAG
>VBFM01000230.1:0-11189 GCA_005882595.1 Chloroflexota bacterium
AGTAGTAACCTGATTGGAGCTACTGATGAGAACTCGCCGCCCCAATCCGGTACTCGCGCATCACCAGTTCGTTCAGTTCTTCCAAAGATGTGTCTTTGGTAAGTTTATCCAGGGTGATGGCGCCGTGCTGGAGCATGTTGATCCGGTCGCAGATTTCGAGCACCTGGGCATAGTTGTGCGCGATCATGATAATCGAGACTTCTCCCATCGCTTTCAGGTTGCGTATGAGTTCAAGAATGAGAATGCCTTCTTTCGCGCCCATTGCCGCGAGCGGCTCATCCAGCAAGAGAATTTTAGCATTTGAGTAAACAGCTCGTGCGATGGCGATAGCCTGTCGCTGGCCACCGGAGAGCTTAGCAACTTCGGTATCAACCGAGGGGATATTGACCCCTATCCTCTTGAGGGATTCAGCAGCCTTCTCGCGCATACTCCTGTTGTTGAGGAAAGGCAAAGGGCTTCGCATCACTTCTCGCTTGAGGAACATGTTGTGATACACGCTGAGTTCATTGACGAGTGCCAGGTCTTGATACACCGTCTCAATGCCAAGCGAGCGGGCGTAGGATACCGAGCGGAGTTTGACCTCCTGCCCGTTGATAAAAATCTGGCCGTCATCGGGCTGCAAGAAACCCGTGAGTATCTTGATGAGGGTTGACTTACCGGCCCCATTGTCACCCAGGAGGCCCAGTATCTCCCCCTGTTTCAAATGCAAGCTCACATCGCGCAGGGCAGTGACTGCGCCGAAACGCTTGACGATGTGTTCCATGCTTACTACGTCCGCTACTTCTGTATCTATAGCTTCTGTCGTGGGTGTCTCTGTCATTGTCGACCTGCCTCTCGCAATACCTGAAGACGAACATTCACGATCATCGCGACCAGGATGGCAGCGCCCAGAATCAGGTCAAAGGTGTTAGCGTTGACTCCTATGAAGGTGAGGCCATCCTTAATAATGGAGATAACCAGCGTACCCAGGAGAGCGCCCACGATTGTGCCTGAACCACCTGCGAGCGCGGTGCCCCCGATTACGGCTCCCGCCACTGCCGCGAACATGATAGCGGTGCCCCCTGCTAGTGGATCGATGGATTGAATACGGAAAGCCTCCAGGATGCCTGCGAAGCCGCCAAACACGCTGGTCAGCATAAAGTTCCTCAGCTTAATCGCCTTGACGTTGACTCCAGTCTCGCTGGCCCCAAGCAGATTTCCCCCAGCCGCGACGGTGTATAGCCCCCAGCGTGTATAGCTCAGGATAATCTGCATCACGATCACAATGACCACAGCCCAGATGATCTCTGAATAACCGCCGTGTCCCATTACCTCGTTGAAGGTACCCAATTGGGGCGTGAGGACGGGGAACGCATTGGAAATTGTCAGGTTGATCCCGTTCAAGAGGAAGAGCGTTCCCAGCGTGGTGATGAAGGAGGGAACCCGTAGGAACACCGTGATTAAGCCGTTCAGCAGTCCAACGAGGGCGCTGACGAGCAGACCGAGAATGATACCCACCCAGATTGGTAGCCCATCCTGGTAGGCAAAATACATGATGAAAGGAGCCAGCGCAAAGACCTGGCCAACCGAGAGATCGATTTCGCCGCAGATCAGCAGCATGACTTCGCCGGCCGCGATGATAGCCGTCGCTGCGAAGTATTGAAAGAGTGTGCGGACGCTCTCTGTTGAGAGGAAATCCGAGTTAGCGGATTGGAAATAGATGAGGAGTGCAATGGCAATGATTACTATACTGGCCTCGCGTCTTCTTAAAAAGAAATGGACCAGAGTGGACCAAAAGCTTTGCCTGCCCTGCGCCTGCTGTGGCGATTCCGGCTCAGTTTGTGGGGCGGTGGTACCCGAAACAGTGTTCTCGGCCATTCATTTACCGCCTTTCAAATGCTCATTATGTGACATGGAGGTGTCCATACAGGTAGTATGCCACACCTGAAAGGACACCTTCAAGCAACTTGTCCCAGTTCCAATATGCTTAGTGGGACGGTGAAACCAGCTGTTCCTTGTCGGAACTTCCCTCAAAGCGCGTCTGGGTATTCAGATAAGGGGCTACATTGCCCTTCGTGACGAAGAGCAGTCCGGTATTCGTGTTCGAAGGCTGCTGGAGTCCCCCTGACAGCTTGTACAGGAAGAGCTGGACGACTGGATGGAAACCCTGGAGATAAGGCTGCTGGTCGATAGTGAAGTCAAGATTTCCACTCTGAATCTCCTGGAGTGTCTTCGGCAGCAGGTCATAGCCCCCGGCATGTACTCCCTTGGCTGCCAATCCATATTTGTCCATGATCTCGGCTATACCCTGCGTACTACCGGCATCAACCGCGACCATCCCTTTGAGATTCTTATGGCCCAGGTAGTAAGCCTCGATCGCGGAGAGTTCATCGTTAACCGCTGCACCTGTAGCCACCTCGACGAAGTTGATCCCCGGCATGGCAGACAGGACGGATTTGATGCCATCGATACGCGGCTGGATGTTCAGCGAACCCGGTGTTGCGATAAACCCTACAATGTTACCCGATGGGACAAGCGAGGCGATGCGCTTACCTACCTCTACACCGGATGCGAAGAGATCCTGTCCAATGTAGGCCAGGCGGGCATTGTTGCTGCTTGCCGGTGCATCGGCATTGTAAGACACAACGGGTATACCCGCGCTCAGAGCAGCCTTCACCGGGTCGTTGAAGGCTGTAGGATCAACGATAGCAACCCCAATGCCATCGGCTTTAGCTGCAACGGCGGCGTTGAACGCATTCACCATTTCGGAGACGTTACTGGTCTGCGAACCCGTCCACTGGTATTTACACCCCAGGAGCGAAGTTGCGTCCGCGAGGGCATACGTGGTAGGGACGAAGAAAGGATTAGTTGTGACATGGTTGACGAATACGAAGTTCCACTGAGGGTGGCCGGGGAACATCCCCTCAGTCTGCGTAGTAGTAGTTGTGGTATTGCTACTACCTCCGCACGCAGCTAGCAATGACGGCAAAGAAAGACCTGCGGCACCGAGCGCAGCGCCCTTGAACAGGCTGCGCCGCCTGAGTCGCATTTCCAGGGAGCCAGGTGTGTCGTTTGTTTCTTTCATGAGATTACCCTCCAATTACGTGTGTCACTGTCGTAGGGATGCGATACCACCTTTCAGCTTGCCTGAGCGTAGCTAGACGCGCAGCATCCTTGACAGGATGACTTTCAACCCGTAGCATCGTTGGCAAGCCGGGTATCAAGAATTTATCGCGTCCACCAAGAGAGCCGATGAGGAAATTAGCAATAGGTTATCCGCTAGCTTTGCTCCTTTCTCCCTATAGAGCATCCAGCGCGCGCTGGATGTCCTGGGTTGTTGATAGAACCAACTGCCGCATGGACTCTTCTGCTGCCTGCTCGTCGCGATTGCAAATAGCCCCGGTAATTGACCAATGGAGAGGCATTGCCTCCACATTTGCCCTGGGAACTCGTGAGGTGACAACGCGACTGGCACGCAGCGGTGGGCCTAGCGTACCCATAATTCTTTGCAAAAGCTCGTTATGAGCAGCTATACAGATTGCATTGTGAAACGCTAAATCCGCGATAATGTAATCCCCGGTAGAATCAACTACGTCCTGCATTTGCTGGCAACAATCCTTAATGAAAGCCAGCTCTTCGGCGGTACCACGTGTTGCCGCGAATCGGGCAGTAAGGGGTTCAAGCATCAGGCGAATTTCACATATTTCCAGGAGAAATGACGGTTCAAAACCGACTTCGCCCTGCCAGGCAATCACGTCGGGATCAAGGAGATTCCAGTCGCTGCGAGGACGTACTCGTGTGCCGGTTCTTGGACGAAATGCTACAAGTCCTTTCGCTCCAAGCATTTTCAGGGCTTCGCGCAGGACGGACCTGCTGACATTTAATTGGAGGCTTAGTTCAGGCTCGTTCAACAGAACGTCGCCGGGTTTGAATTTGTTGCTCATAATACTCAAACCGATCTGCCGAACAATCTGTTTATAGAGACTTTGCCGTGGTGACGAGGTAGATATCTTTGCCATCTTGCCCCATTTGTCATACAATTTAATACTACAATGGTACAGTAGGATTAACTGTATGTCAAGGTAATGTTAAATGATTTACAGGGGAGGTGCCGCTTGAAAATTGCCGATGTCAAAAGCCACGTGCTGGGAACAGGCTGGCGAAATCTCACATTTGTGCGCGTCATTACCGATGAAGGCCTGGAGGGCGTTGGCGAAGTACGTATGCTGAACCATACCGATGCCTTCTTAGGCTATCTTGCAGAGGCTGTACCTAACCACGTACTCGGCCATAATCCGGCCAATATCGAGGACCTGGTGCAGCGCATGTACCGGAACGACTTCGCCCGCGCCGGTGAAATTGCCATGTCCGCCATCGCCACTATCGAAATTGCCTGCTGGGATATCGTAGGGCAAGCCCTTGGTCAACCGGTCTATCAGCTCCTCGGCGGTGCAGTGCGTGATCGTATCAAAGCTTATGCGAATGGTTGGTACACTGTCGAACGGACTCCACAGGAATTTCACCGGGCTGCCAGGAGGGTGATCGAGAAGGGGTATCGCGCTCTCAAAGTAGACCCATTTGGTGCAGGCTTTTACGAGCTTGAGCACGGCGAGAAGATCAGGGCTATAGCGCTGGTGGAAGCGGTGCGCGACGCCATAGGCGCCGATACCGAACTCCTGATCGAAATGCATGGACGCTTTAGTCCAGCCATTGCTGTGGAGATAGCTCACGAGCTGGAGCCATTCAAGCCATCATGGATCGAGGAACCTGTTCCGCCTGAAAATCTCGCTGCCTTAAAGAAGGTAGCAGAAAAGGTGACCATCCCTATTGCTACAGGCGAGCGCATCCATACCCGTTATGACTACCGCCAGCTCTTCGAGTTACAGGCCGCCGACATCATTCAGCCTGATATCACCCATTTCGGCGGCCTGCTCGAAACGAAAAAACTTGCCGCCTGGGCAGAAACCTATTATATGTTAGTGGCACCGCATAACGTTGGTGGGCCTGTATCGACGGCGGCTGCCCTCCATTTTGCTGCCTCTACGCCCAACTTCAAAATTCAGGAGCATTTCAACGATTTCACGGAGGAGTGGGTAAAGAGTGCTGCGCCAGGCAATCCAGAAGTGGTAGATGGATATTTCGCACTGCCCCAGGGGCCAGGACTTGGCGTTAAGCTCAACGAAGATGTTGTCCGAGAGCATCCACGTCAGCGTATCTTTTTTAACTTGTTCGCGGAAAACTGGCACCTTCGCCAGGCTGCGCAGGCTCCTCCACTCCAGGACGAGCAGGTTCCTCCTTCCGTTCATAATGAGGGTAGTCAATCGGAAAACATTCACTAGTAACCAGTTAACGGCAACGCCGAGAAGGAGCGATTACGATGAATACTGCACAAACGTTACTGCGTGAACTTGGACTGCCGGAGGGAGATCGTCATGATTTTCCAACCTCAACAAAGACGTTCCCCGACGGCGCGCACTATCGCGTGGAGATACCAAGCGTGGAAGGCCCGGCTGCGTTGCGCGCCGTCATTGAAGCCGCCCAGGCAAGCGGCATACCTGTCCAACGCATTTCCCAGGGCAGTGGCATTATGCTGTTGAGCGATGCTGAAATCGATGAGATGGTTCAACTTGGACACAGGCACGGCATGGAAGTGTGCCTCTTCGTAGGCCCTCGCGCTCCCTGGGAAGGTACCGCACAAGCTTTGACCCCAGACGGCAAACACTTCGGCTGGCGACACATGGGCATGGACCAGCTCGTATACGCGTTTAGCGACGTCGAGCGCGCCGTGCAGCTCGGCCTGCGCAGTGTGCTGGTCGCCGATGAAGGTCTCCTCTGGCTCATTGATCAGGCACGCACTCGCGGCCAGTTGCCCGGTGACCTGGTTGTAAAGGCGTCTGCACTGCTCGGCGCATCCAACCCCCTGGGCATCAAACTGCTCGTCGATAACGGGTTGAACACCATCAATGTCGCCTCGGACATTTCGCTGGCCCGCCTCGCAGCTCTGCGCCAGGTCATTTCGATACCGATAGACCTCTACATCGAGAGCCCTGACGGCCTGGGAGGCTTTACCCGCTACCACGAGATCGCGGAGATCGTCCGCGTGGCCGCGCCCATCTATCTCAAATTTGGGCTGCGCAACGCACCGAACATCTATCCGAGTGGCATCCACCTCGAACATGTTGCCTTGCAAACTGCTCGTGAACGTGTCCGTCGTGCGGCTTTGGGCCTCCAAATGCTGGCACGTCTGTCGCAGGATTTCAAAACGTCGCAACCCGGTGCGCCAGGACTGGGTATACCTGTGCTATCTAGCCATTGAAGATAGTTTGAACTGTTGGCACCTTTCCAGGTCCAACCCAGGAATGATCCCTGTCCCAATCCAGCTTGGCTGGCGTGGAGGACTGCTTGTACCCGGTCCCTATCTCTTCGCGTTCCACAGCGTCGTGCGCGCATCCTTGCTCGATGTATGTCCAGCTTCGATCATCGTGCGGCGCAGGAAGTACCCGCCCATCAATACCAGTAGGGAAATAATAATACCTCTGCCGTTGCGTTGCTTATTTTTGCGTTGTCCGCTCAGTAACGAGAATGTCTGGAGCAGCCAGGGTATCACCAGGCCGCCGCCGAAGACGAAACTCCAGAAGGTACGCCCGTGTTCAGCAGGAGCGGTTCCTACCAATGGCCGGGCAGCGCGACCCGATTGACGTAAAAAAGTAAGGATGCCTGTTATCTCTAACAACAACGCGGTCCATTCCAGGCGTTCCAGTTTATGTAAGGTATGAGCAGGCGCCCCTGCTACGCGTAGCACCAACGAGATCATGGCCGAACTGGTAGAGATGGCTGAGGAGATGAAGACTGCGCCGAGTACTTTACTGCGCGACCAGAGCGGCACGCTGGTGGCCGTCAGCAGCACCCCCGTATAACCACCGAGGAACAGACCCGTCGCCGTTCCAGGCAGTGCCAGCAAGCGTTGAGGAAGCGCCGCGAGCAGCTTTGCGCCCCACCAGCGTCCCAGAATGCCATCGCGCGCCGCCTGGATGACTGCCGTCAACCCGCTAAACAGCGAGAAACTGAGCAGCGCCCAGGTTCCCATCGACATGGGCGATTTAAACTTGAACATACGCAGCATGTGCAAAAAACGTTCGGGTCTCCCCAGATCTTTGATGAGCAGGGGCGGGCAGGGCAAAACCGCCAGTAGTGAAAGATAATAGCCCGTGCGAACCACCGCCCGGTCTTCTTTCGAGCCGAAAAGTGAAGCGATGGTGGCGATCACATAACAGCCCGCCGCCAATCCACCAAAGAAAAAATACCAGATAATTTCCCAACGCCACACCGGAGCCTTCAGCACAGGGTAGTCGTAATAGCTCGGCTCCTCCTGTAGCTCTCGTTCCAGATCGGGCGTATATCCCGTGGTGAGCGTTGCCATCCGTTCAACAGGGTTGGAGGGTGGGAGATTTTCTTGTATTATCTCTGGAAGTCGCGTTTCCTGCATGGAAAAAACCTCCTTTATTCCCGAAAGAAAATAATCCCGAACAGGCCCAGTACCATCGCCGCCAGGATCGTCCATAGTGAAGCGGGAACAACATTGTTCGAGGGGCGCTGGGGATTAGCCGGAAGATTATACACCTCTGGCTCGTCCAGTAAGAGAAAGAACGAATTGAGCCCCCCATCAAGGATGTCGTCATCCACACCATACAGGCGTGCCTCCTTCACACCGCGTTCATGCAGAATGCCCAACCGCTCGCGCGCATGCGCCTTCAGCTTTGCCACCTCGCCAAATTGGATAGAATCGGTTGGGCAGGCCTTCGCGCAGGCTGGCTCGATACCATCTTTCATACGATCGTAACAGAGCGTGCATTTACGGGCGGTATGCGTACCCCGTTCATCGCGCGCGATCACCCCGAAAGGACAGGCCACCACACAGTAGCCGCAGCCGTTACAGATATCTTGCTGCACATAAACCGTATCGAACTCGGTGCGAATAATCGCGCCCGTCGGGCATGCTTCCAGGCAGGGCGCGTTAGCGCAGTGTTTGCACACGTCGCTCTGCATAAGCCAGCGGTCGGTGTTAAAGAAAGGCAAGGCGGTTCCCGGCGGAATCAGCGGGATAACGTTGTCTTTTTTCGCCTGGGCAATCTGCCCGCTTATGTCGGAACGCACTCCACTATACCCGTTCTGCCCATCTTCACGTCGTCCGATGTGTTCGATAAACTGCACGTGCCGCCACGTCGTCGCGCTCAACTGCCCCGTATTATCGTAGCTCGAACCCGTCCAGCCAGGATCGCTGGCCGGAAGCTGGTTCCATTGTTTGCAGGCGACTTCGCACGCCTTACAGCCGATACATAGGCTGGTATCGGTGAAAAACCCCATCGCCGGCTGCTGCGGTAATGGAGGCATTTTATTCCCCACCAGCATGGATACAACCGCCCGCAGGGATGACCCTTGCCCGTTCAAGGTATCTTGAGAAGGTTCAACAGCCATGAATCCTCCTATTATTATCCAGCATTATGGCATCCGCCCAGGACGTATATTGCAAGTAAAGGCTTTCGCCTCCTCGATGCTCACGTTTGGCTCTAAGACCATGTGCGCCAGGTCATTGGTGATGCTGCCCTTGCTCTTCCCCTGGAAACCCCAGTGGAACGGCAGACCAATCTGGTGTACCACGCGCCCGGAAACGTGGAGCGGGCGCATGCGGCGTGTCACCATCGCTCGCGCCTCGATCTCGCCGCGCGGTGTGTTGATAATCACCCAGTCTCCATGCCGGATCTTGCGCTCGGAGGCCAGTTCTGGACTGATTTCGGCGAACAACGATGGCTGCAGCGCGTTCAACCAGGGCATCCAGCGCGTCATTGGCCCGCTCACATGGTGTTCGGTCAGGCGGTAGGTGGTAATCACAATAGGGTAGTTGCTATCGCCTATAGCTGCCAATCGATTGTCAGCACGATCCCGGAAGTATTTGGCCGCCGGGTTGCTCTGCTGGTGATAGAGTGCATTATGCACAGGCGACTCAGCCGCTTCATAGTGCGTGGGTAGCGGCCCATCTTTCAGCCCCTTAGGAGCAAAAAGCCAGCCTTTCCCATCCGGCTTCATAATGAACGGATCGCTGCCCGAATGCGCGTCCATCCCCACTGCTCCCGGTCCAGGCGTGAAATCGGGTGGCTTGTTGAGCGGGAAGTCTGGCACATCGTAGCCCGTCCATTTCTTTTCGGCCTCATCCCACCACACGTACTTCTTGCGCTCTGACCAGGGATGGCCCTGGGGATCAGCCGAGGCGCGATTGTACAGGATACGCCGGTTGGCGGGCCAGGCAAAGCCCCACTGCGGGAACGTGCGACCCTCTGGATTGCGCGAGGCAGCGCGGTTATTCCCAGGTTCTGGATAGACGCCACTGTAGATCCACGAGCCGCAGGCCGTGCGGCCATCGTTCATGAGTACTGTATAGCTCGGGATGTGTGGAGCGTTGCGCAGCGTATACGTCTGTGAGCTACCCTTCCCTGCCTGGTCGGGCGGGCGAACGTAGTAGCCGTTGATCTCTTTTAGCACAAGCAGCGCGTCCGGCTCATCATGTATGCGCGAACCCTCTTCCGGCTTCTCCATCTGATAATCCCAGGTAAGCGACTGCAAACCCCTGTTTCTCCACTCCTTGCTATCGGCGTAGAGTTCTTTCAGGCGTTTGCCGAGATGGTAGACGAACCATAGATCGGAACGGGCATCCCCGGGGGGATCAACGGCCTTATCGCGCCATTGGAGCATGCGCTGGGTATTGGTGAAGCTCCCCTCTTTCTCCGTCGATGCGGCGGCGGGGAGCAGGAAGATTTCCGTCTTGATTTTGCTGGAATCCACGGGTTCTGTCTCTGGTCCAAATCCCGGCTGTTTATACCAGAATGCCGCCGATTCCACCTCGTAGAGATCGCGCACCACCATCCAGTCCAACTGCTCCAATGCTTTGCGCTGCATGCGTGCATTGGTGCTGCCAGCCGCCGGGTTCTGCCCGAAGAGCAGGTAGCCCTTGACCTTGCCATCCAGCATGGCATAACTGGTGACGAGGTGCGAATGGTCGCCGATCATCTTAGGGATCAGGCGATAAGAGCAATTGCCATCTTCCTCGTTCGCGGCATCGCCATACCAGGCTTGCAGCAGGCTCCGTATATAGGCCGGAGTGTTTGACCACCAGCCTAGTTTCTGCCCGCACGCATCGATGTACTCTTGCAGCGTCTGCTGTGATTGTACGTTCGACGGCACATCGTGCTTTTCGCCCCATGTGGTCGCGTTGGGCGAGTGCTCCGAATGCGGCTGTGGCTGCAGCCAGGAGATCGTACAGCGTCGGTACATCAGTGGAACCCTGAATGGAGGCATGCCCGCGCAGGGCCATAATGCCTCCGCCCGGACGCCCAATATTGCCGAGCAGCAGCTGGATGATGGCGGCGGCGCGGATAATCTGCACGCCCTTCGATTGCTGGGTCCAGCCAACCGCGTAACCGATGGCGGATGTGCGCTCCCGCCCCGAATTCTCGACCACGGCCTGCGCAACCTGCAGCCATTGTTCGCGAGGCACGCCGCACACCTCTTCTACCATCTCAGGCGTATAGCGCGCGAAATGGCGGCGCATTACCTGGAATACACAGCGTGGATGCTGCAACGTCGGGTCGCTCAATGGCCTCCCATCTTTGTCCCGTTCATAATCCCAACTGCTTTGATCAGCATACGTCTCCGTGTGAGGATCATAGCCAGAGAAGAGTCCATCCAGCTCTTCGGTATCTTTGAAGTCCTCGCGCACCAGCGTGGCGGCGTTGGTGTAATGCACGACGTAGTCATGGAAGTAGCCATTGTTCTCGAGCAAGTGGCGAATAATCGCTCCCAGGAAGACGATGTCGCTGCCCGCGCGCGTCGGCACGTAGAGATTCGCCAGCGCAGACGTGCGTGAATAGTGCGGGTCTACATGGATGACCCTGGCTCCGAGTTCCTTCGCCTTGACGACACTTGCAAAGGCAATCGGGTGCGCCTCCGCCATATTGCTGCCCATGATCAAAATAGCATCGCTATTCACAAGGTCTTGTGGAAAGGTGGTGGCTCCGCCGCGTCCTAATGATGTACCCAGACCGGGTACGGTGGAGCTGTGTCATATACGGGCCTGGTTCTCAATCGAGACGATGCCCAGACCGCCGGTGAAGAGCTTCTTCATTAAATAATTCTCTTCAACGTCCAGTGTTGCACCG
>VBFM01000231.1:0-6523 GCA_005882595.1 Chloroflexota bacterium
TGAGACTGAGGCATAGGCGGCGAGACGGGTGATTGTGGGCCGGTATACTGCACTTGCCCATATTGAGGCTGTGAAGCGGGCAGCGATACCGGTGACTGAGGTTCCGTATAGGGCGCTTGTCCATATTGAGGTGGCGCTGGTGCAATTTGAGGCGGCTCATATGCAGGAGGGACAGGTGTATATTGAGGCGGAGTGTATGCAGGAGGGACAGGTGTGTATTGAGGCGGTATGGTACTTAAGGAATTCGGAGAAGCCAATGTCTCCAGGTTGCTGGATGGCGTACCGCCGTAATAATCCCCAAAATTGGTGGAGACATTCAAAGCCGGTGGAACGTCACGTACGGTGAGGCCACTGGTTGAATAAACGCCAGGCTGCGAGAGACCGCGCGCTTCAAAGGAAAATTTCGTGTCGCCGATACGAATAGTATCGCCGGGTTGGAGTAAGCGCGATGCGCCAGGATTGAGCCGTTGTTCGTTGACGAATGTGCCATTCGTACTATTGAGATCAACGACACTATACGATGAACCGTCAGGGCGAATCTCGGCATGATGCGACGAGGCTTTCAGGTCGTTCACAACAAGTCCGTTATCCTGGGAACGTCCAATTGTGAGCCTGGCGAATTCCAGGGCTATGCGACCAAGCGAGCCGTTAAGCGAAGCTTCCATTGCAGATACCTCCAATGAACCATTCAGTGGTTTTGATACAGGAGTAGACGGTTTGGGTTGAACGGCTTGCACCAAAGCCCTGGAAAACGATTCAATGCGCGTGAAGCGATTGCGCGGGTCTTTGGCAAGCGCGGTCAGAATCACTTGCTCAACATCTGGCGCGAGGCTCGGCACTTTCTCTCGGAGAGACGGTGGAGCCGCGTTCATCTGTTGAAGCACAACTTCCATGTACATACCCTTAAACGGAAGAGTACCGGTGAGCCACTCGTAGATGACGATAGCCAGAGCATACTGGTCGCTGGCCGGAACAGTCTCGCCTCGTATTTGTTCAGGAGCCATATAGGAGACGGTGCCCGCCGTGTCCGACGTTCCCAGGTTTGCCAACTGGATGCGCATACTTTGGGTCACGACGGCGATGCCAAAATCGCTGAGCAAGACCTCCTGCTTGCTGCCCAGCAGGAGGTTTTCCGGCTTGATATCACGATGGATGAACTTCTGGTCGTGAGCATACTGCAAGGCGGCGGAAATTTGTTGCACATAAGGAATGAGAATTTCGATCGGCACCTGTGTCCCACGTGGATGATGCTGGCGCAAGGTTCCATTGGGCGCGTATTCCATGACCAGAAAAGGGATAGTACCATCGACACCGAAGTCCAGCACTCGCACAATATTGGGATGGACGAGATGCGCGACAGTGCGAGCCTCGCTGCGAAAGTTGTCGATGCTGTCATCGACCAGGTGAGTTCGCAGCAACTTGATGGCGGCCTGAGTGTTGAGATGAATATGCTCACCGAGATAGACATCGGCAAACCCACCCTGGCCTAGAAGACGCAAGATTCTATAGTTCCCTAGCAGTTGACCGGTACGGTCAGTCGAATCAGCCATACTCCCATCCTTTCGCCGGAATCTGGTACTCTGATTGGCAATTATTTACAGGGATGCATTCGCGTTATTAACCAGGTCATTGTAATATCTAAAGTATAACGACAGACGAGGCTATTTTTCAATGACTTTTATCACAATTTCAAGCATCTATAGCGAATTATGTTATCAACCCCTCCAGCTATCGCTTCAATCGAATAAAGAGCATAGGGCATTGCCAGAGAAAAACATGGAAAACTCCCGACGTCCAGATTCTTACAGTTATAGAAGGGCCGCGTTAGCCAGCAACGTTGACACTCTCTTTTCTTGACAGGTACAATAGGATAGCCGAGCAAACTACAAGCGTTAACCCTACTACTACATTCGTATATAAAGTTGAGGCAAGAGCACATGAAAATCTACGTCTGCATTAAGCAGATCCCGGACCCGAACACTGTTGTGAGCAAGCTCGATCCCAATACCAAACGGCTCGTGCGCAGTGGTGTCTCGCTCGTCCTCGATCCAGGCGATGAAACCACTATTTCAGCCGCTATCAAACTGCGCGACACCATCGGCAACAGCGAACTCGTTGCCGTCAGCATGGGACCCACCAGCGCACAAGAGGCCATGCGCCGCGCCCTGGCAATGGGTGTGGACAGCGCCATCCTGGTAACAGACCCCGCGCTGGCCGGCTCTGACACCCTTGGCACGGCCCGTGTGCTGGCTGCCGTTCTGAAAGAGGAAAACGCTGACCTGATCTTCTGCTCCACCGAGAGTACCGACGGCTATACCGGCATGGTTCCCGGCGGCATCGCGGAATTTCTCGCTATCCCGCAGCTCACCTTCGCGCGCGAAATTCGAGTAGAGGGGCAGAAAGCCGTTATCAAGCGCGTCACACAGACCGGCTACCAGACCGTCGAGGGCCCGCTGCCAGCCGTTGTCACCATCGCCAGCGGCTCCTTTGAAGCTATTTATCCCACCATGAAGGGAATTATGGGAGCCAGGAAAAAACCTTTCACGCAGCTGAGCTTGAGCGACCTGGGCATCGACCCCTCACAAGTTGGAGAAGCGGGAGCACGCGAAAAGATTTTGGCCATTGGCAAAGTTGAGGCGCGCGCCGCAGGACAGGTAGTGAAAGACGACGGTAACGCCGCCCAGACCATCGCTGATTTTTTACAGCGCTACCAGTTGCTCTAGTGCTCCAGGAGGAAATAATATGCCTAAAACTATTTGGGTGCTGGTCGAAGTAGAAAATGGCCAGCCTGCGCGTTCTTCACTAGAGGTACTGGGCAAGGCCGCCTCGCTTGGCCGCGCCGAAGCCATTGTGCTTGGCTCACAAGCAGCAGAGGTAGCTTCGACACTCGGTGAATATGGCGCGGAGAAAGTCTATGTTCATGCTGATGCAGCCTACGATACCTATTTGACCCTGCCAGCCGTAGACACGCTCAGCGATCTGCTCAAACAACACCAGCCCGCCTTATTGATGCTCGCCACCACCTACGACCTGCGCGACATCGCCGCCCGCCTGAATGTGCGCAACAATATGGGCCTGATTACCGATGCCACCGACCTCCAATTCGAGGGTGACACGCTCAAAGTCACCGTCCCCTGGGGCGGCGAGACCCTTGTCACTGCAACCCTGCCACAGCAAGGCACCGGCATCGTCCTGACGCGCCCCAAAGCCTTTGCCATCGAGCGCCACGAGGGAAAAACGACGGAAGTCGAAACTCTACAGGCATCCCTCACATCCGCATCGCAGACCATCAAGATACTCGAAAGGGTCGAGGTGGAAAGCGAAGGCCCATCGCTCGAAGACGCCAGCGTCATCGTGAGCGGCGGGCGTGGCCTGGGTAAAGCTGAAAACTTCCACCTGGTCGAAGAACTGGCAGCAGCCCTTGGCGGCGCGGCAGGCGCAACACGTGCCATCGTTGACGCCGGCTGGCTGCCATACAGCTACCAGATAGGGCAGACAGGCAAAACCGTCAAACCTACTCTGTATATCGCCTGCGGCATCAGCGGCGCAATCCAGCACCTGGCGGGCATGAAAGGCTCCAAGTACATCGTCGCCATCAACAGAGATGAACACGCGCCCATCTTCTCCGTAGCCGACCTGGGCATCATCGGCGATGCGCTGACCATTCTGCCGCAGCTTACCAGTGAGGTGAAGAAACGAAAAGCGCAGTAGCTATGGAGCCAACTGCATCGGTGTTATAATTGAGAGATGAAAGTTTGACTTTAATTAGGAGGAGGGTATGGCAACCCCGATTGAAGAGATCAACAAGCTTTTTGAACAACTCTCGCCAGACCGTCAACGCCGTGTGCTTGAGTATGCTCAAATTCTCGCTCAGACAGATCGGCTAGTTACATTTCCAGCAACTACACCACTGCCGCCTGGCACTCCTGGTCGAGCGTTGTTGCGATTCAAGCTACCGCCTGAAGACGTTGAAGCAATGGAGTTGGCATTAGAAGACTGTGAGAGGATCGAGCCAGATGAGTATTAGCTATTTGCTGGACTCAAGCGCGCTGATCCTCTCACTCAGACAGGATACAAAGACTCTAAAGCGGATTGACGACTTAACTGCCGTTTATATATCTGCAATCGCGCTCGGTGAGCTTTATCATGGCGCAAAACATTCTGTTCATGTTGAGAAGAGCGTGAAAGCGGCACGCGATAATCACTTTACCTGGATTGCTGAACTTGCCCTTGAACAATGGTAATCTGAAACGGAGGTTGTTACTATGACACCCCCAGTGATCTCACCAACAGGGGGATGGGTCGGTACCACCATCTTTGTCCTGGTCTTCCTGGCGGCGCTCGTCCTCTTCGGTATTCGTGTTGGCAAACTAATTGCCCTGCTGGCCAAAGCCAGGCCAGAGGACCGCAGCGACCATATTGAAGATCGCATCGGCGAATTCTTCCTGATCGTGCTGGGTCAGCAAGGCGTGTTGCGCGACCCCATTCCCGGCATTGCCCATTTCTTTACCTTCTGGGGTTTTATCATCATCCAGTTTGGGCTGCTCAACTTTATGCTCGGCGCGTTTAACGCCTCGCTTCCGCTGCTTGGCGATAATCGAGGATTTGCCATCGTCCTGGATGCCTTCATCATTTTTGTTGCTATCGCCCTGATCCTGTTTGCTCTTCGCCGCGCTATCGTTCGTCCCTGGCAGCTACGCAGCTTCCTGCATGGCCCCTGGGACGGCTACATCATCCTGGGATTGATCTTCTTAGTGATCCTTACACTGGCGATAGTCGAGGGCTTCGAGTATGCGGCCAGCAACGGAGCCGCCTGGACACCCATCGGAAGCTGGATTGGCCCTGCCTTTAGCGGCTTTGGCACCAATGCGAACATCGCTGCCTTCCGCCTCTTCTGGTGGATACACTTTCTGGTCGTGTTTGCATTCCTGATCTACTTGCCGCGCTCTAAACACCTGCATTTGATGGCAACGCCGTTCAACGTCTTCTTCCGCAATCATAGATCAAAAGGCGCGCTGCCGCTCATGGAGAACCTGGAGGAGCGCGAAGACTACGGCGTCTCCAAACCCGAACAATTCACCTGGAAGCAGCTGCTCGACGGCTATGCCTGCACCGAGTGCGGGCGCTGCAATACCGTCTGTCCGGCTACCAATACAGGCAAGCCACTTTTCCCCAAAGAAATTATCCTGGGTGTCAAGGAAGCGCTGTTTGTCCACAGTGATGAAATCCTGGGTGAAAATACCCTGTGGAGCAAACTGGGCATCGCCGGTGTAAGAGCCGACGAGAACGCCAGGGAGAAGGAAGCGCACCACCAGCCGATGGTGGGTGGCATCATCTCCACCGATGCCTTGTGGTCCTGCACCAGCTGCCGCGCCTGCATGGAGATCTGCCCGGTCTCCATTGAACATGTGCCCACCATTGTCGACATGCGCCGCCACCTGGTGATGGAAGAGAGCGACTTTCCCGTCGAGGTCACCCCGCTGTTCAACAACATCGAACGCAATGCCAATCCCTGGGAGATCAGCAACGACACACGTGCCGAGTGGGCGGCGGGCCTGGACATCCCGCTGATGTCCGAGAACCCGCATGCCGAGGTGCTCTACTGGGTGGGCTGCATGGGTTCGTTTGACCGGCGCAACCAGAAGGTGGCCACCGCCGTGGCCAAGATCTTGAAGGCCGCACACGTCAACTTCGCCATCCTGGGTCCCGAAGAATCATGCACCGGGGATCCCGCCCGTCGTATCGGCAACGAATACCTGTGGCAGATGATGGCCCAGCAAAATATCGAGGTACTCAACGGCTACGGTCTCAATGTGAGCGAGCAACAGCATGACCACAACGGGCATACTCCTGGCAGCGGTGGAGCAAGTGTAGCGGGTGTAGCAGGTGTAGTGGGTGTAGCACCTATACACCGCACGATCATCACGGCCTGCCCGCACTGCTTCAACACCATCAAGAACGAGTATCCACAGCTTGGCGGGAACTACGAAGTGGTCCACCACACCGTCTTCATCGAGCAGCTACTGGCAGAGGAAAAGATCACCCTGCCCGCGGGCTTTGACCAGCGCAAGCTGACCTATCACGACCCCTGCTACATCGGGCGCTACAACGACATCTACGAGGAGCCGCGTCGCGTGCTCAGTGTCCTCAATAGCCAGGGCGTCAACGAGATGCGCCGCCATCGCAGCAAGAGCTTCTGCTGCGGCGGGGGGGGTGGCCGCGCCTGGATGGAAGAGAAGATCGGCAAACGCGTCAATCAGACCCGCGTCACCGAGGCGCTGGAGACCGGCGCAGAAGTGCTGGCCGCCGCCTGCCCGTTCTGTATTACCATGTTCGATGATGGCGTCAAAGGCGTCGAGGCCCAGCAGCAGTTGCAGATCGAGGATATCTCCGAGATGGTGGCACGGGCCATCGAGGCCAAATAGCTTTCCTGGGCAACCACCAGTCATCAACCGAAGACCAAGCCCATCAACATCCGTAGGGGCGGGAGTGGACGAGGATGTGGGGTTGGGACGCTTGCGTC
>VBFM01000231.1:6570-23526 GCA_005882595.1 Chloroflexota bacterium
CAGCCCCTCGTCCCCGCTCTCGCCCCTACGGATTCGGTTGATGCATGGATGGGCCTCAGTCAACCAGCGTAAAGACAAAATCGAACTCCGACCCCACCGGATTACCCCTTGCATGTAACAGCATCGAACCACGCGCTTCTACAAAGACACCTGTCCCACCTGTAATGGTTAGAGTTGTGTCTGTGCCATCGTCAAAGAACGGCCCCTCGACGGTGATCTGCCCACCGGCAAGGAAGGTCGTCCAGAAGCACTCCCATTCGGTCTTCCCCTTTGCGACGGTGCGCGTGCATTGGCCATTGTCGTGCCCGACCTGTCGCTCATCTTCGGCATTAAATACAGGATTGTGGAACCCAAGAACGTCTCCCAGCGACATGTTCGGCGGGTGGAACTCCTGTACGGTATCAGTGATGGCACGTTCCACCACATGCACCGTTCTCGTACCATTAGCGTGCACCACGCCGCTGTTGCGCAGGTTGACGAACATCATGCCCGCCAAAATACCAACCAGGAGCGCGAGCGCAGTACAGAGGATAAGCGTCTTCTTCATGAGTACTTCCCCCTTGTGAAAAATACAACAATGAGCCTGCAAAGCTAGCCTGCTCTATTGTTAAAGTGTAAGAATGCGCTGATAGCTTGTCAATGGAGAAAGCAACTATTTTTAGTCACTCTTGTGTTAGCTCATCTACATATCTCGAAGTATATGCATGAGTACACGCAACCCATCGAGGCAGAGAAACCTACTGGGTACAATAGCGGGCTGTCAATCTTGATTTGAATGGATAAAATGTAGGGGCGCAATTCATTGCGCCCATGAGCCAGTGAAGAGGGCGCAATGAATTGCGCCCCTACATTGCTCTTAAACCTTGACCATCCAATAGTCCCCCTTTACGCAGGAAGGAAGCATTCATGGATCGGCACATCCCACTCATTATCAGTGAAGGTACCCCCTTTGAGCGGGGCCTGCACCTGGGTCGCAGCGCACAATCACGAGTCTTACATACAGTCACGGCGTATATGGAGATCTTTCAACGCATATCAGCTTTGAGTCGCGAGGATGTGTATACACACGCGGAACGCTTCATACCAGCCATCGCCGGTTTTGCTCCTCACCTTTTGGAAGAGATGCGCGGCATGGCCGAGGGCGCGGGCTGCGAACTGCGTGAGATTGTGGCCATAAACGCGCGCACCGAACTCATGTACGGCGTCCCTCACCAGCCCGAATGCACCGCAATCGCCGTCAGCGCACCAGCTTCAGCCGATGGGCATCTTCGACTAGCGCAGAACTGGGACTGGCATCCTTCGCTCGCGGGTTCGTTGATCCTGTGGGGGCTGAAACGCAGCGACGGCCTCAACCTGGTAACACTCACCGAAGCAGGCATCGTCGGGAAAATCGGCATCAATGCAGCAGGATTGGCTATGTGCATCAACCTGCTCAAATCAGATAGTGACGACGCGGGACCGGCAGCTCCCATGCATGTGATCCTGCGGCGCGTCCTGGACGAAGCTCATAGCGTTGACGAGGCGATTGCTCTTATTGGTAATACTCGCCGCTGCACATCATGCAATCACCTGCTGGCCGATCGACATGGCACGATTGCCGACGTGGAAGCGACTCCCGCGGGCCAATGGGCGCATCGTTCAAGCCAGGGCATTTTGACGCATGCTAATCACTGCGACTCCCCCGCTCTTGCCTCGCAAGACCGTTATGTACGCGAGAACCCGGAAACACGCGAACGCGATAAACGCATGCAAAGCTTAGCAACAACCCGGCCAGTTACCGAAGATGCTCTACACACCATGCTCACCGATCACGGCACATCTCCTTATGCCATTTGCGTGCACAACCAGGCTCAATGGTCATTTGAGGAGCAGGGTGAGAGCGTCGCCTCCATCATCTTCGACCTGGCCGCTGGAACAATTGACGAGTATCAACGATATAGCATAGACAAGCTTACATCGTATCAGCAAACAAACTACTGACCGATTCGCCGATGTGGATGCGGCGAATGGTCTCGGCTATCAGGGGCGCAACCGAGAGGATCGTCATCTTGGGTATGCGTTTCTCAGGTGGAATCGGCACCGTATTGGTGGTGACAATCTCTACTATATCCGGCTGTGAACCCAACCATTCTATAGAGTGGTCAGTAAACAATCCGTGCGTACAAACAACGGAGATACGGCCAACCTGATGCTCTCTCAAACGTTCGATGAGCTTCATAACAGTGCCACCATTGGCAATCTCATCATCAAGGATAATCGCGTTCTTCCCATCGACATCGCCAACGATAGCCTCGATCACCACCTCAACATCACTCAGGCGCTGCTTACTGCCCGCCGCGACCGGCACTTTCAACAGGCGCGCAAAATGCGAGGCCGATTTGGCGTGGCCCAGGTCGGGTGAAACCACCACTGTATTCCTCAAGTCACGATTGCGAAAATGGTTCGCCAGCACATTCAACGCGTTCAAGTGATCGGTCGGCACGCTGAAGAAGCCGTGTACCTGCGGTGAATGCAAGGTCATGGCTAACACACGATTGGCTCCTGCCGTCTGTAACAAATCGGCCACCAGTCTGCCCGCGATGGAGATACGCGGGGCGTCTTTTTTGTCCGAACGGGCATACGAATAATAGGGAATGACTGCTGTGGTACGCGCCGCCGATGCGCCCCGCGCTGCATCGAGCATGAACAGCAATTCCACCATGTGTTCCTGTACTGGCGGCGAGAACGGCTGAATCAGAAAGACATCGCTTTCTCGGCAGTTGGCATTCAGTTGCACATACAGGCAATCATTGCTGAAGCGCCGTATCGTACTTTTGCTCAGTGGCACTTGCAAAGAGTCACAGACTTCTTTCGCCAGTTCCACATGGGCCGTACCACTAAAAATCGTTATCTCACGCACGGAACTCTACCTCGGTTGGACGCTGGGTCCTTATTCCGACTACCAACGAACGTGGGCTTGATAAATCAAGCCCCTACATTAGCAAATCACGGGCAATCACCAGGCGTTGAATCTGATTGGTGCCCTCGTAAATCTGAGTGATCTTGGCATCGCGCATCATGCGTTCGGCTGGATATTCCTTCATATACCCGTATCCGCCGAGAATCTGAATGGCGTCGTTGGTGACTTCCATAGCCCTATCCGAAGCAAACATCTTCGCCATCGCCGAATACTTGCTGAAGTTTTTTTCGCCGCTTGCAATCATCTCCGCTACGTTATAGACGAGCAGGCGAGCCGCCTCCACCTTGGTCGCCATATCCGCCAGCATAAACTGGATTCCCTGGTTATCCGCGATAGGTCGGCCAAACTGCTTGCGCTGCTTAGCATAGGATACCGCCAGGTCGAGCGCACCCTGCGCGATACCGAGCGCCTGCGCGCCAATGCCTGGCCGCGTGCGATCCAGCGTCATCATGGCGACTTTGAAGCCATCACCCTCGCGCAGCAGCAGGTTTTCCGCCGGAACTTCGCAATCGGTAAAGATCAGTTCAGCCGTTTGTGATCCCTTGATCCCCATTTTGTCTTCGATACGCCCCACCGAGAAGCCAGGAAAATCCTTCTCAACGATGAAGGCGCTGATACCACGCGTCCCAATCGTCGTATTGGTGAGCGCAAAGATCGAATTGACCTGCGCCAGGCCACCATTGGTGATGAAGCGTTTCGAGCCATTCAAAATATACGTATCGCCTCTGCGCACCGCTACCGTCTGCATCGCAGCCGCGTCCGAACCAGAACCCGCCTCGGTCAACCCAAAGGCTGCCATCCATTCGCCGCTCGCCAGTTTCGGCAAATACTTCTGTTTCTGCTCCTCATTCCCGGCCAGGAGGATCGGCAGCGACCCAAGCTGCTGCACCGCCAGGATCAGGCCTGTCGTCGCGCAATGGCGCGATAGCTCCTCAATCGCCATCACCACCGCCAGTTCGCTGGCCCCAATGCCGCCGTACTCAACGGGGAATGGCATGGCCAAAATATCCTGCTGGGCCAGCAGTTCTTTCATATCCCAGGGAAACTCCGCTGTATGATCTATCTCAGCTGCACGCGGCGCAACCCGCTCCCGCGCAATTTCACGTATCGCTTCTATCAGCGCCTCTTCTTCTTCGGACAGATGGGATACCGCCATACCTATGCTCCTTTTATTCATTTGCACAAAACCAACTTATCTACCAGAGTATTATAGCAAGTTTCAAGAAATATGGCGAAACGTACCTCTCTACGGCGTTCTGTAATGTATTTCCCTGTCACTTTCATCATACTTTGTCGCTTTTCACCCTTGTTTTTTCTTCCTGCTTCAGGTATAATGTGACCATGGTTATTTATTCTAATAACTAATGTTATTTTACTTTAGCATCTTGAAACATTTTTCTGGGAGAGAGACAGTGTATGGACCAGGTTCCAGAACCCACATGGGTGCTGCTGACCTATAAGATTCCGCGTGAGCCGACCGCCAGTCGCGCCTATGTCTGGCGCAAATTGAAGCGGCTGGGAGCGCTGCTTATGCACGATGCCGTCTGGGTGCTCCCTGCGACCCCCTGGACATGCGAGCAGCTGCAATGGCTGGTAGTGGAGATTGGCGAACTGGGAGGAGAAGCCCAGCTTTGGGAATCGCGCCTGCTCGTAAATGGGCAAGCAGATACCCTCGTGAACCAGTTTGAGGCCCGCGTCAATACGGCATACCAGGAGATCCTGGACGATTTGGAACAGGACAACGCCGATCTGGTGACGCTCTCCCGCAAGTACCAACAGGTGCGAACACAGGATTACTTTCAATCAGAGTTGGGACAGCTGGTGCGTGCGCGACTGATGAACGCGAGAGGAGGATTCGCTTCATGAAATGGGTGACATGGGAGCAAGTGGGCGTGGACCGCATGGCCTGCGCCTGGCTCATCACCAAATACATCGATCCACAGGCAGAGTTTCTCTTCGTGCCTGCTGGATATAAGCCGCTTCCTGAAGGGGCGGAACCATTCGATATCCCAGGTGTACGGCTATCCCATCACCGGGGTCACTGCACATTTCACGCTATGCTCCGAGAGTATGACCTGCACGATCCGGTGCTTGAGCGCATCGCCCGTGTAGTGGATGAGGCCGATACCGTGCAGGATGTGACCCTCGAACCTGCGGCTGCGGGCCTGGACCTGATTTGCCGGGGCATCCGCCAGGTCAGCCCGAATGACCTCCTTGCCCTGGAACGAGGGAGTCTCATCTACGATGCGCTTTATGCTCAGTTTGCAAGCGAAACGAACCAGCGATAAACCGATAGCGCGCATAACAAGCGGCCATGATCTCAGGGGAAGGAGTACCACGATGGCAAACAAGCTGATCTTACGCCAGTATATCGACCTCCCATTTCACCCGGAGGGAGACTTCGATCATGGCGATGTGTATCTGCCAAACGGCTATGTCTACATCGCTAATACCGCAGCAGGTACCGTCGAAGTGGTTGATGGGGAACACCTGCGTCACCTCGCAACGATTCCTGGCTGCCCAGAGGCCAGTGGGGTGCTCGCGGCGCAGGATGACGCGCTGATCTTCGCTGCAGCACGAGGCGCGGGCAAACTGCTCGTAATTGATGCCAGAAGCACTACAGTAAAACGAACCGTCGACGTAGGATCGCGCCCCAACGGCCTGGCCTTTGACCCGCTTCGCAGACAATTGCTGGTGGCCAATGTCCAGGACAACACCGCACAGCTCGTTGATGTGCAGGAAGGTCTGGTCATTGGGGCGGTATCTCTGCCTGGCAGACCACGCTGGGCGGTCTACCACGCGCCTGGAGATCGTTTTCTCGTCAATATTCGTGAACCGGCGGTAGTGGCCGTGCTCTCGATCTCACCTTTCACGCTGGTCGGACAAATCCCGGTCTCGGATGCCGGGCCGCATGGATTGGATCTGGATCAAGAGGGCCGCCGGGCCTTCGTCGCTTGCGATGGAGGACATGTCGTGACACTAGACCTCACTACTGGCAGCGAACTGGCCCGGGTGACGGTTGCAGGCGTGTCGGATGCCATCTGGCATAATCACCGCACCGCGCGGCTCTATGTTGCCATCAACGACCCTGGACTCATCGACGTGATCAACACCTCGACCATGACAGTTGATGAGCAAATCTCCACCGAAGCAGGAGCGCATACAACCGCCTACGATGCACAGCGACAACGCCTTTACGTCTTCTTGCCAGGCTGCCGCGTCGCGGTCTATGAAGAACGCGAGGTGGAGTAACCAATCATTGTTCCTCGTCGTATTTCGTTCGCATAGTATTCGCTAGTTCAAGAAGGAGAACAACGCAATGAAGTGGATCACCCGTGAACACGTCAAGGTAGACCGAGTGGCCTGCCCCTGGCTGATCAAAAAGTTCGTGGACAAGGATGCCGAGTTCCTGTTCGTTCCCAACGACCAGGTGATGGAGGTCGCCGAACGCGAAGGAGCTATCCCCTATGATGTGAAAGGGGTAGAACTGGGCCATCATGGCAAGGAATGTTCGTTTGAAGCCATCCTCAAGAAGTATAACTTGACGAGCGACGCGGCGCTGGTCCTGCTCGGCAAGATCGTCAACGGCGCGGATACCGACAATACCCTCTGGCACCAGCCGGAAGGAGAGGGATTGGAGGCGATTGCGGAGGGCTTCCGCCATCTCGGCTTCAAGGATGACCACGAGCAGAACGCCGCCGAATGGATAGTGTACGATGCGCTCTACGCCTACTGCCAGGAGATGGTGCGCCAGGGCAGGCCGGATGGCGCATTCAAAGAAGCCTCGTCCGAGCCGGACGCGGGGAGCATCAATCCGTGGGATCGCACAGGGGCACAGACCAGCCCCAAACAGTAATGCTCGCCGCAGATGAACAAGACCGGCGCACAACTACCCGGCTCATCCTGGTGATGCGCGGGCTGCGCTCACTGGCCTACGGACTGCTGTCTGTGCTTTTAGGCATAGCCCTGGCAGGTGAGGGGTTCTCGCCTGTGGTAATCGGCATCCTGATCACGGTGTCACTGGTCGGCGACATGGTGGGAACCTACGTGATCGGTCTGTTTGCCGATGCCTGGGGACGGCGGCGCACGCTCGCGCTGCTCGCACTGTTCATGGCGGCGACGGGGGTAATCTTCGGGCTGGTGACGAGCTACCCCGTGCTGCTGGTGGCTGCGTTCTTCGGGACGCTTGGCACCTCGGCTTCGGAGACGGCGCCTTTTCTGCCCATCGACCAGACGATGATGGCGCAGGTGAGTACGCCTGAGCGCCGGACCGCCCTCTTCGCCCGCTACAACCTGGTCGCTGCGCTGAGCGTGGCGATTGGAGCGCTGGTGGCAGGGGTGCCGGGTCTGCTGACGCAGATCGGCCTGCCCCTTGCTTCCGGTACCCGTCTCATGTTCGGCCTGTACGCGGCTCTTGCACTTATTGTGGCAGGGTTGTCCTTGCGGCTTTCAGCGAGCGTCGAGGCACCACTGCACAGCTCTACTCAGCCGCAAAACAGCAGACCCCGGCTTGTCCCTCCGCTTCATCGTTCACGCGGCATCGTGTGGCGGCTGACGGCTCTCTTCAGTGTGGATGCGCTGGCCGGAGGGCTGGTGGTGCAGAGCCTGGTGGTCCTCTTCTTCCACCTGCGCTTCGGCGTCCCGCTTACGACGCTCTCCGTTCTTTTCTTTGGAGCAAACCTCCTCTCGGCACTCTCATTTCTGGCAGCGGTGCCGCTCGCCCGGCGCTTCGGCCTGCTCAACACGATGGTCTTCACCCACCTGCCCTCGAATATCCTCTTGATACTGGTGGCCTTCGCACCTACCTTTCCCATCGCGGCAATGCTGCTGCTCTTGCGCCAGACGCTTTCGCAGATGGACGTTCCTACCCGGCAAGCCTATACGATGGCGCTCGTCGCCCCGGAAGAGCGCACGGCTGCCGCCAGCGTAACCTCCCTGGCCCGCTCGATAGGCTCAGCAACCAGCCCGGTTTTCTCCGGCCTGCTGCTTCAAGGCCCCCTACTCATCGTTGGGTTGCCGTTCATCCTGGCCGGAATGCTCAAAGCGGCCTACGACCTCACACTGTGGTCCATCTTCCGACATGTGCGCCTGAAAGAGGAGATGCTCTGAAACACATTGACAACACCCTTTCATCAGGATAACATGAATATGCGTTTCCCCAGCAAAAAGAACATCGTTATAGCTTATAACAACGAAAGAGGTGGAGCGAGGATTATTCATGAAAAATCCATTACCGACCTTACTAAAAAGACGCCGCATCTCGATCCGGCGTATCTTGTTGCAGTTTTTTGGTGTATTCGCCGGGCTGCAAGTGTTCATTGTGCTGATTCTCCAGGTTATTTCTATCCGGCGCAAACGCCATCAGCCACAGGGCGGTTTTCCGCATCAATACCTGGAGTACGTGCAGGTTGGAGAAAACACACTGCAACTGTTTGACTATGGACGCGAACTGTATGAAGCAATGCTCGCGGATATCGATAACGCTAAAGAGAGCATTTTCCTGGAAACCTACATCTGGAAAGGCGACGCGGTCGGCCAGGCATTCAAAGACCACCTGGCGCGCAAGGCCGCGGAAGGCGTCGATGTCTACGTGATCTTCGACCAGTTCGCGAATATGGTCGTACCCAGGCAGTTCAAAGTCTTCCCGCCCAACATTCACACGCTGCAATATTACGCTATTGGCTCACCCCTCCATCTCTTTGATCCGCGCCGTTATGCATTGGATCATCGCAAAGTGTTGGTTGTTGATGGCAGCATAGGCTACATCGGCGGTTATAATCTGGGCAGCGTGTATGCCACCAAGTGGCGCGATACCCACCTACGTATTGCAGGGCGCGCCGCAGCCGACATTGCGCGCTCATTCATCGACTTCTGGAATGTGCATGACCCCGCCTCTCGGCGTATTACCCGGCATTATCCGCGCCGCTTCGACCCGCTTATAAACGTACACGAAACCAATGCGATGCGTCTCACTTTCCCTATTCGCGACATGTACATCGAAGCAATTCTTAGAGCGGAACAAGGCATCCGCCTTACCGATGCCTATTTCGTGCCAGATCGCGTTCTGCTTGACGCGCTTAAAACAGCCGCCGGGCGAGGCGTCACTACACAAATACTTATTCCCTGGACTTCTAATCATATCGTCACCGACTGGCTAGCACGCGGCTATCTCACAGAATGTCTAAAGTCCGGCATTCACGTCTTTGGCTATCATAATATGCTACATGCCAAAACCTGCACCATTGATGGTCAGTGGTCTACCATCGGCACGGCCAACCTGGATCGCCTCAGTTCCGTCGGCAACTATGAAATCAACGTCGAAGTGTACAGCGAAAAACTGGCGCAACAGATGGAGGAGTTGTTCGAACGCGACCTTGGCAATGCCTTTGAGTTGACGCTGGATAGCTGGGTACATCGCTCCTGGTATATGAAGTTGAGCGAACGTATTTTAACGCCGCTGCGATTGCTGATGTAAGAGAGGGGGATTTTGAGCACAGCGGGCGGCGCAAGCGTTCCCACCCCCACAGAAAAAATGTAAATTTGCGTTGCTTAACGAGCGAGAATGTGATATAATACCCTCAGAATAGAGGAAAGGGTCCGTATTCCGACTGCCAGACTTTCAGACGCGCTGCGCACTCAGGCAGTCAGTAAAGAATTATCTTTTGAGAAAAGTGGGCATCCCGTCCACTTTTCTGCTTGACTGAGGGATTTTTTACTCTTGAAAACCGCTGCATCGGGCAGCGGTGATAGCACTCGAAAAAATGATGTTACCGTCCACAAGGCGACTAGCGGAGGAGCAAGGCATATGAGGAGCGAATTTCAAGCTGCCATTGCACAATTAAT
Organism: Chloroflexota bacterium; assembly: GCA_005882595.1. Classification (GTDB taxonomy): domain Bacteria; phylum Chloroflexota; class Ktedonobacteria; order Ktedonobacterales; family Ktedonobacteraceae; genus VBFM01. The sequence continues at coordinate 16,373 of VBFM01000231.1, forward strand.
TGCCGAGAAAGGATTACCACGCGAAGTGGTAATGGAAACCGTTGCTACCGCTCTTCTGTCGGCCTACCGTAAGAGCTATGGCGGGGGAGAGAATATTCGCATCGAAGTAGACAAGAACGGCGAAGTGCATGTGTGGGCTGCCAAGCGTGTTGTGGCACAGGTGACCAACTCCAATGATGAGATTTCTCTGGCCGAGGCCCAGCGTCTCGTTCCACACGCCGCGCTCGGACAGACCATCGATGTCGATTCCTCGTACATCTTCGCCAAAATTCCGGCGCAAACCGCTAAACAGGTCATCTTACAGCGCATTCGCGAGGCTGAACACGAACATCTCTACGACCAATTGAAGGATTGGATCGGTGAAATTCGCCTCGGCACGCTCACCCGCAAAGACCCTGTGCGCGGCTGGCTGATCGACTTTGACAAAGCAGAACGAGTCGAAGGCGTTATGCCTCTGGGCGAAGAGGTGCCTACCGAAAAATATCGCGTCGGCCAGCGCCTGCGCGTCTACATTTATGATGTGCGGCGTGTCCAGGGGCGCATGCTCCAGATTATGGCCTCGCGCACGCATCGCGACCTTGTGCGCCGCCTGTTTGAGTCTGAAGTTCCCGAAATCTATGAAGGAACCGTCGAAATTAAAGCCATCGCGCGCGAACCCGGCAGCCGCTCAAAGGTGGCCGTCGTCTCACGACAGGAGGGGCTGGACCCCATTGGCTCCTGCGTCGGCGTGCGCGGGTCGCGCATCAATAATATTGTGCATGAGCTTAACGACGAGAAAATCGATATCATTCAGTGGAGTCCCGACCCTGCTACCTTCGTCTCCAATGCACTCAGCCCGGTCAAGCCGCTCAAAGTGCAATTGCGCGATTCCGACCATACCGCGCAGGTAACGGTGTTAGAGAGACAACTGTCGCTGGCAATTGGCAAAGATGGACAAAATGCCCGGCTGGCCGCCAAACTGACCGGCTGGCGTGTCGATGTCACCAAGCCTGTCGAAGGTGAAATCTATGACGAGCCGGTTGAAGAAAGGCGTGAAGTGTCCGTTCCCTACAATGGGAGGCGTGAGCGCGGCGACCGTTCTTCGAACCGTTATGATCGTGGCGACCGCGGTGAGCGTGGTGAACGGAGCGGCTCAAAACGCTCACAGCAGCGTGGTGGCAGGTATAGCGGGCCACTCGACTACGACGAATAAGTGGTAAGAGGCAAACCCATGGCTAAAAGCACGAAACAGCAGGTTAAACAGGTGAAGCCACCCAAGCATGTTCCGCTGCGCACCTGCGTTTCTTGTAGAGAAACCAAACCGAAACGCGAACTCCTGCGGGTGGTTCGCACACCGGATGGCCACGTTTTGATGGACGCAACCGGCAAGAAATCGGGGCGCGGAGCATACCTGTGCGCCAAACTTTCTTGCTGGGAAAATGCGCTGAAGAAAAAACGGCTCGAACAGGAATTTGAACTGGTATTATCCGAGGAAGACCGGGCAGGTCTGGATGCATTCATCGCTACCCTGCCAAAGGACTAACCTCGGCCAATCCATTTGGGTTGCAAATAAGGTTACAGTACGATATACTAAAGCAGATATCCGTATGGGATAGGTGTTTTTCTAATTATCGGAATCGAAACAAACAAGTACACAAACGTATGAGTCACTACATCTCTTCTCTTGATAGAGGCACAGCCCCCCGTTCGGAGGGCAGTTTTGGCACGGTTTGCGGAGCGACAGCTATGAACTAATAACCATAGCCCCTACGCCGGAGAGCGCAGACGAATATTGCCTGGCACTGCACCAACGAGGGCCTGTCTCCTTCCTGCTCAATTGGAAGAAGACAGTCCTTTTTATGTGGCTGTGAAGAGAGATTTCCGCCGCTTTGTACAATAGTGTGCCAGGGCGGGGACAAGCCCACGCCCGTACCCTACGACGAAGTGGCTTGCCAAGCCGTATAGGGTACGGGCGTGGGCTTGTCCCCGCCCTGGTCCGTATTGGAACCAGTGGCGTATCACTAGATAGAAGGGGGTCTTCTTCATGACCAACACATCTGAATCCCCAGATGCCAACGAGCAGGTAAAACCGGCTACACGTAGCCGAACCACTCGCACCAAAGCAGAGAGCGCCACGCCTAAGACGCCAGACGGCCAGGAACAGGTAACGAAACCAACCACGTCGCGCCGCAGCGCGTCTAGCGCCAATACCTTGACTGCTTCCCGCGCACAAAGCGCGACAGAGAAAGCCAGCACGGCACCAGCCGTCGAAGCTCGTCCAGCCCGCCCGGCGACGGGGTCGTCCGCTTCGCCTGCTGAGACAGCACCTGCGCCACGCCCGACTACGGGTACTACGAACACCACGCAGTCTACTCAGCCAGACGCAATCTACTCAGCCAACGTCTCGGCAGCAGGGCTCGATAAATCGGGCCCCTACGCCACGCCCGACTACGCATACCACGCAGTCCACACAACCGGCGTCTCCGCAGCACGGCTCGATAAATCGGGCCCCTACACCGCGCCCGACTACGGGTTTCACGCAGTCTCCGCAGCGTAATGGCCCTGCCCAGCGTCCGGCTGGATCAACTCAGCCAACATACCCGCAGCGCACAACACCCGCGCCGCGCAATGGAGGAACACAGGCGCCTCCACAGCAGGGCTCGATAAATCGGGCCCCTACACCGCGTCCAGGCGCTGGCACTGGTCAATCCCAGCATCCGGCATCGACAGGTCGTCCAGGAGGTCGTCCTATGCCCAGGGGTGGAGCGACACATCCTGGCGCAGGTCGTCCGGCGAACCGTACCGTGCAGAGACCACCAGAGCGACGCGTTGTTCTACCCAAAGAGAAACCAACCGGCCCGGTTTCTATCCCGGCGCAGATTATGGTCAAAGACCTGGCAGATATGCTGCAAGCAACGCCGAACGAGATCATCAGCGACCTGATTAAGAAGCACAGCATTTTTGCCAACATCAACCAGGTAATTGACTATGATAAAGCCGCGCTGGTTGCCCAGGACATGGGCTTTGAGCCAACGCAGAGCGCGCTTACCGTCGCACCCGCCGTGCAGCGTGTCAAAGACGGACTGTCCGCCAATGAGGCCATGATGGCTACCCGCCACGAAGACAATATGGTCGTTATTCCGCCAGTTGTCACTATCATGGGTCACGTCGATCACGGCAAGACCTCATTGCTGGACACCATTCGCAAAACCAAAGTGGCCGCAGGTGAGGCCGGTGGCATTACACAGCATATAGGAGCCTACCAGGTGGAGGTCCAGGGCAAGAAAATCACCTTCCTGGATACTCCCGGTCACGAGGCTTTCACCGCCATGCGCGCACGCGGCGCGCAGGTAACACATATCGCCATCATTGTGGTGGCCGCCGACGATGGCGTCATGCCACAGACACGCGAGGCCATCGACCACGCGAAAGCCGCGAAGGTTCCTATCATCATCGCGCTCAACAAGATGGATAAACTCGACGCCAACCCTGATTTCGTCAAGCAGCAGCTCGCCGATATCGATGTCGTCGTTGAAGACTACGGCGGAGATGTTATCTGTGTCCCCGTCTCGGCACGCAAAGGCACCGGCATCGATGATCTGCTGGAAATGATCTTGCTCGTCGCCGAAATACAGGATATCCGGGCCGATCCCAATCGTCTCGCAACCGGCACCATCATCGAAGCCAAACTGGAAAAGAACACCGGCCCGACCGCGACCGCGCTTATCCAGCAGGGGACACTCAAGATGGGCGACAACATCGTCGTCGGCGCAATGTCGGGCAAAGTGCGCGCCATGTTCAATGACCGGGGAAAGCGTATTCAGAAGGCGCCACCCAGCACACCTGTCAGCATTCTGGGCCTGCCAGAAGTGCCGCAGGCCGGAGACCGCCTGGAAGTCGTCGCCGATGAGCGTACCGCCAAACAAATGGCGACACGCATCGTCGAGCAGCGCCGCAGTGAAACCGGGCCGCTTGGTCAGGTCAGCCTCGACACCCTCTACATGCAAATGCAGGAAGGAACCGTCAAGGAATTGAACATCGTGCTCAAATGCGATGTTCAGGGATCAGCCGAGGCCATCAAAAACGCGCTTTCCAAAGTCGGCGATGAGAATCTCAAGGTACGCCTGATCCACGAGGGTATTGGAAACATCAGCGAGACCGATGTCCACCTGGCCGGAGCATCCGATGCTGTAGTCATTGGCTTCAATGTCAAAGCCGATGGAGCGGCTCAACGCCTGGCGCAAAAAGAAGGCGTCGATATTCGCTACTACAATATCATTTATAAGCTGACCGACGACATCCAGGCCGCGCTGACCGGTATGTTGGAACCGACCTACCGCGAGGTGATCGAGGGCCATGCCGAGGTCCAACAGATCTTCAAGGCCGGGAAAAACGTCATCATTGCCGGTTGTCGCATCACTGATGGCAAAATCACCCGCTCGTCCCAGGCGCGCATCATGCGCAAGAAAGAGCGTGTCTACGACGGTAAAATCGCCTCGCTGCGGCGCGGCAAAGACGATGTGCGCGAGGTAGCGACCGGCTACGAATGCGGCATCATCCTCGAAGATTTCACCGACTTTGAAGTTGGCGACGTGATCGAAGCGTATAACCAGGAGCGCGTCAAGCCGGGAGCGTAGACAGAGTATGCCAAATCCACATAGACAAGAGAAACTTGGCGAATTGATCACAGCAGAAGTCAGTGATCTGCTGCGCACACGCGTCAAAGACCCGCGTGTGGGTTTCGTCAGCATTACCCATGTAGAGGTAAGCGGCGATTATCGTCACGCGAAAATTTTTGTCAGTGTCATGGGCAATGAGGAGGAGCAGGCCAGCACCATGAAGGCGTTGAAACACGCCACGGGCTTTCTGCGCCACGAGCTGGCCAGCCGCCTCACTCTGCGCTACATGCCTGAAATCGTATTCAAACTGGATACATCCATCGAGCAAGGCGCACGAATCCTTGACCTCATCCGGGAGGTGGCAGGTGAAAAGCCAGTTGGTAGGGAAGACAACGATGAGTGAGGATATTCGCTCCCTGGATGCGCAGCTTGATCCTGTCCTCGTGCGAGAAGCGCTGGCCCTGATAGAGCCAGCGCAGCGCATTCTGTTAATCGCGCATGAGCATCCCGACGGTGATTGTATCGGCTCAGCGTTGGGACTGGCGCATATCCTGCGCCTTGCCGGGAAAACCTGCGTTCCCGCCTGCGCCGACCTGCCGCCACGCAACCTGTCATTCCTGCCCGGCATTGAAACCATGCAACACACCCTCGACAACGAGGACTTTGACCTGGTCATCGCCCTGGATGCCGGGGAGTTCCGTCGTTTCGGCGCGCTGTACGAAGAGCATCAAGCATTCTTTGACCATGCGCGCGTCCTCAACCTGGATCATCACATCAGCAGCGACGGCTGTGGCCAGGTCAACATTATTGACCCCACTTCAGCAGCGACGGCGGAACTGCTGGTGCTGTTTCAACAGCAGGCGCGCCTGCCGCTCGATCGTGATGCTGCCATGTGCCTGCTCACCGGCATCATTACCGATACCAGTTCATTCCAATTTACCAACACCACCCCGCGCTGCCTGGAAGTCGCCGCACTCTTATTGCGCGCTGGCGCGATTCCGGAACACATTATTCAGCCTCTCTATCGCGCGCTTCCATTAGCGCAGGCTCGCTTTCAGGCTATGATCATTGCCAATGCCCAGACAGCGTGCGAGGGCCGCTTGATCTGGTCACAGGCCACCGAGGCCACACTTGAGGCGGCTGGAGCAATACCGGAGATGGACGATGGTATTTCTACTCGATTACACGATATCGAAGGCGTACAGATCGCGGCATTCTTGAAAAGCTATTATGAGCCAACCGTCACCCGCCTGAGCCTGCGCTCTTCCGCCCCCTATAACGCAGCGGAAATTTGCCAGCGCATCAGCAACGGCATGGGCGGTGGTCATGCCCGCGCGGCCGGGGCGACATTTCACATGCCTATTGAAGAAGCCACAATGCTGGTAATTGGAGAACTAGAGAAAGAGATCAGGTCTGTAGGGGCGTGATTTATCGCGCCCTGGTGGACGGTCGATTCACATGGACGAGGGCGCGATAAATCACGCCCCTACAGAACATCAATATATGGACGAGGGCGTGATAAATCACGCCCCTACAGAACATCATCACATGGACGGCATACTCAATATTCATAAACCCACGGGCATGACCTCTCACGATGTCGTGGCGCGTGTGCGCAAGCTCCTGAAACAAAAGCGCGTCGGACACGCGGGTACGCTCGACCCGGCCGCGAGCGGCGTCTTGCCTATTTGCGTTGGTCAGGCAACACGAGTCGCCGAATACCTGAGTGAGAGCGGCAAAGCATACCAGGCCACCATCGTCTTTGGCACCATCACCGACACTTACGATTCTGAAGGCACCGTCATACGCACTACCAGTACAGATGATCTGACTCTCTCCCACATCCAGTCGCTCCTGCCAACATTCCTGGGAGACCAGCCGCAGGTACCACCGCGCTACTCCGCCATCAAACTTCAGGGCCAACCCGCCTACAAGCGCACAAGGGCGGGCGAAGCTATCACGATGGAGGCGCGCCCCGTAACTATCTACCGGCTTGAAATCATTGATTGGCAAACTCCCATGCTTACCCTCGCCATCGAATGCAGCAAAGGCACCTACATTCGCTCCCTGGCCTATGATCTCGGCGAGCAATCAGGCTATGGCGCTTACTTGCAGGCCCTTGTCCGCACCCGCAGCGGGCCATTCACCTTGACCGAAAGTATCACGCTCGAACAACTTGGGGAGGCCGCCGCTCAGGGACCAATCGAACAGTTCCTCTACCCGGCAGATAAAGTATTAGAGCAATATCCCGCGCTTTTCCTGGATGAGGCTGTTGGTGAACGCGTGCGACATGGCAATGCTTTTCAGCACGAGCAACAACCAGTAAATGCTGTAGATAAACAACAAATTGCTCGTGTATATGATCACCAGGGGCGATTTCTGGCTATTGCCAGTTGGGATGAACAACAAAAGATGTGGCAACCAGCCAAAGTGTTTCTTTGATGCAGCGATTGCCCATAGTAATCAAGAGGAGCTAACCATGCACAAACGCGAGAGAATCGAACCAGGACCGGGCCAGGAATCGGTGTGGGATTATCCGCGTCCACCTCGACTTGA
>VBFM01000267.1:0-3973 GCA_005882595.1 Chloroflexota bacterium
CTTAGGTATGATAGAATAGCGGCAACAGAGCTATTCTGCGCAGGGAGAAACAAGATCATGGATACGCAAGACATACAGATGCCTGAGAACCACCAGGTGGTGATGAACCGCTTTGTAGCAGCTTGCCAGGCGGATGAGCGGGTTGTGGCGGCTATTCTTGGCGGTTCCTATGCCAGGGGCACGGCTGACGCCTACTCCGATCTTGATTTCGGCCTGATTACTACGGATGAGGCGTACGAGGACTTTCTGGCTGGGCGCGAGGCTTTTATACGACGGTTGGGTGAGGCTGTGTTTCTGGAAGACTATAATGGTGATGGCGCTGACTTTGTTTTTTTCTTTTTTTCCGATGGGACGGAAGGCGAACTTGGGCTTGGCCGCGAGAGTCACTTCACGCACATTCACGCTGGGCCTTACAGAGTGCTACTCGATAAAAAGGGCATACTGGCGGGATCTGTTTTTTCCAGGCACGAACCGGCTTTGGCCGAGCAGGTCGAGACGTTACGCCGCCTGATCTACTGGTTCTGGCATGACCTGCGTCACCATTTTATCACGCCTATGGCACGCGGGCAGATATGGTCGGCGTACGGCGCTTTAGAGGATCTGCGTCTCACCTGTGTGAACCTGGCCCGGTTGAGAGAAAACTTCTCGGCGGAGGCGGAGGGCTATGAAAAGGTGGAGCAAGCCTTACCGGTAGAGCAGTTAGCGCCTTTACAGACGACATTTTGTGCTTTGGAGCGAGGTGCAATGCTCTCAGCTGCGCTTGTGATCGTCCAATTCTACCAGGAACTGGCTCCTGCCCTGGCGCGGGCGCACGGGATAACGTACCCGGCTGATCTCGATCGAGTGATGTATGAGCGGCTGGAAGAGTTGTGTAATGTACGGGGTGAAGTAGCGTAGCCACGCTTGAGTGCCAAACCACGAGGGCGACCGCGAGGGTCCCCTAATAGGCATCAACCTAAGAAAAGCCCATCAGCATCCGTAGGGGCGAGAGCGGTGGGGAGCGGAAGGGAGGGCCTTTATGGTCGCCCGCGTAGCTTTTCCCTTTGTCACATTTTATGCAATGGCACCTTCTGTTAGTCGATCCCAAACCATTTCTTCAAGGAGAAAATCCTATGAAAGGTCCGCAGGCTAACCATCCATCTTCGACTGCCTCTTCTCATCACTCTCGCTTCATGTTCCTTATTGCGTTTGGTATAGGTATTGTGTTCGCCTTCGTCTTGAGCGCCTGTAGTGCAAATGCGCTTTCCAGTGTCAGTAGTGCTTCGGTTGCCCACACATCCACCTCCTCGACCACAGCAGGCTATCCCGTGAAAGTCTTCTTCTCCAAGTTTCCAGAGTCAGTCAACACGGATTTCACCGCCGTCTATCCGGTTGATCGCACTTCACCAACGATCGCTGTTGGAACGTTCGCCCTCCAACTCTTAATTGCTGGACCCAGCCTCTCCGAACAACAAGCGGGCTACTTCACGGAACTCAACACTATGCTCAGTGGCCCATCAAACTGTTCAGCACCCCGACCCGTTGGCGGCCCGGACTTCACACTGACCCTCGACAAGAAAGGCACTATCACGGAAAAAGGCACTGCGACCGTCAAGTTCTGTCGTAGCCTTACCTCGCCAGGGATTGGGGCCGATGGACGTGTGACGGCAGAAATCAATGCTACGCTTAAACAGTTCCCAAACATCAAAAAAGTGGTGATCCTCACCAAGGACGGGCACTGCTTTGGTGATTTGAGTGGGAAAGACCTCTGCTTGAAGTAGCGCAAAGGATTGCTTTTCTAGAGCATGCCCTAATAGTGGGTGGAGGACGACGCAAGCGTCCCTACCCCACATCCACATCCGCCCCTAAGGGAGGGGCGGAATTCGTTTTTGATAGATCAGCTTTGCGGTCTTATATGGCCGATGCCTCGGTTGAGATGGTTTCCGAGGCGGGAACGCCCTGGGCCTGGAGGCGCTGGGCGATGATATCTGTGATCAGGCGGTAGAGGAAGATGCACATCAAGAGCCAGAGAGCGCCTGAGAGGTAGCCTGCCAGCACATCGGTGAGCCAGTGTTCGCCTTCCAGGATGCGCGAGTAGCCGATGGTGAGGATATCTATCGCGGCGAATATCTGGAAAGGGATGAGTATCCAGCGATAACGCCAGGAGCGCACGGGTGGAGTGAGGCTGAGGTAGAGTATGAAGCCGTAGTAGGATACATCGTGTTCGGTGTGGCCAGATGGGAAGCTATTGACGGGAATATGGCTGAGTACGCGAATCTTTTCGCCGAAGGTGCCGGGACGGGGACGCGCGACCAACCAGTTGATGATAAAGTTGAGGCCGCCCGCGATGCCAACGGTTATGATCAGACCGGCGGCGGATTGAAACCATTTGACGGGTGATCTTCCCCTGGTGCGGGCGACCAATCCGATGACAATGAGGCCGACCAGCCAGACGGCAAGGGCGATGATTGAGGGGATTGGATCGTTCAGTGAACTGAAGAAATCAATGGTAGGAGTGACGAATGCCGGAGTCTGAAGCGTCTGGAGTGTTTGCGTGGTCTGCAAATCAAAGGGATAGGGTTGCGGATGAGCATGCACGAGGACTGAGGCTACCGCCAGGATGATAATACCAATAACGAAGAATACGATTTCGAGGGGGGCAGGTCTCACAGCGGTGCGTTGCGTAGAAGTCGCGGGCGCCGTGGAGCCTGCTGGGAGCGGTGTTCCTTCAGGATTGGCTGCGCTATCCATACGATCCTCCTAATATGTGAGAAAAGAATGGGATAAGAACTCACCGGGCATTTTATCATAAAGATGATGAGGTTGGCAAAATTGGGATGAGTACCTCATGGTGTTACGCCTGCACCGACCTGGTGCGCCAGGCGTTCAATGGCCTCGTAGAGCAATTGCGGCAGGACGCCAAAGGAGTAGGACATCAGCGCGCGTTCACCTGCCTGGTGCGCGCCTTTGCCGTAGGGACCGAGATTTACGACGGGCACGTCTAATGCTCGCATGGCGTCCAATGGAAGACTGTATGCGCCGGGACGATTGGGAGCGCCAGGTGGTTGCCAGGTGGGGACGTTGGCGGTCAGTGCAGCCGTATCGATAGTGGGATCGAGGTGGAGATAGCTCATGTCGGAGATGAATGGGAAGTATTCATTGACTTCGAGTTGCAGTTCGCTATGGGCCTCGGCGATGGTATGCACCACCTCGTGCAGCAGGCAGGGGGCCGCAGCGACGTGTGGAATAAACGGCGGCGAATAGTAGATGAGGATGGCCGGGCCGGTTTTGCTGCTCAGCGTCCAGAGGAGGCGCGCGAGGTGGAGACAGCGACCGCGAGAATCTAGATTGCCAGGCATGTTCTCCCAGGCAGCAGCAAGTTCGGCGGTCAGGCGCTGCTCTCCGATAGATCGCTTCACTTCTGCGTAGAGATCAGCATAGGTCAGCACCAGGCCGGTGCGCTGCTTAGGCGATGTTATTTGTGGAATATTTGCCTGCTGACCCAGCCAGCGCTGTTCTAGCTCGTCGATGCGGTGCAGGACTCGCTGCAAGGCGGCTTGCGCATAGCGGCGCAGGCGTTCGAGAAGCTGCGCGGGCGTAGTGGAGAATGTAAGTACGTTCAGGTAGAAATAGGCCGCGAAAGGGAGCTGCACATCGTAGTTGGTTTTCAGGTCGCTGGCCTTCAGGGTAACGGGAGGTGGGGTACGCTGTCCGCGTACGGTATCGCAGAGTTCGTCGTTCATGCTCAGATCGCGAATGAGTTCTGCCGCGAGCAGGTTGGCATCGATGCCGTCAAAGGGTTCGCCGACGTGCGAGGCATGGCCGATTACCAGGAAGGTCGGCAGCAGCTTGCCAACGGATCCGGTGTAGATATAGCGACGCGGGTCGCCAGGATAGAGCGCGGTGGTGTAGTCGGTGTTGATAGCCCCAAGATAGCTGAGGCCGTACTGCTCCCGCAGTTGCACGAGGTAATTGACGGCTTGTAAGATACCGG
>VBFM01000268.1:0-4132 GCA_005882595.1 Chloroflexota bacterium
GCATGGATGACCACAGACCCGCCATCCTGCTCGACGAAGTCGAAGCACAATGGAAATGGACGCACGGCTACGTAGAGAACGTCGCCGCCGCCATCGCCCTGGCCGCAACCGAGGAGCGCGCGGCTGGCCGTATCTACAACGTCGGAGAACCTTTCACCTTTACCATGGCCGAATGGATCAGCAAAATTGGAGAGGCCGCGGGCTGGCAAGGAAAGATTGTCACCATACCTCAAGGACGTTTGCCAGAACCTCTGCGATGGGGCATCAACGCGGAACAGCATATGGTCGTCGATTCTTCCCGTATCCGTCAGGAACTGGGATACAAAGAGCACATAGACATCGATGAAGCTATTCAACGCACCGTCAATTGGGAACGAGCACATCCCCCCGCACAAATTGATCCCAAAGACTTTGATTACGCAGCTGAAGACACGATTTTATCCGCATGAAAACTTGACATTCAAGATAGCACGGCTTACGATACAACACATAAAGCCGTGCGTCTGCTTATTTTTGGAAGCTACGAGAGGAGCTAACCATGCCTGACAACGTTCACACCAAGTTCCTTCTAAACGAAGATGAAATGCCCCGTTCCTGGTACAACATCGTGGCAGACCTGCCGAACCCTCCAGCCCCGGTCTTGCATCCTGGCACCCACCAGCCGGTTGGGCCTGCCGACCTTGCCCCCTTATTTCCGATGGCGCTGATTATGCAGGAAGTTAGCACAGAGCGCTACATCGACATCCCGGAGCCGATTCGCCAGGTCTATACCCAGTGGCGGCCCAGCCCGCTCTACCGGGCGCGTCGTCTGGAGAAGGCGCTCGATACCCCCGCGCGTATTTATTACAAATATGAGGGCGTGAGCCCCGCCGGAAGCCATAAGCCCAACACGGCAGTAGCCCAGGCCTTTTACAACAAAGAAGAGGGTGTCAAGAAGCTCTCCACCGAGACGGGTGCAGGACAATGGGGATCAGCGCTGGCAATGGCGGGCGCGTTCTTCAACATGGATATCGAAATCTTCATGGTCAAGATCAGCTACCAGCAGAAACCGTACCGCAGGAATTTGATGGAAACCTTCGGAGCTACGGTTCATGCCAGTCCCACCAATCTCACCAATGCCGGGCGCAGCATCCTGGCACAAGACCCGGAGAATATGGGCAGCCTGGGCATCGCCATCAGCGAGGCAGTAGAAGTAGCAGCGATGAGCGGTGGCACCACCAAATATTCGCTGGGCAGTGTCCTTAATCACGTCCTGATGCACCAGACCATCATCGGGGAAGAAGCTCTGCTCCAGATGGAGCGCGCAGGCGATTACCCGGATATCGTGATTGCGTGTACAGGTGGCGGCAGCAATTTCGCAGGCATCGCTTTCCCCTTCATCGGCAAAAAACTACGTGAAGGCCTGAAGACTCGTATCCTGGCAGCGGAACCGATGGCCTGCCCCAGCCTGACCAAGGGCGTCTACGCCTATGACTTTGGCGACACCGTCGGTATGACCCCACTCGTGAAGATGCACACCCTCGGTCACGATTTCATACCGCCGGGCATTCACGCCGGTGGACTGCGCTATCACGGCATGTCCCCACTGGTCTCACAACTTCACGAAGCGGACATTATCGAGGCTCGCGCATATCATCAGAACCCAACATTCGAGGCCGCCGTCCAATTTGCCCGCACCGAGGGCATTGTACCCGCTCCCGAAGCTGGCCATGCGATTCGCGCTGTAATCGACGAAGCTCTGGAAGCAAAACAGGCCGGTGAATCCCGCGTCATCCTCTTCAACCTGAGCGGTCACGGCCACTTCGACATGGGCGCCTACGATGCCTACTTCGCCGGAAAGTTGCAGGACTACGAGTATCCAGCCGAGGCAGTAGCAGAGGCGCAGCAGCGCATGCCTCAGGTAGTGTAACGTAAGCAATACAACTGACTGGATATCTTGAGGGGCGGTTCATTTGAATCGCCCTTTCCATTTTTCGTAGAAGTGGCCACTGGCAAATTTCATCAATTCGTGGCAAAATCCTAGCACACAGACAATTTTTTGTCAGGAGGATGAAAATCAGTGATAGAGTTACAAGATATTCAAGCGGCACAGGCCCGCGTTGCAAACTACATCCGGCACACCCCACTGGTAGAGGCGACGCCCATCAAGCAACCGCTATGCCAGGCCCAGAGTCTCTACCTCAAGCTGGAATGCTTACAGATTACCGGCTCTTTTAAAGCGCGAGGCGCCGTTAACAAACTCCTCAGCCTTACTCCGGAACAGCTAGCACATGGACTTGTAACCGCTTCGGGTGGAAATCATGGATTAGGAGTTGCCTACGCCGGGTGGCTCGCCAAAGTCCCCGCTACCATCTACCTGCCACGTAGCACGCCTCTCGTAAAAGCGCACATGCTGGAGAGCTGGGGTGCCAGGGTAATCTTCGCGGGAGCCGTCTGGGACGAGGCGAACCACGCTGCCCTGCAAGCTGCCGAGCAGGAAGGCTTGAACTACTTCCATCCCTTCGCCGACCCGCTCGTAATTGCCGGTCAGGGAACCATTGGCCTGGAAATCCTGGAAGCAGCGCCAGGCATCGATACAATGCTGGTAGCCATCGGCGGGGGCGGCCTGATCAGCGGAGTGAGTACAGCAGCACGGAGCCTGAAACCAGGTATAAAAGTGATAGGCATTGAACCGGTTGGGGCACCCACGCTATACGAAAGCCTGCGAGCAGGCAAAGTAGTAGAATTGCCTCAGATAACAACCACCGCCGGTACACTTGCCCCCCGCCGCAGCGCCCCCATCAACCTGGAAATCATCCAGCAAAATGTAGACGAAATCGTCCTGGTAACCGATGAAGAGATGCGCGAAGCCGCCCGCTGGCTCTGGTTCGAGATGGGCATCGCCGCCGAACTGAGCGGGGCCGCAGCCATTGCCGCGCTTTTGTCGGGGAAAGCAACCACTGAGCCGACGGAGAAGGTGTGTGCATTGGTGTGTGGGGCGGGAAAGGATGGGATACAGTAGAAGCTCTCATTTTCTCATTCGCTCTGGGTGTCAGCGCTCCGCTCCGGTAAAATATTTGGTAGAGGGCCGGTTATACCCGGGCCAGTCTACACATTGGGCTACACTGTATTAGCGGTACAAAGACGGCTTCTATTGCTGCCTCGCATACTCTCTGATCCAAACGCTTTTGTTTGCGGAGAGTGTCTTGTCCTTGTAGCACGTTCTCGGTCTAGATATCTGTGTCTTTGCCATCCTCCTTCTCTCTCTTGGTTTTGTTGTAGGAGGTTTCCCTCCTCACGGTTATACTATAAAATGCCGGCATCACTACACCATCACAAACACCTCGATTTTTATCACGGTACAGTCACAAACAGCCAGGTTTATCACCACATCCACCTGCATGACCTCCTGATCCGGCAAATTGGGGCGGCTATGCTGACATGAGCATGATAAATTGGAAGGCAGGAAACCCCAGAAGCCATTCGAACGGTAAGTGAACATAGCAGCCCCCCAGTTGTCTCCAATCCTGAACAGATGTATAATTTATCACGAGGGTAAAGGCATTATTTATCCCCTTTACCTCACTGATACACGCCATAAAAGGATTGAATACCTACCATGCTACTCACATTACCATTGATACTATTTATCGTGATGACGGAACTATCGATAGGAGCCTTCGCCGTACTCTTCCTGCTCGACTGGCGCAACCAGGTCAAGCGCAGCTTCCTCGTCACCTACGCCATAATTTACCTCTTCCTGACCGGTCTCACCTATTTATTCCAGCAGAACTATTCAACACCTGCGCTGCTCAACACCTTCACCCTGCTCGATAAAGCCTGGACCGGCTACCTGCCACTGCCGCTGCTGCTATTCCTCCTGCTCCTGCTCCCCTACACCATCCTCCTCTGGCTCGATAAAAAAGCGGGCGTCGATGGCAAAGCAAAGGAACCAACAGGCACGTCTCGTCTGCGCATACTGCGCCTCATCAGTGGCAGCCTGACCTTGCTGGCAGGCCTGGTCACGCTTTTCGTGCTGGGGATGATCTATCGTCCACTGGCCACCTCCGGCCTGGCAGGAGTGTTTATCGTCGGCAGTTTCTTCGCCGGCGCGCTCGCCCTCGGCGGCGTCATGACTGCCATGTGGCTGGGA
>VBFM01000268.1:4151-4930 GCA_005882595.1 Chloroflexota bacterium
CCCTTGCAGTTCGCTACCACACTGGTACTCCTGGGCGTGCTGGCCCAGGTCATCTTCGCCTTTACCGGCACCCCAGCTACCGCGGCGCATTCGCAGGGCAATAGCGCCACGCCAACCGTGACCGCCACTGCCACTACCGCAGTCTCCCAGGCTACACCAACATCCAATCCACAGGCCAAGCCTGCGAATGTCCCGACCATCACACCACTGAGTACCGACGCCATCGGCTGGCTGCGTATCGTGGTCGCCTTTGTCATCCCCTTGATACTGCTTACCTTCATCCTGAAACTCATCCGCGACCGCTCATTCCAGTCCGCAACAGGTATGCTCTACCTCGTGGTTGTACTGACACTGGCGGGCGAATCCATGGCAAGGGGATTATTTCTAATTGGTTTGCAATAAAGAAGTATGCCTCTTTACTCCTCTTTCGCCATACGCAGCGCTTTTTCGCGCTCCTTCAGTTCGCGGCGCAAGATTTTACCAGACGCAACTTTGGGAATAGCGTCGATGAACTCGATCAGGTGAATCTTTTTATAACCCGCCAGCTTGCCATTCGCGAAGGCCAGGATTTCTTCAGTCGTCACCCCTTCATGACCCTTACGGATCACAACATAACCTTTGGGCAATTCGCCGGCCTCGTCATCGGGTACGCCGATCACAGCCGAGTCCATCACAGCTGGATGTTCCATCAACAGGGATTCCAGTTCCGCCGGGGCGATGCCGAAGCCCTTGTACTTAATCATCTCTTTCTTGCGATCCACAATATAGGTGTAGCCCTC
>VBFM01000268.1:4968-9595 GCA_005882595.1 Chloroflexota bacterium
CAGGGCCCGCGCCGTCTCCTCAGGCGCTTTCCAGTAGCCTGCCATGACCTGCGGGCCGCGAAGAATAATCTCGCCGTCTTCGCCGGAAGGCAGTTCGCGCTCCCCCGTCTCGATATCGACGATTTTTTGCTCGGTATTATGCACAGGGAAGCCAACGCTATCAATGCGCACCAGTTCGGGGTCTTTGGGCTGCGTATGAGTGAGCGGCGATGCCTCGGTCAAGCCATAGCCCTGAACAACGCCGATACCCGTTTTATCTTGCAACTTGCGAGCAGGATCCATCGGCAAGGGAGCTGCGCCACAGAAGACGTACTTCACGCTTTTCATCTTGCCCAGATCAATCGGGGCGTTCGCTAACGCCAGCACAATTGGCGGAACCGCGAAGTAGTAGGTGACGCTGTGCTTCTCGCACAGGTCCAATGATTGCAGCAGATCAAAGCGTTCCATAATGACCTGCGTGCCTCCACAGGCCAGGAAACTCCCGGTCAGCATGACGCCGTAGATGTGGTAGAACGGCAGGAAGATCAAACCGACATCAGTTATATTGGTCTGAAGTGAGGTAGTGAATTGGAGGTTGTTGCTGACCAGGTTGCGATGTGTGAGCATCGTGCCCTTGGGGAAGCACGTGGTGCCGGAAGAGTAGGGCAATGCCACCAGGTCGTCGCCCTTAATATCCACCTGTGCAGGACGTGTAGATGGTGACTCACGCAGCAGTTTGGCAAATGTAGTGGCACCCGGCACTCCATCGGGTACCCTATCACCCGTCACAATAACGTGCTTGAGTTTGGGGAGCGACTTCTGACTCAGCACAATTTGCAACAGTGGCAGGAGTTCGCGTTGAATCAGGACGGCGTCTGCTTCAGAGTTCTCAAGCTGGTAGCCGATTTCACGCTCCTTATAAGCAGGGTTCATGGGACTCACCACTATACCCATCGTGGCCGCCGCGATAAAGGTGATCGTGTACTCAGGCCGGTTGAGCGTCAACAGGCAAATGCGATCCCCTTTGCGCAATCCCAGACCATGCAACCCATTCGCGATACTGTTCACCATCGAGACCACTTCCCGGTAAGTCAGGTAGAGATCATGATAGATGATCGCCGCACGATCAGGATTGCGCACAGCCGCCATACGCAACAGGTGATCGTAGGGAACATCGGGAAAATCAACAGGGGGACGAAATAACTCAGGTGCAACCATTTTTTCAGACATGCCAGGAGTCCTTTCTGACTCATCGTAGAGCTAGCAGAAATAGAGACGGAGCGTCAGGCACATACCGTGGCTTCGCTCACTCGGAAACCACGTTTCTCGTTTGTCGTAGCATATCGCAGTTGCGCTACAAGGTCAAGTATTTCAGCGATTAGAGACAGGGTTTGAAAATTATTTCCAGGGCGACCGCAAGGGTGCGCCCCTACCATACACGAAGGCGCTTTCTGCTGATCCGCCCGTATATTGTAGGGGCGCACCCTTGCGGTCGCCCTGGAAGAAGTCAACCATGATACAATGACCTTGATGAAAAAGACCAGGATAACTAGAAAGCTACAGCATGCCTGCTGACTGGGCTAACAAGCGACTATTACCAGCATTTGAAGCACCCAACCATCTAGATGTATACGATATACGGGATGCTGCCTATGATGTGCAGTTGAGCATCACTACCATGACGGGACTGGTGAATCGCCAGCAACCGCGCATTTACCTGCTCAGCAACGACGACGCGCACGAGCTACTGAATACGATATTGAGCCATATCCCCTCCACGCTCGTCCCCATCAAAGCCGAGAGTGTACTCGATGACTTGCTGCAAAAGTATCGCCATCATATCTCAGGCATGATTATCTATGATCCTGCGATGCTCGACAGCGTCAACGTCGCAACTACACTGGCCGGTGCGCGCGATGCCATCGTTGTCTCGCCGCGGCAGGCGGAAACATTGCAATCACTACCACACCGGCTGCCTGTCCTGGCCGACTTGCGTATCTACAGCTGGCAAAACCGTCTGCAGGCCTATCGCTGGGCCATACGCAATCTGCTGCCTGAGACTTCAGACAGGTTGGTGGCAGGCATGCATCCGCAGATCGCGGGTGGCTTACGCTCGTTCCTGGTCGCTACACGCGCATTTGTCTACTGGCTCGATCCACGCTTCCGGCTCCCGAATCCTCTATATAGCTTGAGGACGGAACGCTGTTTGCAGAAACAGATTCTCCGCAGATATGCACCAGGCACACCTCATTTTGGCTGGTTCATGTATGAAGGCCAGGGAGTCAAGCTGGCATCAAAAGCTGCTATGCCTGTCCTTCCCTCCGATTACTTCTTCAATCTTGAAGTCTGGACGGCTGTTCAACCCTCGCAACAGAAAGAACTGGCAGGCCAGCGCGGGAATATCGCAGCGGAAACGAATACCACCACAACAGGCAGACAGGTGTCACCCAAAGTCTATGTTTCTTTCACCATAAGCGATGGAGACAATCTCCAATTCAACCAGCACAGCATGTACAGGTTCTGGCAAGACCCTGCTCGCGGGAGCATTCCCATCGGGTGGACGATCTCACCGGTGTTGATACAGGCGGCGCCAACCCTGGCGGTATATTATCTACAAACGGCAACCCCGGACGACGAACTGATCGCAGGCCCCAGTGGCGCGGGCTACATCTTGCCCCCGAAATGGCCCAAAAAGCAGCTGCCGTCTTTCTTACAACTTACTGGACAATTGATGCAGCAAATGCGCTTGAGCAGCATCGAGGTACTGGATGCGACTCCACCTCTCCTTCGACCTTTCCTCCACCACTCCTGGCCAAAGAAGTATGCCAGGGCATTATCCCCCTTTGGAGTACAAGGCATACTCAAAGGTGATTCCTATCACCACACCGCCTGGAGCAGCATTCAGGGTATCCCGGTGCTACAAAACCTGGGACTTTCCAGCAGTAAAGAGATGACACTCCAGTTGATCAGAAAGAATACACCCCCGGATCTGCAACAACCCCAATTTATCAATGTATATATTCACGCCTGGTCGATGACGCCCTCAGGCATCAAAGAGGTGATAGAAACCCTTGATAGTCAGTACGAAGTAGTAACGCCGGGGAAGCTATTAGCCATGATCGCGGCATCGTAGAACACCATGTTTGTTTATTATTCAGCCTATTATCTACCCAGCCTCCATTTGGTTCGCACTCTCCTACGTAATTCAGCCACCACCTCGTCAACATTCATCTCTATATTGGGTGCTTGCCAACGATTGTCACCGATCGGCTTTGCATCAATGTATGCACCAATGTTTACGTTTCCGTTAACTGCCAATAAACAGAAGCGTGTTGTACGATATACATAATCATTTTCTGTATGGGAAGTAAAATCAACAATATGGTTATAGAAATAGGCTTTCTCTTCCTCAGCAACCACAGTAGGTTGATCGAACACATTAACACGGTATGTGCGTATAGCGAGGTAGTGCTCTGTAAAATAGAAATAAGTAAATGTATTAAAGCTGAATCGATACACACCGTGCTTCTCTCTCATATACACGTTGTTAACCGAATAATGAGCAGACATGCGCGAAGCAGGCAGAACAAAGCTGCATATAGATTCAGGCAATGGGATTCTCTGCTTTAGCTCCCGGTTCAATTTGTTCTGCCCCTGTAAAGCAAGTCTTTGCCCTATCTCCTTATGCCACTCATCATATTGTTCATAGGTTGGTATCGATCTCGCTCTCAAGTAAACTACCACGCTTACGGTAGTACATAATCCGGCGCAGATGAGTGTAATACTCCAAATGCTGAATATAGCAAAGACAAGAGCTAACGCACCGAGAATGCAGATAGTGGATATAGAGGCAAGAGGATAGCGTTCCTTGGTAAAATAGCGCTGTATCTGCTCATTTGTATAGCGGCGTACGGCTACCTTTCCCGATCCTGGTCTTTGTATACACATTCTACAAACCTTCTTAATTATCTACATCTTGCAATGAGAGTAGTGAAAACGCAACAATACTAACTGAGCTTGTTAAGTTTTTCAGACTCGCTATTCTAAAAGACGATTTATTGAGTAAAATATAAAATGGAATGTATGTACTAAAATTGGAATACTGCTATTTTTTACTGAAAAACGGTGATAGGTCGATGTGTTCATTGCTTTGTAGAACAAAAGAATGGCGCTCACGGGTGAGGGAAGGACTTCTTTCACCCACATTTTAGCTTGAAATCGCATTTTGTCTATCCCCCCCAAATCTCTTTTTCAGTTTCCTTGACAAAATGTTATTCCACGTGGTAATATATTTTTAGAAGTCTAAAAAATATTTTTCTATTCATGAAACTAGAAGAGGTCTTATAATGTCGCCTGAACTACGTACCTTACCGATTCGCGCTATAGATTGCTTGAAACTCTGTTACAAACTGCACGAGCGCGGCGAATCGATTACCACCTCTGTCATGAAGGAACGCTTGCAGTTCCTGGAACCGACAGGGCAATTGAGTGATGCCACCGTGACCCAGCTCTTTAAGTGGCTGGCCGAGCGGGGCTACGTCTCCTATACCCCCTATCATGGCGTTGAACTGACCGGGCAGGGCCAGCTAATGGCGACTGAACTTGTGCGCCGCCATCGCTTGCTTGAACTCTTTCTGGTGCAGATCAT
>VBFM01000232.1:0-9040 GCA_005882595.1 Chloroflexota bacterium
GGGCAGGCTACCGCCAAGATGCCTTCTCCAGTGGCGGCAACCGACGCCAGAGCCGCCAGCCCAGCCGATGTCGGCTGGTGGTGCGCAGTGGGTGGCTTGCGGTGAGCAGACGACGGCATCCCCAGCAGACGGCATCGTCTGCTGGCCCGCCAAGTGGTGGGTGCAGCGACCCAGCGCGCTTGCGTGTGCCATCACACTCCTTTCAGCAGCCTAAGCAGGCATAGCCTGCGGCGGTGAGTCCGGCTGGCCCCCATGTGGGTGGCCCGGAGGCGCCCTGCCGCCGCTTCTGACCTTTGCGACCGGGTTGGCCAGGATCATGGGGATACTTGGCTGGTCGAGTCAGCACCAGGTCAGCAGGCCGTGGCTGGATCTGCTCGGCTGCCACCACGGGCCCCTGCACCCGTGTGCGGGAGCAGGGACGAAGCAGGCCCAGTTGCCGCCCGCGTTGCACCCACAGAGCCATGGGATCCTGCTCGCGCGCCAGTAGCTGTGGCAGCTGCGTCACCAGCAAGGGCAAGGACACCTCAAAGGGGTCAACTTGGGCCCGACAGGCGATTTCCAGGCGCACCGCTTGCAGCAGTTGCGCCAGGATCAAGCAAGCCCACACTTGCACCAGCATGCCCGTGACCTTGCTGCTCCACCACAGATGCAAGCCCAGCTGCTCTTTGAGCGTCAAAAAGGCTCACTCAATATCCCAGCGGCGTGCGTACAGCCGCGCGATCTCCTGGATGGACAAGACGGTGGGATCCAGCACGTTGGTCAGATAGGTCAGCGTCAAGGCGCCGACCCGAAAGCGCACCAGGCGCACGGCCTGGCCTGCTTGGGCCTGGTAGTTGCCCAGCCAGATGACGCCATCGAAGACCTCCTCGCAGGCATAATAGGTGTGCAGCACCGTGTAACTGGTCTTCTCGCGCAAACGACACACAAACCACAACTGGCGCTGGCTCAGCTCATCGAGCCACTCAAAGCTGAAGTAGCCCAAATCGAAAAGCAGTAAGGTGCCCTTGGCCAGTCCCTCGAGCATGACACGAGCATGCACTTTGCAGTTTTGCAGCGCCTCAGGCAAGTAATCGATGCGTCGCCACAACTGCAAGCGTACATCGTAGAGTCCTGCTAGCTTGCCCGGCAGCAACTCGGCCGCCCCTTTCTTGAGCAAGCGCAAGATCGGTAACTTGCGCGCCACCGGGTCCAGCGTGGTCTCGTCCAAGGCCAGCACGTCCGTCGCAAAGCTGGCCAACGGATACCAGGCTTGCTGAGTGAGCAGCGGCCTCAACCACGCTGCCAACATGGCACTGATCTGTGCGAAGAACTGCTCCAACCAGGCGGTCCCCTCCTGCTCCACGCGGTCATAGAGCGTCTGATCACAGACATCATAGCCATGCAGCACCACATCACGCCACACCTCGAGCACCCCGCGGGCTCCCTGCAACACGCACAACAGCAGGCTACTCCACAGCGCTACTTTGGGCAACTCCAGGGGCCGTCCTGGCCCTTTGGGGTCGGGGCCTGCCCCGCGGCGCTCTTCTTGGGCCTCAATGCCTTGCAGACAGCGCTGCACGTACGTTTCCACCTGTTGTACCAGGCTTGCACTTGCTTTTGCCTGGCCTGATCGCGTATCATTCATGGGAGGATCTTCCTTTCGCTTTTCAATGCGTGTTTCTGAAGTATCCTCTTTGTTTCTCGTTTTGACAACCCCCTCCCCCTATTTTCTGGAGTCAATGCCCTCGCGCTCGCCCTGGAAGTCAAATTGTCTTCCTGGCAATCATTCACAAATCCTGAACATTAATTAGAGCACTGCTGACGACACCTCGTCATCTGATGCTTGAAAGGGGGCGTGCTGAGTCTACTCTTCCCCCTGTACTATGAGCGGGTGCGCAGTGGATGGCGGAGTCGCGAGATCCCTCTTGCCTCCATCCTCCAGAGCGGCGAGGCCGTGCATGCCAAGGGAGTAGGCAATCTCGCCGCCGTGATGGATGTCATGCTCCATAACGTGCCAGATGACCCAGCCGCGGGTAAGTGTGTATATCTGGCCTTTCCACTCATCCTGGACAGTCGATTGCAGATCTGAGAGCGTATAACGTCCCAATACCTCCTGCATGACCTGCCAGGTCTTCTCCAATCCGCTTACCAGTTCACTTGCGGAGCGCGGCTGGCTGCCAGGTTCGGCCCATGTGCCAAAAGCAGCGAAGTCCTCATCGCCCTCTTCCAGGTTATAATGGAACCAGCCTGCTCGCACGGCGATGATGTGGCGCGCCAGTTCATCGATTGAACGGAGGTTGGGCGCAGCACGCAGCGCAAGCTGCTCCGGTGAGAGTCGAGCGAGGGCTATGCTCAACTGGTTCTGGTAGTGTTGCCAGCCCTGAGTAAAGAACGCCAGAGTTTCGCTTGTTTCGCTCATGTTTTTCGCTCCTTGTGACTAAAAGGGTAAAATCGACAGTTGAAACGCAATTAGAGAGTATCATATGACGAGGTGTCCTGCTGACATGCTTATCCTTCTATGGTAAGATTGGGCCATTACAGGTATGGCCCATTTTTATTTGCTCTGGAAGAGGTGTAAAAGTATTATGAATGATCATCTCCACAAGGATGCGCGTCCGGCTCTTGAAAGCCAGCTGGCGGGCTTGAGTCGCGAGCAGTTGCAGTCGCTTTTGCTGAAGTTGGCAGAGCAAGAACCTTCCCTCATTCCGACCATTGAGAAGCAGGTGACGATGCTGGGTTCCTCTTCTTCGCAGCCACCAACGCCCTTGCCGCAGGCTGTTCGAGAGCCACCTCCTGTCGTGGACACGAAGGTAATACGCCGCCAGGTGCGATCCAGCATCCATAGCCTGGATCGTATGCGCTCTTCCGAAGCGTACTGGCAGGTCGGGGCGGTGGTCGGCGAGGTAGGACAACTGGTCGATCAAGCCTGGGCGTTAATTAAGGCTGACGATGGTCGTCAAGCGCTCAAGGTGCTTGAGGCCATTACAGAAGAATACCTGGGCGAGTGGGAAAACCTTGATGACTCCGATGGCGAGGCGAGCGGATTTTTCAGTGACCTCGGACCGGCCTGGACGGAAGCGGTCTTGAGCGCGGACTTAACCCGCGAGGAGCGTGAGGGGTGGGCTGACCGGTTCTCAGCCTGGCAAGGGGAACTCGATGACTATGGCGTCGATGAAGCGTTTGACGCGCCTCAAACGGCGGCCCTCGACGGTTGGGACTATCCCCCGCTCCAGCGCGTATTGCAGGGGTCGATAACCGAGCAAGGAGCCTGGGAGGGTGAAGCTCCCTATTATGCTGATGAACTCACCGAGGCCAGACTGAACATTCTGGATCGACGGGGTCGCTGGCAGGAGTACCTGTACCTGGCTGAGGCAGAGGGGCATACCGAGGAATATGTCACCATGTTGGTACGCCTGGGGCGTGTCGAAGAAGCTATCTACTATGGGCTGAAATACCTGGCGACCACCGAGGAAGCACTAGCGCTAGCAAAGGCCCTCTATGAGCATGGCGAGCATGAACAAAGCTTACAGATGGCCGAACATGGGCTGAGCCTTGAGGGCCGTAAGGCATCCCTGGCAAAGTGGCTGCGTGACCAGGCGTTGTCGATGGGAGAGAAGTCACGCGCACTCCCCGCGGCTGAAGCGGCCTTTCGAGACGAGATCAGCCTGGAGAATTACCAACAGGTGGCTGAGATTGCCGGAGAGCAATGGCCCGAACGACAAGCAGAACTCCTGAATTATGCTCGCCAGGCGAAATCGTCCTACCCCAAGGGACAGATAGATGTGTTCCTACACGAAGGATTGATCGAGGATGCCATCGGGGCGATGGACTCCTACGCCAGCCACACTCTGGTAGAGCAGGTGGTAGATGCCGCTCTACAAGCACAATCGCACCTGGACTGGGTCATCGAGGCCTGCCGCAAGCAAGCGGAGTATATTATGGACAGGGGTAAGGCCGACTTATACTATTCAGCAGCCAACTGGCTCGCCAAAGCCCGCAATGCTTATCACCTGCTGGGACGTGAAGGGGAGTGGCAAACATACCTGAACGAGCTATTGAATCAACATGGGCGTAAGTACAAGCTCGTTCCCATGCTGAAGAACTTGCGCTGACTTCTTGTTTAGAAAGCACTTTTGAGGATATAGTAGGTATAGTAAGCCTACAAAAGACCAAGATAGAAACGTCAACGGGAAGGCCGTGTTTCACGTCGATTAAACAATGACTTCGACAGGAGCGGAATAATGCCCGAAATTGCTATCATCGGCGCCGGGATTGCGGGGCTTTCCGCGGCTTTGACCTTGCAGGACGCAGGTCTCTCGTGCACCATTTACGAAGCGTCCAATCGCACCGGTGGTCGTATGCACTCCGATACGACGACCTGGGCCGATGGGATGGTCAGCGAATGGTGCGGCGAATTCATCGATAGCGATCACAAGACGATTCAGCAACTCGTTGCGCGCTTCGGGCTGGAAACAGCCGACCTGGGGCAGAAAAGAAAAGATCGAACACAAAACGTCATGTATCTCTTCAACCGCTACTATGAGGCTGAAGAGTTGGCCAGGGACTTCGAGGCGCTCGCTTCCATCTTACAGCCGCAGGTGCAGGAGGCCGGTTTTCCCACGACCCATACGCACTTTACCGAGACCGGCTACCAGCTCGACCACCTGAGCGTTTATGATTGGATCGAGCAGTACATCAAGGGCGGGCATAATGTGCCTCTGGGCCATTTTTTGGATTTCGCTTGCACGGGCTACTTCGGGTTGGATACGCCCATGCAGAGTTCGCTCAACCTGGTCTACATGTTTGGCTTGTGGACCCAGGAAGAAGAGGAAGATGCGGGGCCGATGCAAGGAAGCTGCAAAATTGTGGGTGGGAACGAGCAACTCCCGCGGGCCATTGCACGCAGCCTGCCGCAAGAAAGTATTCATTTGAACCATCAACTGGTGGCGATCAAACGAAACAGCAATGATTCAATCACGTTAACCTTCGCGACCGGCAATGGCTTCCTGGAGATACATTGCGAACACGCGATCCTTACCCTGCCGTTTAGTACCCTACGGCGTGTCGATTACCGGCAGGCCGGGTTTGACGCCTTAAAGCAAACCGCCATCACGCAACTTGGATATGGCACCATATCCAAGCTCATTTTGCAGTTCGATACGCCCTACTGGTACCAGGATGGACCCTGGCCGCGGAGCACCAATGGCTTCATCATCACCGACCTGGATATTCAGACGCTCTGGGATGCGTCACTCGGTCAAACAGGTTCAAGTGGCCTGCTTGTCGATTATACAAGCGGCTATAGAGGAGCGGCTTATGCCCCACCGGCAGCATATTCAACCACGGCTGACTCGGAGAGCATCCAGGTCTATGCGCAGCGCTGCCTGGAGCAATTGGAGCGTGTTTTCCCCGGCATCAGCGCTCACTACATCGGCAGGGCAGCGTTGAGCTATCCAACGGGCGATCCCCATCTACTTGGCAGCTACGCGTGCTGGCTCGTGGGACAGTACACCAGCTTTTGCGGTTACGAGGGCGTGCGGCAGGGAGCAATACACTTCGCGGGCGAGCATTGTTCGGTCGAGGCCCAGGGCTTTATGGAAGGCGGAGCGAGGGAAGGCATGCGGGCCGCGCGGGAGATTGTGCAGGATTACAGGCAAAGATAAATGCAGAGATGAAGGAGTTTTCTCATGATGGATTTCGGTGTAATTGTTCCGCAGGGATGGCTTATGGACCTGGTGGGTATTTCCGACCCGGCCGAGGCGTATGAGACGATGACGCGCGTGGCGCAGGAAGCCGACACGCTGGGCTACCACTCTATCTGGCTCTACGACCACTTCCACACGGTTCCCGTCCCAACACAGGAAGTAACTTTTGAATGCTGGACAAGCACTGCCGCGCTTGCCCGTGATACAAAGCGCGTGCGCATCGGCCAGATGGTCACGTGCAATAGTTATCGCAATCCCGCGCTGCTGGCAAAAATGGCCAGTACCGTCGATACGCTCGCTCATGGGCGACTCGATTTTGGCATAGGCGCGGGCTGGCACAAGGAGGAATACGTGGCGTATGGCTACCAGTTTCCCGAGACGCGCGAGCGACTGGAGCGCTTACGCGAGGCCGTTCAGGTCATCCTGGCAATGTGGACGCAGGAGGAGGCGAACTTTGAGGGCACCTATTACTCGGTGAGGGGAGCGATCAACCAGCCCAAAGGGGTACAAAAACCACACATCCCACTGCTGATTGGCGGTGGAGGCGAAAAAGTGACACTGCGGCTGGTTGCACAATACGCTGACGCCTGCAATATTGGTGGAGATATTCCAACCATCAAACACAAGTTAGGCGTGCTCAAGCAGCACTGCGAGCAACTCGGACGCGATTACGAGAGTATCCGGCGCACCACCCTCATCGATGACTGCGTTATCGCAGAGACCGAGGCAGAGGTTCTCGCCAGGTTGACCCCACAGCAGCGGGACAACCTGGAAGCATTGCGCCAGGAGTGGTTGATTGGCACACCGGAGCAGATTCGCGAGCGCCTGGCGGAGTATGAAGAGGCCGGGATACAGGAACTCATCGTGCGCTTTGTTGATGGGGCCCAGCTGGAGACGGTTCGTCTCTTTGCACGGGAGTTTCTACAACGACGCTAACCCCCTCTCCAGTGTCTAGCTGGTCTTCAAAGCAGATGATGTTCAGTGGCAAAGCGCACGGCGGCGCTGCCAGACTTGATGCCGAGTTTATGGTAAAAAGATTTGATTCAGGGTATAGAAAGCAAATATGATATGGATACACAAAACTGGTGGGCTGAGGGCGATACTCCCGTACACGATGATTCTCGTGTCACCTATCTCGTGGACGGACGTTCCGTTATGCTCACTATGTGCCTCCATTTTCTTAGGGCACAAAAGTACATCTACCTTGCAAATTGGGGCCTGACTCCTCCTATGGAGATTGTGCGTGGAAAAGACCAGCGAGCAGGGGCGGATGGGAGCGCCGAACAGGAGGCGTTGCTGGCCCAACTGCGCGTCGCAGGTCTTCAGGAGGACGACATTTCTTTCTGGTGTTCCTCCTCGCTGACCCTGCAAGCAGTGCTGGGTCGTGCTGTGAGCAAAGGGGTTGACGTGAAAGCACTGCTCTGGGATAGTCTACCGATACCCGGGCTGTATTACTACAAACCCAAAGAAGCCTATGAGCAATTGACGCAGGTAGGCGTAACGTGCATTCTCGATGACAGCGCTCGTGGTATCCGCCATCATCCTGTGGAGTCGCTGCACCAAAAGATCTCGATTGTGGACGGGACATATGCCTTTGTTGGTGGCGTTGATCCGATGATCGAGTTGGGTGGGAACTTTGACCACTGGGATACCTCGGCCCATCTTTTCTCTTCCCCTTTACGCCACAATTCAGAGGCTCCCAACCCCTATCCCTGGCACGATGTTCACGCACTCATCGAGGGGCCGGCAGCAGCGGATGTCGAACATAATTTTTGCCAACGCTGGAATGATGTAGTACAGCGCCACTCCTGGGGCCATGACTTGCTGCTCTCCGAGCATCCACCTGCCGCGCCATTAGAAAGCAAAGCCCTCGTGCAGATAGCCCGTACCATTCCTGAACACACCTATAGCTTTGAACCCCTCATCGTGCGAGGCATTGCGCAGATCTATGCTAATGCCTTGAGCAACGCACAACGTTTTGTCTACCTGGAGAACCAATACTTCTGGCTACGCCCCTATACAGGTATCGAGATTCCCTTTGTTGACGCTATTAATCCTGAGATGGAACGCAACGTCCGCGAGTTAGGCGCGGCATTAGAACGGGGCGCAATGGTGGCCATTGTCCTCCCTGACCGCCCCGATCCTGGGCGAGATGATGCAGATGCTACTCTGCGACGCTTACGTGAAGCAGTCCCGCATGCAGTGAGTGAGGGGCGACTCCTGTCTTTCTGCCTGGGAACCTCTACCAGCAAAGAGGATGGAGAGGGGAGGGCACACTATCGCCCCATCTACGTGCATGGCAAGGTTGCCATTATCGATGATGTGTGGGCTACGGTTGGCTCCGCTAATCTGAACAACCGGGGATTGCGAGATGATACCGAGATGAATGTTGCCACACTCGATAGGGAACTAACCTACGGCTTACGTCTCGTGCTCTGGTCCGAGCATCTTGGGCTACTAAACGATGACGATCATTTGATCTTGCTGCGTCACCTGGGCCGTCAGCCACAAAGTCCTGAAGATGAGAGTCGAGCGAGAGACATATGGAACTACTTGCAGGAGAGACTGAGCGACCCAATGGCCGGCCTGCGCATGATGCGTGACCGGGCACAGGAGAATCTGCAGCGTTACAAAGCAAAACAGCCCCTTGTGAGTTCCCTCCTTCCCTACCTGACCGCTGAGGAGGCGGCGCAAGAAGGACTGAATTTCCACAAAGAGCGCGGTTGGATCGAAGAAGCCTAGCACATGTACATCCCTCGCATCTCTACGAGGGATGGATGAGGAGGCGATCAATGGCAGACGAGAAGCAGAATCAGCAACAAATTCCGGCTGACCTCGGTATGGTTCAACCTTTGCAAGTGCGAGGAACAGCCGGGACGCTGCAATCGCCATCAAGATGGTTACAAGCCGGTGCCTTTGTAGTGCATCTCTACACAGCCAGTGGTGCGGTACTGGCTTTCCTGATCGTGCTGGCCGCTATACGTGGCAATGTCCTCCAGGCGCTATGGCTTGGCCTGGTCGCCTTGCTCGTTGATGGCACCGATGGCTGGCTAGCCCGGCGCTTTCGCGTGAGTGAAAAGCTCCCGTGGTTCAATGGTCGTCGCCTTGACGATATCGTCGATTACCTTACCTATGTCTTCGCCCCCATGTTATTGCTTTGGACCAGTGGCTATCTACCAGCCGGACCGGAGGGCATCATCCTGGCAGTATTGCCACTGCTGGCGTCCTGCTACCAATTCTGCCGGGTAGACGCCAAGACTGAGGATTACTTCTTCCTGGGCTTCCCCAGCTACTGGAACATAGTTGCCTTCTACATCATTGTTTTCCGGTTGGCACCTGTTACAATTGGTATAATC
>VBFM01000269.1:0-4062 GCA_005882595.1 Chloroflexota bacterium
GGGTTTGATGACTTCTTGCCCATCAGGACCCACATCCACCTTTTGCATACTGCCTTTCTCCTATGGTCAAGCTCTCTGCGATGGGTCTATCTTATCATAGGTGGGTAGATATAGCTGTCATTCCGTGATTTACATCATCCCGATGGCGAGTTCAGCGGCAGAGAGGATTTGCGCCTGGATGCGGCCGACCGTACGAACGGCGTCAACCAGCCGATCCTTTGGCATGGTCTTAAGTAGAGCATGGTTCCCAGGTGAACGATCTCATAAGGATGCCTGCGCCACCGTCTAGCGATCTTGATCCACGGCAACCCCTCCCAGATTCTGCACGGCGAAGGCGATGCCGGGGAGATCCCCCATCTGCCGGGCGAGTGCCAGCGCTTCTTGAATGAGTGGCTCGGCCTGCTCCACCTCGTCCACAGAACGCAGCACAGCAGCGGCATACAAGAGCGCTTTCACCTGCATCGCCTCGGCCACGCCTGCCCGCACCGCCAGGATGCGCTTCACGTTGGTGTACCCCTCGCGGTAGCAGGGCTGCTTGAACCGGGACTGTGCCAGCGCCCACCACAAGCGCAAGGCGCGCTCCGCCGCCTCCGGTGCATTTGCCTGCTCCAGCCACCAGTTGAGCGCCGCCCGCAGGTTGTCATGCTCATGCTCCAGCTGGTTCCGCCAGCCTTTCTGCTCGCAGCCATGCAGTTGCGAATTTGCCTCCTCCGAAAGCCGGAGATAGTAGGCGGCATGCGCCTCGCGCGTGGCCGTTCCTTCCCCCTCTGCGTCCAGCTGTTCCAGCCCAAACTCGCGCAGCACATACAACATCCTGAAGCGCGTCTCCCCGGGGCTTTCGTGCTCCTGGTTCAGCAGGCTTTTGTCCAGCAGTGAACTCACCCGGCCTCCAGGCAGACCTGCTCCGCCGCTTCGAGCGTCCAGCCCCCCGCAAATACCGCCAGCCGTCGAAAGAGTGCCTGCTCGGCGGGCGAGAGCAGCTCGTAGCTCCAGGCAATGGTGGCGCGCATGGTGCGCTGCCGCTCCGGCAGATCGCGCGCGCCCCCAGTAAGGACCTGCAGTCGCCTCTCCAGCCGCGCCAGCAGGGCCTGTCGTGAGAGCAGCTTGAGGCGCGGGGCGGCCAGTTCGATGGCCAGCGGAATGCCCTCCAGGCGGTGGCAAATCTCGGCGATGGGAGCCGCGTTGTCCGGGGTCAGATGAAAGTTCGGCTGCACGGCCTGCGCCCGTTGCAGGAAGAGCTGCATGGCTGGGTTCTCTTGCAGCGCGGCGCTGTCAATCTGCTGGAGTGGGGTGCGTTGGGGAAGCAAGGGCAGTGCGAGCGGGAGCGCTACAAACTGCTGCTCGGCACGCAGGTGCAATACCTCGCGGCTCGTCACCAGCAGCTTCACCCCGGGGCATGCTTCCAACAGTGCCGCCAGGTCGGGAGCAGCCGCGATGACTTGCTCAAAGTTGTCCAGCACCAGCAGCATCCGCCGCTCGTGCAGCGCGCTTGCCAGGAGTGTGAGAGTCGGCAGGGCGCCCGGCTCGCGCAGTCCCAGCGCCTCTGCCAGGGCCGGCAGCACCAGTTCCGGGTCATTCAGCGTGGCCAGGGAGACGAACTGCACGCCCTCCACGAACGCCTCGACAAGCTCCGCCGCCACCTGCAGCGCCAGGCGGGTTTTGCCCACCCCTGCGCTCCCCGTCAAGGTGAGCAGGTGTAT
Organism: Chloroflexota bacterium; assembly: GCA_005882595.1. Taxonomy (GTDB): domain Bacteria; phylum Chloroflexota; class Ktedonobacteria; order Ktedonobacterales; family Ktedonobacteraceae; genus VBFM01. Next base: position 1,701 of record VBFM01000269.1, read on the forward strand.
CTCGGGACGCTGGAGCAGTGCGCACATTGCCCGCACCTCCTGCTCTCGCCCGATCAGGGGGGTGGCCGGTATGGGAAGCTGGCGCCTGCTAACAGGCGGTCGATAAGCAAGCGGCAGGCGCCCTGCCAGCCGCGTTTCCCGCCTGGCCAGCTCCCACCGAGCGCACTCATCTGGCGCCAGATGCAGCGCCTCGGCCAGCAGGTTCAGGGTCTCCTGGTGTGGAGCGCGGGTCAGCCCGCGCTCCAGAACGCTGATGGCATCCGCGCTGACGCCCGCACGCGCGGCCAGTTCTTCCTGGGTCAACCTGGCTGCGCGGCGGGCGTGCCGCAGTAGCTCTCCAAAGGTGGGAGCAGGCAACGTACTCATCGCAGTCCTCCTCCTGTGCCAGCGCTTACCTGGCTGGACAAGGCCGAAATGTCAATCATCCAGACGATCATACCATAGGGATACCAACCGGGCAAGAAGTTCCGGGTGATCTTACGAGTTATTTTACGGATTTTCGTTGCTGCGCGTCCCTTCCTCAAAGCATACTTAACAAGAGGAATACGAAAACCCGCTACCAGTACGCGGCGGCATTCATCCGCAACGGAGTCAGTACCCTATAAAGAGACGAAAGGAATACAGCGCATGCAACCCGATACCCCCAACACTGAAAAGCAACGCCAGCCCCGGCCTTCCTGGCCGGTCATCGAAGGCAGTTACCGCGTCGGCGACCCGGCGGCACCCGTGGCCGTCTGTGCCTTGACCAGCGATGAACTGCTCGTTCCGCTCGCCGCTCTCCCAGGGGTGGCCATTGGAGGCTCAGTGCAGACGGCGAACCAGGGCATCGAGCGCATCATCCTGAACATCACGGCGAACCCGGCCATTCGCTTCCTCCTCTTGTGCGGCAAGGAATCGCGGCTCTTCCGTCCAGGCCATTCGCTCAGAGCCCTGGTTGAGAACGGGGTGGATGGGGCCAGGCGCATCGTCGGCGCGGATGGCTACGAGCCGGTCCTGCGCACCGTGACGCCCCAACAGATTGCCGCTTTTCGCCGGCAGGTTGAACTTGTGGACTGGATCGGCGAGCGCGACCTGGAAACGCTGCGCGAACGCGTCTCCAGCCTGGCCGCGCGGAGTCCTGGCCGATTTGAGGGGGCGTTACAGGAGGATGGCGCACCTGTCGCCGCGGCCAGCCTGCAAGCTAGCTTCGCGCCCATCAAGCCGGGCGGGCAACGCGAACCGCTCATCTACGACCCCAAGGGCTACTTTGTGATTTCGCTGGACCGCTCAGCCGGCCAGATCATCTTGCGGCACTATCTGCCCGATCACACACCTGCCCATGAGATGCGCGGGCGGACGGCAGAATCGATGCTGCTTGGGCTGATTCGTGAGGGGCTGATCTCCCAACTCAGCCATGCCGGCTATCTGGGTGGCGAGCTTGCCAAAGCGGAAGCAGCGTTGCGCCTGGGCGTGCGCGTTCGCTACGAGCAGGATCGCCCGCTCCGCAGTGACACCCCGCCGCCCGAAGAAGCTGAGGCGCCTGCCGCGCCCGCCGCTCTATCCAGGTCGGCCGGTTGGGAACAGTTCAGCAGCACGCCCCTGGGCCAGCAGGTGAATGTGGTCATCGAGATCACAGCCCTACCGGAAGAACACCTGCTTGAAGGCACCCTGGCAGAGCCTTTCGAAGAAGATCCGTGGCGCTCGTTCCGCCGAACACAGCATGTGCTGCGCGTCCGCTGGAGCAGCGCAACGCAGGTCGCCATGGGCAGTACGCAGCATTTCCAGCCGGGGGCGCTACTGCGCGCACGAGGAACCCTCCGGCTGCGCGACGAAGTGGAAGCCGAAGTGATCGTCGTCCTCACCAAAGTTGCCACCATCCAGTAGGAGCGGCGGCACGGCAGAATGTCGCTGTGTACAACTCGATTTGTCAGGAAGGCGTCGAGGGGATGGAATCAGCAGAGGTCTGGATATGTACCGATCCATCCAGGAAAAACTTGTTCTTACAAGTATGATTTCGGCTCGACCACAGAACTGCTCGTGAAAGGGATTGCGGAGCACGAGGTGGATATGAAAGGGAAGGCTATCCAGATACTTGCTGGGAATAGCCTGCCAATCATTCCGACATCTGAAGATGCATATATCTCCGGGCGTTTGCACGCCCGGCGCTATATGCACTCTCCATCCTCATCGTTGTGTTCAGAGGAATGTTGGACCGTTACATTTTCGACATGCACGGTATCGAAAACCTCCAGTAAAGCGGTGCCTACAATGCTCTCGATTGTAAGCTCGGTGCCTTCCGCATCATCTACAAGCACCTCAGAGAACCTATCTGAACAATTGACGCGCACGTGTATGATACACATAGCCTTTTCCCCCCTCATTC
>VBFM01000270.1:0-1153 GCA_005882595.1 Chloroflexota bacterium
TAGTTGCTGAATGGTTGGTGCCAATTGGTATGTATTATAAAACAAAGTATCTACTTGACAATCCCATCTGCTAAACCAGATACTATGCTTACGAGAGAGCCAACTGTAAAGAAGGAGCAAATTGCATGTTCGACAAAAGCAAGATTGGCCAGAGCTTTCCCCCTTTTACGATTGAAGTTGAGCGCGGAAAAGTGCGCGAGCTGGCGCTTGCCATCGGCGACGATAACCCTATTTACTCGAGCAAGGAGGAGGCGCAAGCGGCCGGCTATGATGATGTGCCTCTTTATCCCACCAGTGCTACCACGTTTGGCTTCTGGGGCAATCGCAAAATGGTGAGTCAGCTGGTCAGCCTGGGCATCAACGTGATGCGTATTTTGCATGGCGAGGAAGAGTATGAATTTCTCGCGCCGATCTTCCCCGGCGATACACTGACAGGCGTGATGACCATTGCGGATGGCAAAACACGCCAGGGGCAGGCTGGCTCTATGGATATCATCACTGTGGAAGTGAACTATACCAACCAGCGCGGTACGCCCGTTTTGAAGGCGCGTGAAGTGATGGTTGTGCGTGAATGAAGGATGTTTCTAGACTACCAGGGCAGGGGCAAGCCCAGCCCCTACCCTATACGGTTGGGTATCTAGTTCGTGTAGGGTAGGGGCTGGGCTTGCCCTGCCCTGGTAGGGATATAAGAAGGAGATCAATCCATGACAACTAATGCACAAGCTCCCGCTAAGCTGTATTTTGAGGATGTGCAGGTTGGCGATGAAATTCCAAAGCTGGTGAAAGCGCCTGTTACACATTTGCAACTGGTGCGCTACGCGGGGGCGTCGGGCGATTTCAACCCGCTGCACACCGACGCCAGGATTGGGGAAATGATCGGCACGGGCGGGATCATCGCGCACGGCATGCTGGTTATGGGCTTTGTGGGACAGATGTTGAGCGATTATGTGGGGCCAGGTGCGCTGCGTAAGTTCGGGGTGCGTTTCAAGGGCATGACGCGCATCAACGATGTAATTACCTGTACGGGCACGATCACCGAAAAATATGAAACGAATGGCGAAGGATTCATCGCCGGAAAAGTGCAGGCCGCCGATCAAAACGGCGATGTGAAGGTCACGGGTACCTTTGTGGCGGCGGTGCCGCATCGCGCGTA
>VBFM01000271.1:0-3220 GCA_005882595.1 Chloroflexota bacterium
AGCCACTTGGGATTTTCTTCGCCAAAGCGCCCAGGCACCAGGGCACGCAGGGGATAGCCATGACGCATCGGCAGTTCAGCCCCATTCATGCGCCATGCCAGCAGCGCGTCGGCCTCCAGCACCTCGTTCAAAGGTAAACTGATAGTATATCCATCTGCGCTGTAGAACGCCACGTAACTGGCGCCTGGCAAAGCTCCACCGTGCTTCTCCAGCAATGCACGCAGCGTTACACCCTGCCAGATAGCGGTACTGATGAGATGACCGCCGATACCGTTAGCGATACATTCCAGGGTGACAGCGCGCGAGGTCGAGGGTAATTTTTGCAACTCCTCGTACGTGTATGTACCTGCATGAGCCACCAGGCCCGTCACTTCTAATCGCCACACCACCAGGTTCGGCGTCGGATCAACGACATTCTGGGTAACGACATAGTGATCCTTATTGGGTGTAATCGGCGCTGTCACGCCATCAGATCGAAACACAAACGCTTGCGTCCCATCATAGGTCGTATAGTTATTCAGCAGTCCCTTTATCAATCCTACTGTTCCTCCCGCCGCGCCCACACCAAGTGCAGCGACACTGGCTCGAGCCAATAGTTGCCTCCGATTATTGGTTTTAGCAGAGATTCCATCAACCTGTTGTTTAGGCAACAAGACATAATAACTCAAGCAAAGCGTCACTGCATACAGGCTGAAACTCGCAAGGAATGACAGCGAAGTGGTAAGTGTTGCCCACTCAATCGGCAAGCCGAAAAAGTTTTGCCCCATTTCAGCCCAAAGCAACACTTCACCCACCACCGTCATGCCCAGGGCAAACGCACCCGCCGTCAGCCATGCACGCAGTGGAGGTCGATTGCCGGTCCTGCGCAGCTTCACATGCACGATGGCGGCATACAACACTCCCAGCAGCGTCCCCAGACCTATCATGCTCAGTAAAGCCAGGCCAAGCGGAGCCGTTTTTGAGTTTGGGCCAAAGTGTATCAGCAAATCCACAAATTTTGCCGCCGGTAGCAGCTTGAGCACATGATCTCCAAAAAGCTCAATGGGCGTTGGCACGCCTGCCGCTACCCGCAAAATCATCATGAACGCGAAAGAGGTCAGGCTCGCCGTTAAACCAGCGCCCAACGCGGCCAGCGTCGATATGAATAACTGTTTACGAAGCGAATACGAACGTACCCGCTGCGTTTCAACAGCCGGTGTATTATGTATAGCTCTCAAGTTGTTTTCCTTTCTTGGCACCAATACGTCCTGCCGTAGGGGCCCGATTTATCGCGCCCGCGCAGTTTCGTCCGATCGTAGGGACCCGATTTATCGCGCCCGCGCTGTCAGGACGAAAGGAGAGAATCTGAACAGATTGATGATCCCTATGATTGCTGCTATCCCCAGCGCTACCATGACCGGTGTATAGACTATCCAGTAATAGCCAGTCCAATCAGGCGAAGGATTACTGGGTCCGGGATTAAAGAAGTAGCCGATCAATGAGACACACGTAAAATACCAGGTGGCAGCGATTGCCAACCCTTTTCCCACCGGCCTGCCGTGCGTCCATAACGGTCCGAGCAGCACGGGTATCCAGAGCAACAGTGTAGTGGTGTACCAGGGAAACACGTGGGAAGATACAGAAAGCACCGCTCCAAATAGCAAAAGGACGGCAGTTTCTATACTCATGCGATTGCGCAGCCGCAGCACAAAGACCACCAATGAGAGCACGGCTATGAGCAGGAAGGCCACAATATGTTCAATCTCAATAATTTTTGATGGATACAGGCGCAGCCGCGCACCAAGCCATTGTACAATCTGCTGCGTGACGCCTGCGTTCTGCCCCTGCTCGCTGGCGTAAGTCGCAAAATAACCGAATGCCTGTCCATGCCCCAGGATGAGATAGGGAAGGTAGCCGAGGATAATCGTTCCAAAACATGCGCCAAGCAGAGCATAATCCCGTCCCCTCAGACGCCGGAAGAAAGGTTTCCCGCTGCCTTTGTTCTCGCGTAACAGGCCGGGCACAATGGCGACCAGCAAGAGAATAGGGTAGATTTTCGTGAGCGTTGCTATACCTATCAAGATACCCGTCAGCACGCGCCCACACATGCTGGTATTCGTGAGCGAGAGTACCGCCAGGATGGTAAACGTCAGGGTAATCACATCCACATGCCCCTGCATGGCAAATTCGATGATGGGCAGGGGACACCAGGCGTAGATCAGCACGCGGCGCGCATCAAGTCCCTTGCGCTGAAGCAGGACAACGAGCGCGCCACAGGTGACCATATCAAAAACCAGGAAGATGCCTTTGAGGAAAAACAAATTGCTGGGTGCGATGAGATAACTCAAGAGAAAGATCGCCTGCGCCCCCGGCGGGTAGATCGTCGGCGCGGTGCGAAAACGGCTATTGAAAAAGAGCACCGGGTCGACCAGCGAATGCAGCGCGGGAGCCACAGGCCGGTACACGTAGGGGCTGAAGCCGGCTAGCGTAACACGCGCATCCCATAGATACCTCCACGAGTCGCGCGAGAGCAGCGGCGGCAATGGCAGCAGCATAGCACGCAAGATCAACGCCCCCACCAGTATGATCCACAGTTCAACCCAACGCCACCGTCCCACTGCTGGTCGCGTCAACAACACAAACGCGCACGCGCCAAAATACGGCAGAAAACTGACCATCCATACGTGTAAAAATGGCGCTATCAGCTCCTCATCCTGAGGCACCGCGCCAATCAGAAAGATCGAGAGGATAATTGAGAGCAACAACAAGCCACAGAGCACCACCAGGCGCAGCCAGAGCCACCTGGATAGCATTCGCATTTGTTCAGTTGGTAATTGCGTTGCCGTTTGTAACAGAGACATAAATACCTGTGTATTTGCCTTCCCGCTAGCATAAATAGGGACATCCCTTGTGGTTTACCAATCACATAACCCGGTAACTGTCACTATACCTACACTACACGAAAAGGTATGGCCTGCTTTTTCACAATAGGACATATCGCAAAAAACATTCATGTTCTTCTAAGCTATCCTCTTTACCATATTAGCTACTCAGTTGTACGTGGCCCGGTAACAACCCAAAGGTACTGGACGCTCCTGACCATATGTTATGCTATAGTAGCTATTAGCCCATCAATGCACAAAAGAAAGTAGGATTGTATGTCACAACAAATGCCTCCGCAGGGTCCATATGGACAACCTGTTCCTTCTCAGGGTGCGCCGTTGCCACAACGTGCTCAGGC
>VBFM01000271.1:3279-6104 GCA_005882595.1 Chloroflexota bacterium
GGGTTTGAACCGATTGGCCTTGTCATGGGAACTTCGATTTATCACGTCGGCTGGCAATCGGTCAAATGGAATCAGAGCCAGGAAGTGACCGTACTGACGCAGGCCATGTTTAATGCACGCGAATTGGGCATGACCCGTATGGTGGAAGAGGCAAATATCCTTGGAGCCGATGGTATCGTCGGCGTACACCTGGAGATTACCAACCAGGAATGGGAAACAGAGCTTTCCGAGTTTGTGGCTATCGGCACCGCCGTCCGCGCACTCAATGGCAAATCCTATCGCAATGTACAGGGGCGTCCCTTTACCTCCGACCTCTCTGGCCAGGATTTCTGGACGCTCCTCAAGGCTGGCTATCTCCCCGTTGGTCTGGTTATGGGAAACTGCGTCTATCACATCGTGCACCAGACTATGGGACAATGGTTCAAACAGATCGGGCGCAACGTCGAGATGGCAAACTACACCCAGGGCATCTATGAAGCTCGTGAACTGGCGATGGAACGTATGCAAGCCGAAAGCGCTGCGCTCCAGGCCACCAACATCGTCGGAGTCAGTATTAGCCAGGACAACTATCAGTGGGAATCACACATCATCGAATTCTTCACTCTTGGCACAGCTGTCATCCCACTGGGGACTGATCATAGCATGCCAACACCATCGCTCACCCTCCCGCTGAATGGTTGATGGAAATGTCTTGTTCCTCGTTTCTCAATTGTTCTTCGTGCCATCAATGTTTTATACTGATGGCACGAAGAACAATTGAGAAAGTTGTACAATTATGTCACATCGCACAACCCTGAACGACGCAGAAATCGCCTTCATACAAATGCAGCGTGTCGCACGCCTGGCAACGGCAGATGCAGACGGGCATCCACACGTTGTCCCCGTCTGCTACGCCTTCGATGGCCTCCGCTTTTATACCCCTCTAGATGAGAAACCAAAACGGGTAACAGAGCAGCAACTACGCCGGGTACGCAACATTGAGGCGCGCCCCGAGGCCATGCTGTTGATTGACCAGTACGACGATGATTGGTCGCGCCTGGGCTACGTGCAGGTATACGGAGAGGCAGTCCTGCTCAAGCCAGGTGAAGCAGGACATGCAGAAGCACTGCGCCTGCTGCGTGTCCGCTATACGCAATACAGGACAATGGCGCTGGAAACACACCCGGTCATCGCAATTACACCGCAGCGCGTGGTCTCCTGGGGTCCCGCAATCCTCCCAGCGAAATGAGACGAACCTATCACCAGAACCCGGACTATGCGCTAGGAAAGGCCAGCCATGATCGCAGCCACATCAGCGTGCGTATCCCCCAAAGCCTCGATGACCTTCTCTCGTTCCCTCGCGCTGCGGTTCTGACTCATCTTGAACTTCCCTTCGAGGCGCGTGATCTCGAAGGTGAAACCAACCACACCTCGCATCATCTTTTGTACGTAATCCTCCGGTAACGGAAATGGCCAGGGTTGTTCAAATTGGGCTTCATGAATCTGGACCAGCGTTTTTAGCTGATCATACAGGGCTGCGCTATCCTCAATAAGACGTGGAATGCCATAAGCGTGAACCGCGGCATAATTCCAGGTAGGCACGCTCAATTCGACCTCATACCACGATGGCGAGACATAGGCATGTGGCCCTTGAAAGATGACCAGCGCTTCCTGTTCGTTAAATGATCGCCAGTGCGGATTGGCGCGTGCCATATGCGCCCGCAGCATACCATGAGAACCCCGGTCAGCATCGAACAAAAATGGCAGGTGGGTCGCAAAAGGCGCACCATCCATCTGCGTAACAAGGATACCAAAACTATGTTCGCGTATAAAGGCATGTAAGGTCTCGATATCATCTTCACGAAATTTATCTGGTATATACATTTAGCCTCCCTGCTTACTTTAGCAAACACTACCTAATATTTGCCTCGATCAATCGCTCAACAACAATCACATCACGCCACACACCATCAAGTTTAGCATGCTTTTCATGCACACCAATCTCGCGAAAGCCAGAAGAGCCAATGAGTTTACGACTGGCAGTATTCTCGACAAAAACCCGTGAGACGAGCTTCCAGAACCCGGCGCCCTCCGCAGCCTCAATAAGCCCATCTAACGCCATGCGTCCCGCTCCGCAACCACGCTTCTCGCGCCTGACATACACCGAGCATTCCGCAATCCCCACGTAGCATATCCTATGGCTATAAGAAGAGGTGGAGCCGAACGCAATAACATCCCCCTCGTCCTCCACTACCACGACAGGATATATCGTATCAAACCACGACTCCACGTCTTCCTTTGTTCGCATACTCGTCTCAAACGTGGCAACACGATCTTCAATACCCTGATTATAAATGTGGGCAATCGCCGCCGCATCTTTTATGCTAGCAGACCGGACAAGCATTCTGACTCTCCTCTCTAATGGTCTCTCAATAGACCAATCCTGTGGGGGCGGCGGATGGGTGGTATGTGGGTAGTTTTTTGGAGATGATCTCCAAATGTGTGTAGGGACAAGGGGAGGTGCGGGGCGGATGCGGGGGCCTTGTGCTTGTCCTCGTCCTGTTGAAGTAACGATAAAGGAACATCATGGAAACCCAACAACATCGTAATACCACCAGGACAAGCACAAGGCCCCCTCGTCCACTCCACGCCGCCCCTTGTCCCTACGACAAACCAAACGATTGTCCTTGACCCTAACTTGACGCTTGTGGGGATGCTTGCGACGCCCGGGCTGGTTCACACGATCCCGACGGCGGGCGACGCGAGCGTCCCCACATCACACACCCTCGCCCATACAGATGTATACTCCAGTAGCGTGTGAAGGTACATTAGAAGGAATAGTAGCT
>VBFM01000272.1:0-7731 GCA_005882595.1 Chloroflexota bacterium
GAACGAGTGGGGCGCACACGCCTGGTATGAAATCTGGATGGGCGAGATTGCCAAAGTGCGGCAGAAGTTTGCTGATATCATCGGCGCGCAAGTGCATGAAGTGGCGATTGCGCCGAATGTGTCCACGGCATTAAGCAGCATTGCCTCTGCGTTTGATTACAGCAAGCGCAATAAGGTGCTGATGGCTGATATGGACTTCCCCACGCTTGCCTATCAGTGGCTGGTCAAAGAGCGCCTGGGCGTGCAGTGCGAGTTTGTCGAAAGCCCTGACCGGGTGTATGTGCCGCCTGAATTGTTTGCGGAGAAGATAGACGAGCAGACGGCTTTAATTGCCACTTCGCGGGTGTTCTTTACGAGCGGCTACATTCAAGATATCCGTAAGGTAGCGGATACCGCGCATAAATACGGCGCGTATCTGCTAGTTGACGACTACCAGGGGACAGGACAGATACCCATAAACGTCGTTGCCCAGGATATAGATATATTGGTCACCGGCTCACTCAAATGGTTAATGGGTGGCCCAGGGCTTGCGCTTGTCTATATTCGCGAGGGATTAATTCCCCATTTACAGCCCACCATCACCGGCTGGTTTGGACATGCGGAGCAATTCCAGTTTAAGACAAGAGAGTTTGCATTCCGGCCCGATGCCGCACGCATCGAGTTGGGAACTCCCGCAATTGCTCCCATTTACGCGGCCAATGGGGGACTAGACATTGTGCGGGAGATCAGCGTAGAACGGATTTGTGAGCGTACGCGGTTTCTGACCAACGATCTTATTGCCCGCGCCCGCGAACATGGCTGGACAGTACGCGCACCTAATGAACCGGAACGACGTAGCTCTATTGTGATGCTAGAATTTGACCAGCCGCAGGACATCGTGAAAGAACTCGTTGCCTGCAACATTGTCACTGACTCACGGCCTGGCTTGCTGCGCATATCGCCTTACTTCTATAACACGAGTGAAGAGAATGCGATTGTGATTGAAGAGAATGCGATTGTGATCGATGCCATTGAGGAGATAGTGCAGAAGAGAAAGAAAGGTAGCTGACAGACACGCACTGCCTCACGTAAAATGGGTTCACCACTGCTTTTGGTGAACCCATTTTACGTGAGGCAGTGTGGCCCATCATGCCCACAGCCCTCTAAAAGCCACCTGCTCCATCTGGCGTGCCAAATGGTCTGTGCCTCCTCGTCTTTGATTAGGCCGTCCCTGAGCAGTAACCGGGCAAGGCGCCGGAGAACTTCTCGGGATGAAGCAGCTGCGCCAGGCAGCGCAGCCCCTGAACCAGGCGCTGACTGGGATGCTGCATGATGTTGACATTGATGCGATACACCTGGTGCAATTTGAGCGCGTCGATGCTGCCCCAGTTAGGCCGCTTGTACACCTGGGCCGGATCCCCACCGTAGGCGGGGTCTTCCGTCAGGATGACGACTTGCGGGTTGGCGGTGATGATCGCCTCGTCTGTGACCTGTGGGTAGCCACCACCACTGGTATCATCATGGAAGATGTTGCTGCCGTTGGCGTCCTGCAAGAGTTCGTCGCCGAAGGAACCACCGCCAAAGACGTAGGGTTTGCCCGGCGTACTATCGTCGACTTCCAGCAACACCCTGGACGCTGTCGTGCCTGCCACGGCCGCCTTGACCTGGTTGATCTGCAGCAGCAGCTGGCTCACCAGCGATACAGCAGTGCCCTCCGTGTCTGTCAGGCGTCCGACCAGCAAGATTTGCTGGAGCACGCCTGAGAAATTCGTGATGGGAAGATCGACGACATCTAAGCCCAGGGTTTTGAGCTGTTGATCGTACGCTTTCGTCTCTCCACCCCAGCTCAGCACCAGGTCAGGCTTCAAGGCCACGATCTGCTCAACATTGTACTTGCCATTGGCATCGGACACCTTTGGCAGCGAGGCCAGTTGGGCTGGGTAGCTCGTGTAGTAATCGACAGCAACCACCCGACCCTGCAGCTGCAGAGCAGAGAGACGATGCGCTGCGGAGCGCTGGTCGGAAAGACGATGGGGGTTCCGTAAAAATCGAGGGCTGTGGTTGGAGTGGGAGTCGGCCTGGCTCCAGTCGTCGGGGATGAGCTTTGCCCGCACGCACTGAGTAGGACGAAGCAACACAGCAGCAGCACAAGCCAGAGACGAATAGAGATGACATTGCAGCGCATATGGTGGTAACCTCCAGGTTCATGGCAACGCCCGTATCACCCCGCGCAAAATGGAGATCAACCAACCAACGTTTAGACACCAGCGGGGAAGCGTTCCTTCACCCAGGTCGTCGATGGCTTGGTAGCTCGTTCCTTTGACGCGAAGGATCATGAGCATCCCTCATTGGGTCGGTCTCCTGGCTCCTGGCTCCAAGCGCTCCCCATCCCGCCTTCCCATTCCATGCAGAACAGTGGCTGGCTCTCTTTCTCCTGAGAGGATGAGTTGCTTACCAGTTACAGTAGCGCGACTGCGCCGGATTTACACCGGCTTCCCTATCTGCCTGATCCGTTGATACAGGCTACCCAATGAGAACAACAGTAATTCCTGCCTGAAGTATATCCAACGACCATTCGCGCTGTCAAGCGAAGCGCTGCCAGGCCTCCCTACAACGAAGCCTCTTCGTGCCAACGTTTGATATCAGGCTGTGGTAGCGCTGGCACGAGTCGTAGGTCCGCTGGCCGCAGGAAACGTCTTTGCGGTCGGACGTTCTGGAGCACCTTTCCTGGCTGGCAGCGCACTCGTACTACTGGCTGCCTTGATCGCGTTGCCTGCACACTCGAGCAAGCGGAAGATAAGCTTGACTTACCAGAAACGGTGAGTTGGCAAGACATGGCGGTCATGTCGTTGTATAATGTAACAGAGGAAACGCTATGAAAGGAACATTCTATGCTATGTCCACAGTGCCGGGCAAATTGCCTGGCTGACGATGAGTTTTGTCGCCACTGCGGCGCGAATCTAACGACCCCATCCAGGAGCCTGGTGCCGGTGACTGCCAATCTCCCGGCGGTGCTGCAACACCCGCAGTTACCGCGCGTAGCGGCAGGCGTAGGCGCGCTGGCATTTGGTTTCGGATTAGAACTACTGCGGCGCAACCTTCTAACGCGCCTGGCGAAACCGGTGCGCGCCACGCCGAAATTACTACCGGCGCAGTCCATCATGGATTTGAAAGATGCCCTGACCCCACAGTCCGTCAGAACACAAAAATTGCCAAAGGGATACGAAATTCAAGAAACGGCTATCTATATCAGCCGGGTGATACGCAAGGTACGATAGAGAAGAATATCGATGGCGCTACTCCTATATGAAGCAGATGTGCGCGCGCTCTTAAACATGACCGGTACTATCCAGGTGTTAGAGCAGGCATTTATCGCGCTGGCACAGGGGAAGGCAACGAATCGGCCTCGCACGCGTTTCGCCCAGGCAAACGGCGTTATGCACCTGCTGGCAGCCTCCATTCCCCCGCTGGGCGTCATGGGTCATAAGACGTACACCATATTCCGCGCTGGCATGCGCTACGTGGTAATGCTCTTTAGTATCCAGGATGGTAGTTTGCTTGCTGCCATCGAAGCTGAATGGCTGGGGACGATGCGGACGGGCGGAAGTAGCGCCCTGGCTACCAACTACCTGGCCCGTCCCGATGCATCCATTGTCGGTTTGATTGGCTCGGGGAAACAGGCCGCCATACAGTTGATGGGCGTCTGCGCCGTACGGCCCATAACCGGCGTCAATGTGTTCAGCCGACGCCTCCCAGAATGCGAACAATTCTGCGATCAAATGACTCGCCACTTGAACATTGAAGTACGACCGGTGGCGAACCCACGCGAGGCTGTCGAGGATGCGGATATCGTTATTACGGCCACGAGCTCGCCCGAACCCGTCTTTCCCGGCGAATGGCTCATGCCGGGCTGTCATATTAACGCCATTGGCTCTAACTGGGCCAACCGCCGTGAAATCGATTTGCAAACATTGCAGCGCAGCGACCTCATCGTCACCGATTCACTCGAACAGGCACATATGGAAGCGGGCGACCTGATTATTCCTGCCGATGAGGACCATTTCGATTGGAGCAGAGTGAGCGAGTTGGCGGATGTAGTTGTGGGACGCGCCTCCCGCCGTCAGTCCGTGGATGAGACTACCTTGTACAAAGGACTGGGTATCGCACTCGAAGATATCGCCGTCGCTGCACTCGTATACCGCCTGGCGCGCGAACGCGGCATTGGAGAAGAGATCAACCTGCTGCCTTAGGATAAACACTATGCGAAATCCACCTGTAATAAGCCGTACACTTCTTTTGACAGCTCTCATACCATTCCTGTTCCTGCTGGCAGCATGCGCGCCTGGGGTGGGCATCTTTTCCTCCGGCGCGTGGCAATCAGGCGGATTGCAGCACCAGCACATTCGTGCGCTCGCGGTCGATCCCAACAATCCCCAAAACATCTACGCCGGTGATGCGCAAAATGGTGTCTTCACCAGTACAGACGGGGGCCTGCACTGGTCCAAACACAGCGCAGGTTTACCGGCGACCACTGCCATTCATGCCCTGGCATTCGATGATCCTGGTAAAAAACTCTACGCCGCAACCGACGCTGGGGTCTACATCACCGCCAATGCAGCGCAACGTTGGTCTGCTGTCCCTGGTCTCCCCGCTGATAGTTACACCGCCATCGCCTTTGATTTGAAAGCTGCGCAGACTCTCTACGTCGGAGCCACGCATCATGGCGTACTTACCAGCGCGAACAGCGGCGCATCCTGGTCCGCCGTTCAAGCGGGTCTGCCGGCCGACGCCATGATCAACAGTCTGGCCTTTGACTCCGATGCGCACCAACTGTGGGCAGCAACCGGCAAGGGCGTTTTTCGCTCACCGGATGATGGGAAAAACTGGCAGGCATTGAACGCCGGACTGCCTGCAGGCATCAACATCTTTGCCGTCCTACCCGCTTCTATCTATGGAGGCGATAAGAGCCTGGTCTACCTCGGCACCAATCAGGGCTTTTACCGTTCGCAAGACGATGCGGCCCACTGGGGCAGGAGCCAGACTCCCCTTATGCGCGTCAATATTTATGCCTTGTTGATCGATATTCATACGATCTCAACGGTGTATATAGCTACAAACACCGCCGGGGTGCTGCGCAGCAACGACAGCGGCCAGAACTGGGGAGCTGTCGCCGGGGGCTTTCCCACCAACCAACCGGTATACTCCATCGCGCAAGGAGCAAGCGATTATGGGCAACTCTTTGCTGCCTTTCGATGCCTCACACCTCATCCCACTACTGCTGGTGGTTGTTCTCTTCTACTTCCTCATTCGCCTGACTATGCGCGGGCGCAAGAGCCGGCGCGCGATACTCAAGCCTGAACGCATCATCGAGTCACCCAACCCGGAGCAGCAAGCATTACCCCCGGTTGAACCGCGGTCACGCCCGCTAAGCAAGGAAGGTGACACGAGCAATACAGTCGATAGCTAACTACCCATTAACCAGCGCAAAATGGCCCGAACATTGTTCTCGTGCGCCCCGGAATAAAAGGCGCGATCCACTTTCTCGCCGCTGCCTGGTATCACCTCGTCAAACGAGTAATCAATCAGCAGGGAGCTCCGCTCAAGTTCCTCATCCGTTGGCCGGCGCCTTTGCAGCAACAGCCTGCCGCGCCGTTCTATCTCCCGCAGGTAGGCCAGATTCTCTTTCACAAGCTGTGGGCTGGTGCTATTCCCATGCGAACAAAGCACACGCTCAGGCTGTAGTGCGATAAGCCGCTCCAATGTCCTGAACATATGCGGCACGCAGTCGGCTCCCTCAATCAGTGGCAACGGCCTCTCCACGGCATCAAAGGCCAGCAGCAGCCGCAGTTCGGGTATCCACGCCACAATCTGGTCGAGTTGATGACCAGGGGCTGACAGCAACTCAATGGTCAGATCACCACCATGAATAGTCAGCCCATCAGAGAAAGTGATCGTTGGAGGTATTAATCGAACATCATGAAAGATACTATAACGCTGCTGAAATTCAGCCAGCTCTCTTTTGGCCTCGTCCGATTGCAGTCGCGTCAGGCTATGCTCGTGCGCAATAATGGGTGCCGCGTGCGCGCCGGTAAAGTAGGCGTTCCCCCAGGCATGATCCCAGTCAGCATGACTATCCACGCCCAGCGCTGCACGCCCCTCCAGTTCACCTTGCACCGCTTGCATCATGATCGAGACATCTCCCGGGCAGAGCATGGTATCCAGGACGACCACGTGGCGCTCCGTTAGCGCCACATACGCGTCAACCTCCATCCCCTCGAACTCACCAGCCTCATCAAAAACCCGGCGGAACACGCGCACACGTTCATCGCCGCTCATCCCAGGTACCGCAAATAGCTGTTCATCCGCCATGATAGCTTTTCTCCTCGCACGTGAGCCTAATGATGAGCGCCAATATATGCGACCACCAGGTACACCACGTAAAGTAGGATACAAACCAGAATAAACGTACCGTAGCAGGTCAGCGTCCAGGCGCGCTTGTTATTCAAAGCCTGACGCAATTGCTCTTCCATATCGGGAGGATCAAACTGCATATCGGGACAAAATTCACGGATGCGGGGCAGCATCGCACCAAAATCACGCGCGTTCGACATTCCCTCGGCCAGAATAACCGTCGTATCGTCATCGAGGTCTGCCATCAATATCAGCCTGGATGGATTGGGGTCGCCCGGCATCAAAATCAGTCGTTGGATGGACTCCAGCCGCAGGCGTATCTCCTGATCCTCCTCTACCCCCGTGATCACCAGCTCATCGGGGTACAATCGTAGTTCTTTTCCTATGCCAAAACGCACGACACTGACAGGAAATTTTCTCACACTTTGTTCTTCGCTCATGTAGTATCTCAAACGCCCATTCCAGGAGTACTATCTTTCAAACGCTATAGATTGTACAGCAATTATAGCAGAGCGTCGATAGCAGCACACGCGGATGGCAATACCAACACAGAGAAAAAAGGCTCTTCCCTTGACAAAGCACTAAGATGCACTTTAGAATTGTGTCAATATATTTACATTTAGCAAACAAGGAGCGCAACGTATTTTATGGCTCGTGTTGGCCTACTGGAAGACAATTCTACCATCGCCAGGCTTGCTGCCACCATGCTTCATCATGTCGGCCACCAGGTCACTGTCTATGAAAAGCCCACAGAGTGCCTGGCTGCTTTATCTCTGATAGAGGCATGCAACGCAGCGTGGCCAATGCGCGAATCAACCACGATGATTACCCTACCGGTTGAACTGCTGATCCTTGACCTCCACCTGCCTGAAATCGGCGGACTGCATATACTCAAACTCTTACAAGAACACCCACATACCAGGTCGTTACCTCTCATCTTTTGCACCGCTGCCACCGAACGAGAGATCGCGCATGCCTTTCAACTCGCACCACAGGCACGGCTGGTGGAGAAACCCTTTAAGATGCAGGCGCTACTCTCAGCAGTTTCCAATGTCCTGGAAGTTCCGTAAAGACAGCCAGGGCGACCGCGAGGGTCGCCCAATACACGTTGACGTGTAAAACAGGCAATATGTATTGTACGGGCGACCCTCGCGGTCGCCCTGGCATTTAACATCGCATTCTCAGCAATCATTCACAGATCCTACAATCGTATTTCAGAGGGCTTGCAATTTCCCGCCGACACGTTACAATGTGAACGGACAAATTGTAGGTGATGCTGGTTGCAGGGAAACAGCTCATGGTGACATCCGCAATGCTAGCCGTTCTCAAAGCAGCCTGTGC
>VBFM01000233.1:0-21555 GCA_005882595.1 Chloroflexota bacterium
AATCTGCGTCCCTTCTCCGTCAAAGGAGGGTGGCCCATATCGGCGCGCTCCTCGTTGGAGTAGACCTCTTTATCGAGTGAGAAACGCCCTCTACGCGCAAAGGCCAGCATGGCAGCGGCCTTCTCTTCATCAGAGATAACCGACGCCAGGTAAGCACGGGCCGCGGTATGCCCTTTGATTGCCGTCGAGATGAGTTTTTCTACTTCCCCTCGAATAGCGCGAGCGCGTGCCTCGGTAGTTTTTATACGGTCGTAACGGATGAGACCTGCCATCAGGTTGCGACGCGCAGAGCGTCGGCGTGGCTCAGGCATGCTCATCTTATTACCGGCAACTCGGTGCCTCAACTCATTCCTCCATTTCTTGGTCGCCGTCCATATCGGCCCCAACAGCACTGGTACGTGGATTCGGCAGGAAATTGCGGAGCAAGAGTTTCTCGCGCAGTTCCTGTAGACTCTTTTCACCAAAGTTGCGCACGCCAAGCAGATCATCTTCGTTCATCGAAAGCACCTGGCCCACCTTAGTGATATTACTCCGCTTAAGGCAGTTATAGGCGCGTACCGAAAGATCAAGCTCCTCGATCGGAGTCTCGTAAATCTTGGGCGGTATGGGCATGCTGCTCAGGGGCGGTTTCTCAGGTTCAGCCAGAACCGCTCGATAATTGGCAAGCTGCGTAAAGTGACGCACCAGGATGTCGGCGCTCTGTCGTAGAGCCTCATCCGGCGTGATAGTACCATCAGTCCATATATCAAGAACAATTTTATCGAAGTTCGTCATTTGCCCGACACGGGTGTGCTCAACGTTATAATTGACCTTTTGCACAGGTGTGTAAATGGCATCAACGGGTATCACCCCGATGGGCTGATCTTCTTTCGAGTCGGCGGGCACGTACCCTTTGCCACTCTCAATGACCAGTTCCATATCGAGGCGAGCATTTTCATTATCGAGCGTTGCAATATAGAGATCAGGATTGACGATCTCTATGGTGCTAGGAGCCATAATATCGGCAGCGGTCACAACACGCTCACCGCTGACCTCAAGGCGCATTGAGACGGCGTGATCGGAGAAGGAGCGCAGGCGCAGCTTCTTGACGTTGAGGACGATCTCGGTGACATCCTCCATCACGTGGGGGATATCTTGAAATTCGTGCTGTACGCCATCAATACGAATAGAGGTCACCGCCGCACCGGGCAGCGAGGAGAGCAAGACGCGCCGCAGCGCGTTGCCCAGCGTCATGCCATACCCCGCCTCTAAAGGCTCGATATCATAGCTCGCATAGTTTCCTTGTGTTTTTGTATTCTTAATGCGAGGCAGAGTAATTTCTAGCAAGGTCCAACCTGCCTTTCTTTCCTATCGCTGCTTATAGGCTTGTACCCATCCGCCAGTTCAGTTTATCTTTGATAGTATTCAACCACCATCTGTTCTTCAAAGGGCAGTTCAAGCTCCGTGCGCGAGGGCAAGGACATAACACGACCACTCATAGCATTGATATCGAGGCTCAACCAGGCCGGGATGCCTTTTTGCGCCAGCATCAGTGCACGAGTTTTGAAGTACTCGAGGCCTTTGCTCCGCTCACGTACAGAAATCACATCATTTGGTTTTACAATAAAAGAAGGGATATCCGTTTTACGACCATTGACAGCAAAATGCCCATGATTGACAAGCTGGCGGGCCTGAGCACGTGAATCTGCAAAGCCGAAGCGATACACCAGGTTGTCCAGGCGCATTTCGAGAATCTGCAACAAAGTCTCGCTGGTGCGTCCGGCGCGGCGGGCGGCAGTATCGTAGTGTTTGCGGAACTGACGCTCCAACAGCCCATAGGTGCGGCGGACCTTCTGTTTTTCACGTAACTGTAAGGCATAGCCTGAAGCTTTGCGTGGGCGGCTCGTCCCATGCTGTCCAGGACGAGTATTGCGGCGCTCAAGTGTGCATTTCGTCATACACTTGTCGCCTTTAAGAAAAAGTTTTACCCCCTCACGCCTGCAAAGTTTGCAGACGGGGCCGGTATAACGGGCCATTTAGTGACTCCTCCTCACACGCACCTCACCGGTTACACGCGACGCCGCTTGGGCGGTCGGCAGCCATTGTGCGGAATAGGTGTGACATCAGTGATTGAAGTGATATTTAGTCCAGTAGATTGCAACGAGCGAATTGCCGCCTCACGGCCAGAACCTGGCCCTTTCACGTACACTTCGATCTGTTTGAGACCGTGCTCCATTGCTTTACGTGCCGCCGATTCAGCGGTAACCTGCGCTGCGTAGGGGGTACTCTTACGAGAGCCTTTGAAGCCCTGCCCACCAGCGCTGCCCCAGGAAATGACATTTCCATTGGGGTCTGTCAAAGTGACAATTGTGTTATTAAAGGTTGCCTGAATGTGCGCCTGCCCACGCGGAATCGATTTGCGTTCACGCCGCCTGGGCTTGCCAGTTGGTTTCTTTTTGTCTGCTGCCATGCTTGTGCAATTCCTCCCCGGCGTTACTTTTTAGCAGTTGCTTTTTTCTTGCCGGCCACTGTTCTTTTCGGTCCGCGGCGTGTGCGCGCATTTGTGCGTGTGCGCTGCCCCCGCACTGGAAGATTGCGGCGATGGCGCATGCCACGATAACAGCCGATTTCAATAAGCCGCTTAATGTTCATGTCCACTTCGCGGCGCAGATCACCTTCCACCTTGTATTCGCGGTCGATCAACTCACGCAGGCGGTTAACCTCTTCTTCAGTCAAGTTTTTTACCCGGGTATCCGGGTTCACTCGTGCTCGCTCCAGGATCTTCTTGCTTGTTGTCAAGCCGATCCCGTAGATATATGTCAGCGATATTTCCACGCGCTTATCACGTGGAATGTCAACGCCGGCAATTCTAGCCATCTTTTCCTCCAGTTTTGCATGGATGGGCGCAGGCCCTTACCCCTGCCTCTGTTTATGCTTGGGGTCTTTACTACAGATGATCATGACCACGCGGTTGCGCCGAATTACTTTGCAGTGTTCGCAGCGCGGTTTCACCGATGCGCGTACTTTCACGGTTTTGCCCTCCTCAAAGTGTAGACAAATTTTCGATCTCGGGGAGAGGTAAAGAGATTGGGCGCATATCAAGATGTGCGCCTGCTATTTACCAACCCGGTGTCCGTCAAAACGATGCTCATTAGAAGGAAGGAAGAGTGAAAGAGAGGGGACCACCACCTCACGATTTCACACGCCATGTAATACGACCTCGTGTCAGGTCGTAGGGTGATAATACAACTTTCACCTTGTCCCCCGGTACGATACGCACGAAGTTCATGCGAATACGGCCTGAGAGAACAGCCAGCACCTGGTGATGTTCATCTATTTCGACCTTAAACATGGCATTAGGGAGGGCCTCGAGAACTTTACCCTCTACTTCAATTTCATCCTTCTTTGGCATAGCATCCTTTCTCTAACAACGGTATCAAAGTGATAATTCCGAGATAAAATGGTGCAGCAGTTGACACTGCTGCAGCCAACTGTGAATTATAGCACATTCGCCAATAAAAGTCGAGAGGCAATTACAGCGTCAGGATGTCTGCGTCACCATCGGTGATGGCTACCGTGTGCTCAAAATGAGCAGAGTAGCTGCCATCCCTGGTAACGACAGTCCAATCATCAGAAAGCACTCGCGTCTCTTTGGCTCCCATATTCACCATTGGCTCAATGGCAATAACCATGCCGGGTCGCAGTACAGGATTCGGGAATCCTGGCTCGATGTAGTTCAGCAACTGAGGATCTTCATGCATGCTGCGGCCCACGCCATGTCCACCATATTGGCGCACAATGATATCCAGTCGCCTCTGCACCGCTTCTCCTGTATCATCAGGACGCTGGTACAATGGACTTCCATCGATATCACATATCCCCGGCACTTTTGGTGGATGCGAGTGTATGTTATAAACGTGCTGATTGGCCTTACAGATGTAGCGCCCTGAGAGCCTTTTCAGTAGTTCCTCGCGAGGAACGTTGAGATAGATCGCAAGGTCTATCTGTTTTCCGGCTCCAGCCAATCCCTTATCGAGAACCTGCGCCTGCGCAACCGTGCGGGGAAATCCATCCAGGATGACACCGTGTGCGCAATCGGGCATATTAAGACGATCCAGGACCATCGCGACCGTCAGATCATCGGGAACCAGTTCCCCACGATCCGTGTACACTTTGGCTTGCAGCCCCAGCTCTGTCTTCTCGTCACTAGCTTTTCGGAACAGGTCGCCGCTGGCAACATGGGGCAGGCCTAGCGCTTCAGAAAGCAAGTCGGCCTGCGTCCCTTTACCCGATCCCTGCGCGCCGATCAGGATAAGATTCACGTTTAACCTCCAGTAGTATAAAGACTCAACAGTGAGCCTTTAACTGAGGAAGCCCGAATAGTTACGCATGACCATCTGGGCTTCAACCTGCCTGACGGTATCCAACACTACTCCAACCACAATCAGGAGCGCTGCGCTGCTGAGCAACTGGTTGCCGCCCACCCTGGCTAAATAGGGTAAGATGGCCACAATACCCAGGAATAGCGCGCCCGCGAGCGTTATACGCTTGAGAATCTCGTCCAGGTGCTTGCGAGTCGTTTCACCCGGACGGTATCCAGGGATATGCGCGCCCTGTTTCTGTAGATTCTCTGGAATATTTTGCTGCTGCCACACCACGTAAGCATAAAAGTAGGTGAAAGCAACGACCAGACCGAAGTATATCGCCCAGTACCACCAGAGGGTGGTATTGACCAGGTAGGTCGAAATCCAGAGCGAGGCTGACGCGAGCCAGCTTGTGCTGCTATTTGCCAGGTACGTTGAGAGTACCGCCGGGAAGATCAACATGGATTGCGCGAAGATGAGCGGGATCATACCCGCGCTGTTGACCTGCATCGGAATGTAGGTGCGCTGCGCAGTGCCTACCAGCATGCCACGCCCTACCATGCGTTTAGTCGGATACTCAATGGGGACACGACGCTGCCCCTGGTAGACATAGACGATACCCAGGATGGTAATCAACCCGATGAGCAGGAAGATGACGATACTGACGATACCGCTACTGGTGCCGCCGCCAGACGTACTGGCGGTATAGCCCTGCTGTATGAAGTTTGGAATACGGCTCACGATTCCACCAAAGATGATGATAGAGATACCGTTGCCAATGCCCTTTTCTGTAATCAGTTCGCCGATCCAGACCAGGATCATGGTGCCAGCCGTCAGCGAAAGCAGGATGGCCAGCGACTCCAACCAGTATTGCGGATCAAAGAGGTTGAAGTTTGTCAGAACGCCGAACTTGACAAAGATGGCCGCGTTACCAATAGCCTGCAAGAATGCCAGAGGAACGGTGACGATACGTGTGATCTGGCTAAAGCGCAGGCGCCCGGCATCACCCTCGCGCAGCATGTTCTCTAAGGCGGGAATAATAGGCTGCAACAATTGCATGACGATGGTCGCCGTAATATAGGGATAGACTCCCAACGCAACGATGGAGAACTGCTGCAATGAGCCACCGGAAAACACATCCAGGAGGCCAAGCAACTGGCTCAGGCTTTGATTTCCACTGGTCGAAAAGAGTTTCAGCAGAGCGGCATTTTCAGTCTTCGTTAAGGGTACGGTAATATGGGCGAGTATACGGAATACCAGTAACATCGCCAGCGTGAAGAGAATCTTTTTGCGTAGATCGGGAATAGTCCAGATACTGCGCAGTCGTTCCCACATGGGAGTCTCCTTTCATACCAGGGCGGAGGCTGGGAAGAACGGAGAACAAGCACAAAGCCTCCGCTGCATACCACTCGTCCCCCGGTGTCTCTACAGAATAGAACGCGTAAGTAGGCTCGATAATAGCGAACCTACGCGACATCATGCTTAGGTGGACGCGATAAATCGCGTCCCTACACGTTCTGCCTCTGCGGTGGGGGGACTTTCTTCCCGGTTTCGTCTCTACGTCTCTTCGTTTTTTCGTACACTTTGGTTGGAATGATCTCGATGGAACCACCAGCCGCCTCTATTTTAGCGCGAGCGCTGGCAGAGAACTTATGCGCGCGCACGGTAAGCGCGTGGTCAAGTTCCCCGTCACCCAGGATTTTCACCAGGCCCTTGCTTTCGGTCAAGCTCATAAAGCCTTGTTCAGCGAGTTCGGCGGGCGTCACGTGCGCGCCAGCTTCAAAGCTCGCGAGATGAGTCAAATTGACAATCGCGTAATCCTTGCGGAACGCCAGATTGCTGTTGCCAAGTCCACGCAGGAATGGCAAACGTTTTGACAGGCGAGTCTGACCGCCATTAAAGGCGCGATGAATCTTGCCACCCGTGCGAGCCTTCTGGCCCTTGGTGCCACGCCCGGCTGTTTTACCGCGACCGGAGCCGTGACCGCGACCAATGCGCTTTTCACGTTTATGCGAACCAGGAGCTGGTTGCAAATCAGATAGTTTCATGAATTACTTCCTCAACCTGTACCAGATGGATCACCTTTTTAATCATCCCACGTATGGCGGGCTGATCTTCGTGTTCAACCGTCTGTTGTAGTTTGCGAAATCCGAGCGCGCGAATGGTTGCCTTCTGATCTTTGGGGCACCCAATAGCGCTTTTGACATATTTAACACGCAATATTGCCATTATTTTCTCCTTACAGGGCGACCAGCGCACTTATGATCTACGGCGCTCGCCACCGCCCCGGCGGTCGCCACCACGGTCGCCACCGCCACGACGGTCTCCGCCGTCGCCCCGATCACGCCCACCCCTGCGCCCAGAGGATGGGCGATTCTCACGCGCTTCCTCTTCGCGAGCGGCACGCGCTTGAGCGGCCAGCTCGGCGGCGGTGGCAGCAGCAGCGACCAGGCGTTCAGCCTGCTTCTTCCCGACGATTTCACTGACTGTCTTGCCACGTAGGGCTGCCTCGGCCTCGGCTGAGCGTAGTTCGCGCAGCCCTCCGATGCAGGCTTGCAGGGTATTGGCAGGGTTGGTACTGCCGAGCGACTTGGTCAAGATATCGCGGATACCGGCAGACTCGACAATGGCGCGTACGGCTCCACCAGCGATGACCCCAGTACCGGGAGCGGCAGGCTTGAGCATCACTTCTGAAGCGGCGAAGCGGTACTTGACCATGAAAGGAATGGTGGTGCCAGCCAGTGGTACCTCGATCAGCCGCTTTTTGGCATCCTCTGCACCCTTTCGGATGGCTTCGGTATATTCGGCAGCCTTACCCAGGCCGAAGCCGACGTGACCGTTGCGATCTCCTACGACCACGAGTGCGCGAATGCTAAAACGGCGACCGCCCTTCACCACTTTGGAAACACGGCGCACCTGCACGACCGTCTCTTCAAGATTCAGTTTTGACGCATCTATTCTTGGCATCTTTTCTCCTCGTGGCCTTAGAAATCAAGGCCGACTTCACGAGCGCCTTCTGCGAGCGCAGCCACGCGCCCATGATAGGCGTAGCCACCACGATCAAAGACAACCCGACTGACACCCTTTTCTTTGGCGCGTTGGGCAATGAGTTTGCCAACCTCGCGCGCCAGCGAGACTTTACGATTGTCCGCGATAGGGACAAGCGCCTCAACCGGGGTCTTCTTCTCGCCCTTTTGCGCGCTAGGAAGCAAGGTTTTGGCCTGAGTACCGGGTTTGCCGCCTTTGCCTTGCTGCCCTTTCTGGGGCTGCGCGCCCCTGGCGGGAGCTTTCTCGGTCTTCGCGCCCTTGCCTCTGGTTGGGGCGGCTGCCGCTGCCATCTCGACCGGCGCTTCCTCCGCCTGCGCAGTTTTCTGTTCGGCGGGCGCTTCTTTCTTTGCCGGCTTAAAGTCGCGCAGCGATGTATCTAACGATGAGGCGGCGGCCAGGGTCTGGCCTGTCGTATCATCGATGACCTGGGCATAGATATGTACCCCGCTACGGAAAACGCTCAAGCGCGGTCGATTCTGCGTTCCTTCGAGGTGGTTGCGCATGCGCCGGTGGCGCTTATGGCGAGCCTTATTTGCATTAAATTGTTTTATCATTTCTTCTTACCACCGACTTTTCCAGCTTTTCCGGCCTTGCGGCGAATGGCCTCACCCGCGTAGCGAATGCCTTTGCCTTTATAGGGCTCCGGTTTACGAACGCGGCGAATTTGCGCGGCTATTTCACCCACCAGTTGCTTATCAATCCCGCTTACGCTGAGTCTGGTAGCCTTGGTGGCCGGGTCCACGCCATCAATACTAAAGGAGATGCCCTGCGGAGGCCGAACTTCGACGGGATGGGAATAACCCACCTGGATAACCAGGTTCTCGCCAACCTTCGCGGCGCGGTAGCCTACACCGTGTATCTCCAACTGCTTGGTATAGCCTTTGGTCACACCCTCGACCATATTATTGACAAGAGTGCGATAGAGGCCATGTATGGCTTTATGTTGCTTACTCTCAGATGGTCGAGCCACCGTGATCGTCCCATTCTCGAGTTTCAAGGTCAATTCGGGATCGACCTGATATGACAACTGCCCTTTGGGACCTTTGACCGTCACGAGATTTTCATCGGTCCAGGTCACCTGCACCTGTGGCGGCACAGAGATTGGAGCGCGTCCAATACGAGACATCTTATTTCCTCCTGCCTACCAGACGTAACAAACGACTTCACCGCCCAGACCCTGCATATAGGCGCGATGACCTGTCATAAGGCCCTGCGGCGTTGAAAGAATGGAGATACCGAGTCCACCGCGCACGCGGGGGATGGTAGCCCGTTTAGTGTACACACGCAGCCCTGGTTTGCTGACGCGCTTCAATTGCGTCAACACGGGCTTTTTATCGACATAGCGCAGCGTCAGGCGGAGTGTTCCCTGCGGGTTGTCCTTGAGGATTTCGATATCTTTGATGTACCCTTCCTCTTTGAGGACACGCGCGATGGCCAGCTTCATTTTGGAGGCCGGGATCAAAACGCGAGTATGGCGCGCTGTAACCGCATTGCGAATACGGGTAAGCATATCCGCGATAGGATCAGTCATGTTCATGAACTATTCTCCTCCGACTACCAGCTCGACTTCGTCACGCCAGGCAACTCACCGCGCAACGCACGTTCGCGGAAGCAGATGCGGCAGAGGCCGAATTTGCGAATATAGGCGCGAGGCCGCCCACAGATTTTGCAGCGATTATGTTGCTGCACCTTGTACTTGGGCTTGCGCTGCGACTTCACAATCATTGAGATTTTTGCCATTGCACTCTCCAGCGTTATTTCTTAAAGGGCATGCCCATCAACTTGAGCAGCCGTCGCCCCTCTTCGTCGGTGCGAGCTGTTGTGACAATACTTACTTCCATTCCACGCACTTTATCGACCTTATCGTAGTCGATTTCGGGGAAGACCAGTTGTTCGCGCAGTCCCAGGGTATAATTACCGCGACCATCGAAGGCATCGGCAGAGACGCCTTGAAAGTCGCGCAGGCGGGGCAGAGCGACATTCATGAGTTTATCAAGGAACTGATACATGCGATCACCGCGCAGTGTTACCATGCAGCCAATCTGCATACCTTCGCGGAGCTTGAAAGTCGCGACGGAGCGTTTGGCGCGGGTAATGACCGGGCGCTGTCCGGTGATGGTTGCCAGGTCTGAGACGGCGGCATCCATCGCTTTGGCATTCTGGATGGCTTCACCCATGCCAATATTAATGACGACTTTGTTTACAGCCGGTACCTGCATGGGATTCTTGTAGCTAAACTCCTTTTGCAGGCCTGGCACGACCTCTTTCTGGTATTTTTCTTTTAGTCTCGATGCCATTGTTTAACTACTCCTCGTGCGGTCCTCAATGACCTTCGAACACTTTTTGCAGATGCGCACGGCGCGCATTTTCTGATCGGCGCCCATGGGGCGGCGTTCGTGACCCACGCGTGTAGGCTCGCCACACTCGGTGCAAATCAGCATAGTGTTCGAGACGTGTAACGGCATAGCCTTCTCGATCACGCCTCCCTGGCGGGTCTGGCCCTGCGGGCGAATATGCTTTTTAGCGATGTTGAGGCCTTCAACAATGACTTTGCTGACCTGTGGCAGCGCCCGCGAAACCGTTCCTCGCTTCCCCCGATCCTTGCCGGTGATAATCAGGACGGTATCACCCTTTTTGATGTTCATCTTGGCAAGGTGGAGAGGCTTCTTCTCTTTCTGTTTTGTTGCCATATTTTTCCTCTACGGTCTGTCGTTTGTCTTTGTCGCACTGGCGGAACGACAAACTTCAACGCAAACCAACGAAACGAAACTGCATGGATCGTCCCCTACAAGACCTCTGGCGCGAGCGAGATGATCTTCATGAAATTCCGCTCACGCAGTTCACGGGCTACCGGTCCAAAGATACGTGTGCCGCGCGGGTTATTGCCTGCGGCGATGATGACGGCAGCATTCTCATCGAAGCGAATATGCGATCCATCGGAGCGTACATACTCCTTCGCGACGCGTACTACAACTGCATTGACCACTTCGCCCTTTTTCACCTGCCCATTGGGAGCCGCTTGCTTCACGGATGCTTTGATCACATCCCCGATTTCGGCGTAGCGCTTGGCAGAGCCGCTCATGACACGGATACACATGATCTCTTTGGCGCCGGTATTATCGGCGACTTTCAGGCGTGTTTGTGGCTGAATCATGCTGGTTTCTCCTTATGCTTCCTCAGATTCGTCGGCAGCTTCCTCAGATTCGTCGGTAGCTTCCGACGCCAGGTCTGGATCAACCCCGGCCAATAATTCATTCACCGGTACGACGCCACTGCCGCGCTTCATGATTTCAACCAACCGCCAGCGTTTCAGCTTGCTCAGGGGACGAGTCTCTTCAATGCGAACCAGGTCACCTATCTGACAGGTATTTTCTTCATCATGGGCATAGAAGCGTTTTGTTTGCTTGTATGTACGTTTGTAGATACGATGCTTTTTTAACGATTCCACGGCAACGACAATGGTTTTATTCATTTTATTGCTGACAACCACGCCGACCTTACGCTGGTGGCGCGGCTGCTTCTTTACAGTCTCGGTTGCTTGCTGTGTCATGCCTCAGCCTCCAATTGTGACAACCTGTGCAGCACACGAGCAATATCTTTGCGCGTCTGCGTGAACACGCGGTTGTTTTTAATTTCACCACGCTGCTGCTGCAAACGGAGGTTGAAAAGCTTGACGCGCAAATCTTTCAACTCACGCTGCGCTTCACCGGGCGTAAATTCAGAAATTTGCTTGCGACGTTCCTTAGCTTTCGGCACTTTCGGCCTCCCCTCGTGTTAGAAAGCGGGTTTTCACCGGCAGCTTGTGACTTGCCAGGCGAACTGCTTCTTTGGCGACCTCTTCGCTGACTCCGCCAATTTCGAAGATAATGCGTCCTGGCTTGATAACTGCTACATAATGATCGACGGCGCCTTTGCCGCTACCCATACGAGTTTCGGCTGGCTTGGCGGTAATAGGCTTGTCAGGGAAGACGCGGATCCACACTTTGCCACCGCGCTTCATGAAGCGGGTGAGCGCAATACGCGCGGATTCGATCTGACGGGCCTCTAACCAGCATGGCTCCAATGACTGTAAGCCGAACTCACCGAAGGCGAGCGTACTACCACGCTGGGCGGTTCCTCTCATACGACCGCGATGTTGTTTGCGGTACTTATATCGTGACGGTGCCAATAACATGGCTTCGATTCTCCTCTACTCGCTCTCGGTAGCATTGGTCTCGTTGGCCTGCGGCGTTGGCGGCGGAGTCTGTGGCGTTTCTGGCACCTGCGGCTCCTGTGGCACTTGAGCCTCTGTTATCGGCTCGGGTGCCGGCGCCGGAGTTGCCTGAGCTACCGGCTCGGACTTCTCAGCGCGGGGTGGTCGCGCTGCGCGCTCCCCCTGCGGACGCGGTGGCCGCTCGCCTTGTGGACGAGGCGCCCGCTCTCCACGTGGACGATCAGTGCGAGGAGCACGCTCTCCCTGTGGGCGATCACTACGCGGGGCGCGCTCCCCGCGCTCTCCCTGTGGACGATCGGTGCGGGGCGCACGCTCGCCGCGATCTCCCTGCGGACGTGCTGGACGATCACCGCGTGGAGCGCGATCACCACGTTCGCCACGCTGCGGGCGACGATCGCCCCGGCGCTCGCCGCCTTCACCACGCTCATGAGTGGTAAAGGCTGAAGCTGCTTCTTGCGCGGCCTCGGATGGTTCACGCCGTTTGGTCGGCAGAACATCGCCTTTATAAATCCAGACTTTGATGCCGATGACACCAAAGGTGGTGTGCGCTTCCGCCAGACCATAGTCGATATCAGCGCGCAAGGTGTGCAGGGGGATTTTCCCCTCGACTTCTTTCTCGGTGCGAGCGATTTCCGCTCCACCCAGCCGCCCGCCAACCACGACGCGAATGCCTTTTGCATTGGCGCGCATGGTTTTCTGCACTGCCTGCTTCATGGCGCGGCGGAAGGAGACGCGCTTCTCCAGCTGTTCCGCGATACTGCGCCCGACCAGGTAGGCATCGAGTTCGGGCTGGCGAATCTCCAGGATGTTGAGACGCACGCGCTTCTTGGTTTCCTTCTCAAGCGCGGTACGCAGTCTATCGACCTTTTCGCCACTCTTGCCAATGACGATACCAGGTTTGGCGGTATGAATAACGACCGTGACCTGGTTTGCGGCGGCGCGCTCGATCTCGATACGCGAGATAGCCGCGTTCGCCAGCTCTTTCTGGATCATCTTACGCAGTTTGAAATCCTCCGCGAGAAGATCCTTATAATCACGCTCAGCGTACCAGCGAGACTGCCAGCCTTTTACGACGCCGAGCCTGAACCCTATGGGATGCACTTTATGTCCCAAAAGTGTCCTCCTTCTTCTTAGCGTCCGGCGTCAGCCGGGTCGTCTGAGACAATGACCGTGATATGGCAGAAGCGGCGCAGGATACGCGCTGCCCGGCCATGCGGACGCGCTTTAATGCGCTTTACCCGGAACGAGTCATCCGCCACAATACTCAGAATATACAGATCATCGGGATTCAAGTTGTAGTTATTTTCCGCATTTGCTGCTGCTGACGCGACAACTTTACTGACAGGCTGCGCACCAGCATTGGGCATAAATTGAAGATACGCAAGCGCTTCATTGACGCGAAGCCCTTTCACCGAATTGGTGACGAGACGCATTTTGCGCGGCGGAATACCGATGTCTTTAGCAATAGCTCGAACTTGCATCTTTCACCTCAACGGACCGACGTGGTCCTCTCACTCCTACCGCCCGCATGACCTCGGAAGTGTCTTGTGGGGGCAAACTCACCCAATTTATGGCCCACCATATTTTCGGTAATATAGATAGGTACATGCGTCTTGCCGTTATGGACGCCGATGGTCATTCCCACCATCTGTGGGAAGATCGTAGAAGCGCGCGACCAGGTTTTGATGACCCGGCGGTCGCCGCTTTTAAGCATGGCCAACACTTTTTTACGAAGCGATTCGTGAATGTATGGCCCTTTTTTTCTTGAGCGTGACATATGCTACTTCCTCCTGCCAGCATTGCGACGACGCACAATGAATTGATCGGTCCGCTTGTTGTTGCGCGTCTTATATCCCAGTGCGGGCTTGCCCCAGGGCGTCTGCGGCTGACCGCCAATCGGCGCACGCCCCTCACCACCACCATGTGGATGGTCGCGAGGATTCATAACCGAGCCGCGCACGGTAGGACGGCGGCCCATATGACGGGAACGCCCGGCTTTACCGATGCTCTGGAAGAATATGGACACGACGCTGCTCACCTGAGGGCAAGCGTACGAGGGCATAGTCGCCCTCTTTTGCCATCAACTGCGCGCCCGCGCCCGCGCCGCGTACCATCTGGCCGCCCCGGCCACGCGTCAGTTCGATGTTATGAATAGTGGTACCGGTTGGGATGTTCTTCAAAGGAAGAGCATTCCCCGGCCTGATATCGGCATCAGGCCCTGCTACCACTTTATCCCCAACTTTCAAACCAAGCGGCGCGATAATATAGCGTTTTTCGCCGTCCAGGTAGTGCAGCAACGCGATACGAGCCGAACGATTCGGATCATATTCAATGGCGGCCACTTTGGCAGGAACGTCCAGCTTGTTGCGCTTGAAATCGATCAAGCGATACGCGCGCTTGGCGCCGCCGCCGCGATGACGGACGGTAATCTTACCCTGATTGTTGCGCCCGGAATGCTTTTTCAGGCGAACAGTCAAGGACTTCTCTGGCTTAGTCTTTGTGATCTCCTCGAATGTCGAAACCGACATGCCGCGACGTCCAGGAGATGTTGGTCGGTACTGTCTAATTGGCATCTCTCAACACCTTCCTATGCCTTCAACGTATCGATTGAATCACCCGGCGCGAGGGTGACAATCGCTTTCTTCCACTCGCGGGCCTCGACGGGCCGTGGAGCGGAACCTCTTCGCCGTATCATGCGCGCCTTGCCGGGCATGCGCATGACGTTGACCGAGACGACACGAACATTGAACATGGTCTCAACTGCGCGGCGAATGTCAATTTTATTTGCTCGCAACGCCACCTTAAAGGTATACTGGTTGTTTTTCTCCTGCAGTCTTACCGTTTTTTCGGTGACGATACCGTGTCGCAGTACTTCTGTGATTTCCACGGCTATTCCTCCTCGCCGTCAGTTTCGGCTATAGTCTCAGACTCCTGATCTTCATCCTCATCCTGAGCGTCTTCGACATCCTCCGGTTCCTCGTCCTCATTTACTTCGCTCCCGGCATCCTCCGACTCCAATTCCTCGTCCTCATCTACTTCGCTCTCGGCGTCCTCCGACTCCGCTTGCTCTTCGGCTTCGAGCTGGTCAGCGATCTGTTGACTTGCTTCCTCCGCGCTCAATCCTTCACCAAATACCAGCTCGATCCAGCGCACAGTCTGCTTGGGCATAATGATCCAATCATGCTTGAGCAGTTCCACGACGTTGATCGAGGAGACATGCTGCACTTTAGCGGTGGGGATATTGCGTGTTGAAAGCACAATATTCTCATCGCGCTGCGGCAGCATCATCAGCACTTTCCTGCCATCGATTGGCAGGCTGTCCAGAATGGCGAGCATGTCTTTGGTGCGCGGGGTCTCCAAAGCCAGTTCATTGATAACGATCAGTTGCTCATTGGCAACCTTATCAGACAGGGCCGACTTAATCGCAAGACGGCGCATCTTTTTAGGAACATCATGATGGTACGGATGCGGCTTCGGGCCAAATACAGCACCGCCATGACGGAACTGAGGCGCGCGGGTGCTACCCTGACGGGCGCGACCTGTACCTTTTTGTTTATAGGGTTTTTTACCCCCGCCCGATACCTCACTGCGAGTTTTGGTCGAAGCATTACCTTGACGGCGATTCACCAGTTGTGCGGTGACAACCTGGTGGAGGACCGGCACATTCGGGATGACTCCGAACACCTGCTCGCTCAGTTCGAGCTGTTCTACGGCTTCACCAGCCATGTTATACACTGTAGTCGAGGGCATTGCGGTTACCTCATCACATGCTTCTTAATCACGAGCAGACTGCCGTTCGCGCCAGGGACGGACCCCTTGACGAGCAGCAGGTTGCGCTCAGGATCAGCTTGAATCACTTGCAGTTTTTTCGCGGTCACACGGGCATTGCCCATATGGCCGGCCATGCGCGTGCCTTTGAGCACGCGTCCGGGCGTAGTACCAGAACCGATGGAACCGGGGGCGCGGGTGCGGTCTGACTGTCCGTGTGTTTTGGGGCCACCGCTGAATCCGTGACGCTTTACGCCACCCTGGAACCCTTTGCCTTTAGAAGTGCCTACGATGTCAACCGATTCGCCAGCGGTGAAAAGACCGGCGTCAACTTTTGCGCCGAGTTCAATTCCGTCCAGGCTACCGTCTTGCAGCCCAACCTCGCGCAGCACTTTGAAAGGCCCCAACTCGGGACCTGGGCGGCGCTGGCGGTTCTGCGATACCTTGAGCAACTTCTCGATTTGCTTATCTTTTTTCTCGCCAGAGGTGGTTTCCGACTCGGTTCCCTCTTCGGCAGTCTTTTTCCCGCGCTGCTCCTGCTGATAGGTCTGCAAGCGTTTGCGCTGCGCTTTCAGCAAGGGCAGGCTATGTCCAAGATGCCCCAGTTGTGGGCGAGTGATGTGCTTTAATCTCGCCTGCTCGAAGCCAATCTGGACAGCATCATAACCATCATGGGCAGTCGTCTTTATCTGTGTAACGACGCATGGGCCAGCTTCAATGACGGTGACCGGAATAACAGTACCATTTGGCCCAAATACCTGGGTCATGCCGACCTTTCTGCCCAACAATCCACTGAGCATATCCTTTCCTCTCTTCTTTCAGCCCCTACAGCTTGATTTCGATATCCACGCCCGCGGGCAGATTCAATCGTGTCAGGGCCTCAACCGTTTTATTGGTCGGCTCAATAATATCTATCAGGCGTTTGTGTGTGCGTATTTCGAATTGCTCACGCGCATCTTTATCAATAAAAGGTGAGCGCATCACCGTAAACTTATCGATTTCTGTAGGCAGTGGGATAGGTCCTGAGACCCGCGCCCCTGTCTGCTGCGCTGTATCCACAATCTGCATTGCCGACTGATCGAGAATGCGGTGATCGTATGCCTTCAGGCGAATGCGAATCCGCTGCTTTGTTCCTGTAGCCATGTTTTTCTCCTCGTAGGGACGCTGTTCATCACGTCCTCGCCTGGGTTAACCCATTTTGAGGGACGCCATTTACGGCGTCCCTACAGTCAGCATACTTATTTTTCGACCCTGATGCAGATGCCAGCGCCCACGGTGCGTCCGCCCTCGCGAATGGCAAAGGTGACGCCCTCCTCCATGGCCACCGGCTGGATCAGTTCCACCGTCATCTCGATGTTGTCTCCCGGCATCACCATCTCCACTCCCTCGGGCAGCTTGATGGCCCCGGTCACATCGGTGGTGCGCACGTAGAACTGCGGGCGATAGCCGTTGAAGAACGGCGTGTGCCGCCCGCCCTCTTCCTTGGACAAGACGTAGACTTGCGCCTGGAAGTTCTTGTGCGGCTTGATCGAGCCCGGCTTGGCTAACACCTGCCCCCGCTCGATGTCGCTGCGCTCAATGCCGCGCAGCAGGCAGCCCACGTTGTCTCCCGCGATGCCCGAATCCAGCGTCTTCTGGAACATCTCCACGCCGGTCACCACCACCGTGCGCGTCTCTTCTTTCATGCCCACGATCTCCACCGAGTCGCCCACTTTGACCACGCCGCGCTCGATGCGCCCGGTGCCCACGGTGCCGCGTCCTTTGATGCCGAACACGTCTTCGATGGGCATCAGGAACGGCTTGTCGATGGCGCGCTCGGGGGTGGGGATGTAGGTATCCACCGCGTCCATCAGTTCCCAGATGCAGGCGGCCTCGGGGTCGGTGCGCGACAGGTCGCCGCTGCTCTCTAAGGCTTTGAGGGCGCTGCCGCGAATGACGGGCACGTCGTCGCCGGGAAACTGGTATTTGCTCAAGAGTTCGCGCACTTCCAGTTCCACCAGTTCCAGCAGTTCTTCGTCGTCCATCATGTCGACTTTGTTCAAAAACACCACCATGGCCGGCACTTCCACCTGGCGCGCCAGCAGGATGTGTTCGCGCGTCTGGGGCATGGGTCCATCGGGGGCGCTCACCACCAGGATGGCTCCGTCCATCTGGGCGGCTCCGGTGATCATGTTCTTGATGTAGTCGGCGTGGCCGGGGCAGTCCACGTGGGCGTAGTGGCGTTTCTGGGTCTCGTATTCCACGTGCGCGATGGCAATGGTGATGCCGCGCTCGCGCTCTTCGGGCGCTTTGTCGATCTGGTCAAAGGCCACGTATTTGTTGCTGGCGCTGGCTTTGGCCAGCACTTTGGTGATGGCCGCGGTGAGCGTGGTCTTGCCGTGGTCGATGTGCCCGATCGTTCCCACGTTCACGTGCGGTTTCGTTCGCTCAAATTTCTTCTTTGCCATAACCTGTAATGGCTCCTCCTAACAACTCTCTGCGATCAGATAGTACTTCTATAGACATGCAGCAGCCGTCCCCTGACCATCTGATCATCAATTTTGCCTATAACTTCCAGCACTCATTGGTTTACATCCGACTTTCTGTCGGACTAATTCAGGAAGAGACGATCTGTTCAGAAGACGGCAGTGAGAGCTACTTGCACTTCCAGCGTGGATATTCGTGATATCTCAGATGAGAAGACCAGATCACTCTGGCTTGAAAACATAGATATCAAACAGAAACCACGGGAGCCCGTGATGGGAATTGAACCCATGACCCCAGTCTTACCAAGACTGTGCGCTACCGCTGCGCCACACGGGCAGGTTGCCAGGTAGTCGGTGGGCAGTGAGGGATTCGAACCCCCGAAGTCGAAGACAGCTGATTTACAGTCAGCCCCATTTGGCCACTTTGGTAACTGCCCAGGAAAAGAATCGCCCATCTGTAGATTCAACTCCGTCCAACATTCTAAACCCTGTCGTAGAGGCCAGGTAAACGAAGTGGATTGCGCTGATGGAGAGACTCAATACCTGCTACTTTCGTCACAAGGAGTACACACTGATACCTCCTGAGTGATCGACCAGATCATTATAGCCGACGCTTTGCGCCATGTCAAGCATTTTTTTGCCTGACGTCAGGGCTTGTGAATGATTGCCAGGGAACTCACTCCGCTCTGATTCTTCCTACGCGCAAAGCCAGCAACACGCCAAAGGAAACAGCCATTAGTACCACTGAGAGCGCGACTGCTGATTCCAGGTCAGACTCGGCGGCGGTATAGACGGCGATGGGCATGGTTTCGGTAATGCCTGGGAAATTGCCCGCGAAGGTAATGGTTGCTCCCAGCTCGCCCAGGGCCCGCGCCCACGCAAGGCCCGCGCCGCTCAATAACGCGGGACGGATGAGCGGCAAGACCACGCGCCGGAATGTGTACAGGGGGGAGGCGCGCAGTGTATAAGCGGCCGCTTCATAACGCTGGTCCAGTTGCTCAAGCCCGGCACGCGCGGTGTTGACGAAAAACGGCGATGCCACAAATATTTGCGCCATCACTACTGCTGCCGTGGTAAAAGGAAGGGTGATGCCCAGCGGTGACAGGTAGCGGCCTACCAGTCCAAACCTGCCAAAGGTAATGAGCAGCGCTACCCCCGCTACCACCGGCGGCAGCACGGTCGGCATAGTTACCAGTATCTCCAACACTCTGCGACCAGGCAGGCGAGTGCGCGCCAGTACATATGCCACCGGTAAACCGAACAACACTGTGAGCAGTGTACTGAAGAATGTCGTTACAATGCTTAATTGCAGCGCTTGAAACACTTCCGGCTGCTGAATCGAGATCCATAGCATGGCTGGCGGCTCCCGGATGAGCAGAGCCGCCAGGGGTATACCCAGGAAGAGAAAAAAAGTACCGGCCAGTACACCCACCAGAACGCGAGCCGACCATGCTGACCGGTACGACCACTTCTTGCCCATGTAATATCCCCTCAAGGTCTTTTATGGATTCACAGCGATGAAATGATATTTCGCCAGGATACCCTCTCCGGCCATGGAAAGCACGTAATCTACAAAGGACTGCGCCGCTGCCGCGTTCGCGGAGCTTTTCACCACGGCGATAGGATACTGGGCAATGACGTTGAACGGATCGGGAATATCGAGTACCGTCACCTTACTGGCAACCGCAGCCGTTACGTCTGTACGATAGACAAACCCCGCGTCAACTTCACCCAGTTGTACCTTCTGCACCACTGCCTTTACGTTTTCTTCCTGCGAGACCACATTCGCCAGCACCGAGTTGCCGTAGTTTGCGCCAAAATCGGGTGATTGCGACATGTTCATCAATGCCTGGCGGCTATAGTGTCCCGCCGGAACAGTGTCAGCCTCAAGATCAATCTTGACACCTTTGCGTGCCAGGTCTTTCAACGACATGATCTGGCCTGGATTGCCGACGGGAATGATGACCACCAGTCTATTTTTGACAAAGACTTTTGCATCGCCAACCAACCCGGCATTGCTGGCTTTCATCATATTCGCCATATCAGCCGAGGCGAAGACATCGGCAGGCGCGCCATTGGCAATCTGCTGCTCCAACAACTGCGATCCATTAAAGTTATTGGTGATCGTGACATCGGGATGCAATTGGTGATAGGCCGCAGCGATTTGAGTAAATGATTCCGTCAACGAAGCAGCCGCAAAGATGTTTATTTTGATCGATGAGGGCGTGGATGCCGCCGAAGAGGAGGAGGAATTTCCACACGCCGCTACCGTGCTACACAATGCCACAAGCAAGAGAAACAGGTGCAGGGAACGTTTCATGAAAGCCTCCTGTGAAGATGAGCAGGCCGCCAGGCATGAGCCAAGGCTTCATCCTGATAAATCATTGAATATTCATATATTGAGTATAGAGGGAAATGGACCGGTAAGTCAAGGTTGACCAACATTTAATTATTACATAACAGAATTTTAATATGCATGCGCTACACTGAGCTTAGAGCAACCCAGAGAAGAAACGGAGCAACCGGATTCGCCTGTCATATGGGCATCTGGTGAAAGTGGACGCAACTGAGCAGATTTTTCAGCGCCCTCTTTCCAGCCTCCTGTTCTCTCTCACATCCGCGGAGGTAGTTGTCACCTCGACTACAGCCGCGCCTCGTTCTAAAAACGATGTGTCGCTTGGAATAAGGTGATGCGCTCGTTCAGGGAGCGAGAGGTAGACCTCAAGCCTCTCGCTCGGGGGATTAAAGCAAAATAATTTCCTATCTATCAATTTTTTCTTTCCAAACCCTCAAATTAACTAAAAGCAGTGCAGATTGTTCCTACATAAAGAATGATTTCAATCCAGAGTCTGTAACGAATCATTGAAATAGAAATCGCTTTAATAATCATGGATAAATGCGTCTATCTTATTACAATATAACTTAGTGCGGTCACTTATCACCGGTACTATTTACAAAGCAAATCCAGTAACTAGATTGTAGGTTAGCTAACGTATTCGCCATCTCTCAAAGGATATGAAGAGAGCGATCTTCTCCTCAGATATTACATGATTTGTACTGCGAACGAAGTCAAAGACAAGCCATCGAAAGGGAGAATGCGGCACATGGCAGCAGAAAAATCTAGCAATCATTGGCCTGGACAAGATGATAGGGTTGTCGTCAAAGAAATGCTCGCGAATCCGGATTCGTATCTTTGGACCGAATGTCACAATTTCATTCATAAAGTAGTACAAACTGCTAATCTGCCACCTTACTTCAAAGAGGATGTTGTCCAGAATGTCATGATATCGGTGGTTACCGGTTTACCGAATTTTCACTTCACTAGTAAATTAACCTATTGGCTTTACACGATCGCGACTAATCGCATCATCGACATGGCGAGAAAACATGCATTGGATAGTCAGTGGACACTTACTCCAACCAGTTCTCCAGACGAAACCGAAAATGAAGCAGGTATACTCAAGGTTCATGCTCCAAAAACGACAGAGGAAGAATGCCTTATACGCGAAGAATTACACGAAGTAGTCAAAGAACTTCTGGAATACCTTAAGACGCGTTTTAACACAGAGCGCGATAGGCGAATACTGAAAATGGCCTGGCTTGATGGGCTTACTCACGAAGAAATCGCCATCCGAGTTGGGGTTTCTGCGCCTGTTGTCGGTTATGTCATTCGTGCTGCTCAAAACCATTTACGTTACAGAATGAGGCATCGGCCCCC
>VBFM01000233.1:21595-29672 GCA_005882595.1 Chloroflexota bacterium
TGAGCCAATACAGCCAGCAGCTACTAGCGCACTACATCGGCTTTTAACGCTGCCTGGTTTCAGTTTTCGCTTGATCTAACTCAGCTTTTTCCACCTGATCTATCAAGGCAAGCGTACTTTTCACGAGATTTTGGCACTCTTTGCACTGTTTCAAATGTTCTGCCAAATCAGGATATTTCTTGTTCGCTGCCTTTTCTCCACGCGCTTCGAGTGTCTCAATATATGCAGCTATTTGCTCATAATGCGCTTGCTTCTTTTGAGTAATTCCACCCAGCCGAGTAAGCAGTTGTCGCGCCTGGTCTTCAGAAGAGTCGCCTGGACTTCCTTCAGCGAGTCGGGCCTCAACCAGCACTCCTAAGGTAACCTGACAGTACTCGCATTCTACTAAGTGCGCAAGTAACTGCTCTTGTTCAGTTGAAGCTGGCTGCCAATCACCCTCAACTATTTCCACGAGTTGAGGCAGAATATGTGGAGGTTTATCAAGCATAACAGAACCAATTGCAGCCTCTTCCGCTGTCCTTTTGCTTTTCATTGCTTTCTCCTTTGTCTCTGAGTTACCGCCGGAATAATACTTCTAAACACTGTTCCGAAAAAACCTACGATGTTTTGATGTCAATAACGTTATCTTCAGCGCAACTACTATAAGGTTATTCTTTTCGTAACCCAAAAAATCTTACATTTTTGATGCCTTTTTCGTCTTTATATTATTACGCGTCCATGCATTGGAATTATGACAAGACTTTATCCCATCAATACGAAGCTATAACGTCTTGTCTGAGCTTCCTCAGGTAATCTGAGGAATTTTATCTCTCAATACATTTAGTTTGACAGGAAAAACTTGACGAATGCATATCAGACCTATATCATGTGGTATATCATTCCTATTCACTCTCAATGGATGCACAATACTTTGGGCAGGTCAGTAAAACTCAGGCAGGTTTCTCGTCAAGGGTCAGATTTGTTAGGAATCACACAATGGGTACTGAAGAAATACCTGCTAACAAGAAGGATTTCAGGACGACTGCCTCTCGGCTGAAACACGAACGGGAACGACGCGGTTGGACGCAAAGCGAAGTAGCAGAACGAATTGGTACAACCCAGGTCAACATCAGTCGATGGGAAAAAAGCATCACGGCTCCTGGTCCGTATTACCGCCAGAAACTAGGGGTTCTTTTTGGGAAAACCCTTGTAGAACTCGGTTTCGTCATGGAAGAAACCGAGCGTAAAGAGGATATCAGTACTCCCCCTATCCTTGCTCCTGCTCCAAGCCAGCAACCCCTTTGGAATATCCCTTACCGGCGCAATCCGTTTTTTACTGGGCGTGAAGAGATACTGTCTTATCTGCATAACGTTCTAACTGAAAATAAAACAGCGGCAGCATTAACCCAGGCACAGGCAATCAGTGGTCTTGGGGGGATTGGTAAAACGCAGATAGCAATAGAATACGCGTATCGTTACCGCGAAAGCTATGATGCGTTTCTATGGGTAACAGCTTCTTCGCGCGATGTGCAGACTTTGTGAATCTGGCAGATCTCCTGAATTTAGCAGAGAGACATGAAAAGAAGCAGGATATAGTTGTTGGGGCGGTCAAACGCTGGTTGGTATCTCATAGCGATTGGTTGCTTATTCTAGACAATGTCGATGACCTGGCAATGATCCTTGACTTCTTGCCCACTCAAGGCGCTGGAAATGTCCTGCTAACTACCAGGCTACAGGCATTAGGATCTCTTGCTCAAAGTATAGATGTAGAGAAGATGGGGGTGGAAGAAGGGGTTCTGTTCCTATTACGTCGTACCAAGCTACTTTCATCAGAGGCCTCTCTCGAGCCGTCAAAGCAGCAAGATCAAGTTCAGGCAGCAGAGATCGTTACGGAGCTGGATGGGCTGCCACTGGCTCTGGATCAAGCAGGCGCTTATATCGAAGAGACAAAATGCGGTTTCGCTGGATACCTCAATCTCTATCGTACTCGCCGCAAGGAACTGCTACTGCGGCGAGGCACATTACCAAGTGACCATCCTGAACCTGTGGCTACAACCTGGTCGCTCTCTTTCCAGCAAGTTGAGCGGGATAGCCCTGCTGCTGCTGATCTATTACGTCTGTTTGCCTTTCTCAATCCCGAAGGTATACCCGAGGAAATTATTACCGAAGGTGCAATCGAACTTGGTCCCATACTTGGCCCGATTGCAATCGATCGTTTGAAAATCGATGCAGCGATTGAAACGTTATTGCGGTACTCACTGATACGGCGAAATTCTGAAGAGATGACTTTCAGTATACATCGCCTGGTGCAAGCTGTGCTAAAGGATGGAATGGACAAGAACCTGCAAAGTATATGGGCCGAGCGAGCCATACATGCGGTTAACCAGGCTTTTCCAGATGTAGAGGTATCCGCGTGGTATCAATGCCAGCGATGTCTACCACATGCGCAGGTTTGTGCAATACACATTGAAACTTACGGACTTGCTTTTCCAGAAGCAGCGCACTTGCTCAATAAGGCCGCAATGTACCTGACAGCTCATGCTCAGTATACTCAGGCCGAAACGCTTTTGCAGAAAGCGCTGACGATCCGTGAGCAGATATTGGAACCAACTCATCCTGATACTGCCCTCACGCTGAATCACCTGGGGGCGCTTTATCTGACTCAGGGGAAATATCAACAATCCGAGCCACTCTTGTTGCAATCTCTTTCTCTGCGTGAACAGACCCTTGGTCTAGAACATGCTGATACGGCAACCAGTCTCCATAACCTGGGTGAACTCTACCGCAAGCAGGGCAAATACTCGTTCGCTGAAGAATTGTACCAACGCTCTTTTCAGATTCGCCGGCGCATCTTTGAACCTACTCATCCCGATAGAGCGCAGAGCTTGAAACACCTGGCAAAACTTTATCTCTCTCAAGGCAAATATCCCCAGGCGGAAGAATTTTGCCAGCAGGCACTGGATATTCAGGAGCAAAGGCTAGGTGACGAGCATCCAGATATTGCTGACACACTTGGTATAATGGCAAAAATTTGTCAGGTGCAGCATAAATACACACATGCCGAAGAGCTGTATCTACGCGCTTTGATGATTCGAGAAAGCACTTCAGGTTCAGATCACTCCCATGTAGCCTACATCATCAACAGTCTAGCTGAAGTCTACCAGGCTCAAGGAAGGTACGAGGAAGCCGAGCCATTGATTAGAAGATCGCTCACCATCAGGAAACAGTCGCTTGGGCACAAACACCCGTATGTCGCGTACTGTCTCAGTAGTCTGGCCGAGAACTATTTTTTACGGGGGGACTTTACTCAAGCCAGATTCCATTTCAAAGAGGCTCTAGCCATTCGTGAACATGTTCTGGGTTCTGCTCACCCACAAACCGCCTCAACAGTTCATAACCTCGCGAAGCTCTATGCCGCTCAAGGACAGTACGAAGAAGCTGAGTCACTGTACAGCAAGGCATTGGCTATCCGTGAACAAGCGTTGGGGAGAAATCATCCTGATGTAGCCACCAGTTTAGAATATTTGGCAAAGTTATTGCGTCGAACTGAGAGAGAAGATCTAGCATGTGAGTTGGAGGCACGTGCTAAGTCAATAAAAGAGAAAGCAGATCAGGTCTGAGCGGCTTCTTCGGTATTACTTAAGGTCTAGTATTCTTGCGCAATTTTTGTAGGTCGTTATACTGGTATTATTACCTTTTTTTAGCGTGGGAATTGTTTATGGAAAAGATTGTAGTCATCGGTTCAGCAGGAGCAGGCAAATCGACGTTTGCGCAAAAGTTAGGTTCCATACTCAACATCAATGTTATCCACCTGGATCGCTATTTCTGGCAGTCGCGTTGGAAGGAAAAACCCAGAATTACCAGAATAGAGATTCAGCAACATCTCGTCCAAGAAGAACGATGGATCATTGAGGGAACTTACCTCAGCTCCTCGGATAGTCGCCTTAACGCGGCTGATACCATTATTTTTCTAGATGTGCCCCGTTTACTCTGTCTCTGGCGTGTGTTCAGACGACGCTTTGAGTATGCGAGAAAACCACGTCCCGATCTTGCAGAGGGATGTCCTGAGCAACTCAGCATCCCCTATATCTTGAAGGTCCTGGTTTTCCCGCATAGAGGTCGTAAAATGCTTTTGCAGAAATTTCGCTATTTTGCTCCTGAAAAAATCGTCTGGCTTCACTCAAAAAAGGAAGTAACAGACTTTTTGCAAAAATATCGCACGCCGTGTGAGGGTCAAACTGCACAAGCAATTCGAACGTCACAAACAAGGCAGGAGGTTCAGCTAGATTGGTCACCATTAATGCCCGCATTCTTTGGAGGATACAGCGCAATAGGATGTGGTCAGTAACCCGATCCAATCATTCTGTTCCATCTCACCTGTTATAAGCCGCCATCTCAGGGAGTAGCGGGAATTGGCTGATACACAAGACTAACCAAACTCACCTTACACAAAAACGCTATACTATAGACATGCGCACCATCTACACTATTGGACACTCAACCCATACCATCGAAGAATTTATAGCGATGCTTCAGGCGCACAACATCCAGGAGCTGGTTGATGTGCGTACGGTGCCTCGATCCAGGCATAACCCGCAGTTTGGGACGGACGAACTGGCGGCATCGCTGCGGCAGGCAGGCATCGCCTATACACATCTTGCAAAGCTGGGTGGGCTGCGGCGCACCACCAAAGACTCTGTCAATACCGGGTGGCAGAATAGCTCGTTTCGTGGTTATGCGGACTACATGGCAACACCTGAATTTCAGCATGCATTAGAGCAATTACAGCGGCTGGCGGAGACAAAAACGGTTGCCATCATGTGTGCCGAAGCGGTACCATGGCGCTGTCATCGTTCACTCATTGCCGACGCGCTGACAACCCTGGGTTGGCAGGTTTTGCACATTACGAGTAAAAAAACGGCGAAGCAGCATGAGCTTACGCCGTTTCTCAAAGTGCAAGATGGGAATTTGACCTATCCTGAACCGCAAGCATCTACCTGAATTATACATATCTAAAAGTACTATCCATTTGGAGGTTGAGCAGAATGTATCATAATGAATTGAGGAGATTGTAGATACCTCAAAAGTGAGGAAAGGTGGTAGGGATATATGGATAGCGGACAGAAACGATATGCTCGATACCTGCTTATGGTTGTTTTATTCACACTCTTCTTGCTCAATGGGTGCGGATCGGATGCCAGGCAGAACAATAGCGCGGAGATACCGGAAAGGCATTCCTCACAGGCAGCGTTATCAGCACAGCAAATACCCCCGGTTTCTCCCACTCCCATCCGTCCTGTGGCGGGGCCAGCCGTGCTTGGAGGACAGATTGGTACATTTGTGAAAAAATTTGGCGACCCCAACAGCCATAGCGACCCATCGTTCGATTCGTATAGCTTTCGGCGTTACAGTACGTCCAATGTCGATTATCTGAGGGTGGTTGGCGATACAGGCGATGGCCAGCAGTGGACGCCCTATGTATATCTAATCGTAGCCAGCGCCCCACCTCACCAACCCTGGGACTCTACGTCGGCGGAGGCCATCTGTAGCTCGTTCTTGCCAATGGAT
This sequence comes from Chloroflexota bacterium, assembly GCA_005882595.1. GTDB lineage: Bacteria > Chloroflexota > Ktedonobacteria > Ktedonobacterales > Ktedonobacteraceae > VBFM01. The sequence goes on from VBFM01000233.1 coordinate 27,143, forward strand.
GCGAAGTATGTAAGCCAGCTTCTGGATATCGGAAAACAGGGTGTGACGCAAGGAGTTAACATTCTCTTCTTCAGCGCAGCCCTGAAAGCAACCTTGCCTGCCACGCAGTTCAACAATGCACAGCATAACCCGGTGCAACCCGGTCTACTCGATATCTATTATTCTTTTGTGAATGGGAACCAGAATATTATCGATGGCTGTACGCTGGCTCCTGGGAGGCTGGCATCCTGATCCAGGAGTTGGCATACAGCACATCCCTACGTTTGATCATGCTGCTCAAACATATCCCAGAATAACGCCATACGCAGCACGTCGTGAGTATGTTCGGCAGTATGCTGGAATGTTTTTGTCACTACCCACTTTAACGTGACATCGCCCCATACTGCCTCGCGAGTCTCATGCCAGAGCGCTTCGTCAAATTTGGGGAGAAGCACAATCTGTTCAGCACGCACAGTGCGAAAATCGGCCAGCATCTCTCCAATATCTCTGCCATCACCCCAGGCGGCATCCTCGTCATACTCCTCTTCGTTCAGGGTGAATGGTCGACCTAACCATTGATTCATGCTGGGCAGCGCAATTTTCTGTTCATAATACAGCATATGGAAAACGTGCCTGGCCGCATTCCACTCACCCAGGCCTGCGGGGGGAGCAACTAAGCGCCGCTCTACTGGCACTTGATCTACAGCCCAGATGAAGCCCTCCGCGCTGGCATTCAATTGGTTGTTAAACCATTGAGAAAGATCCATGGGTATTCTGTCCTTTCGAGAAAAGTGCTTCCATTCCGCTATTGCTAATACAATACAAGTTCGCGCCCCTACAAACGTGCAGTTACCGGGGTTAGTATAACATTTATGATGAGATGGAGAAACAGGAGAATGGCTGGGTCACGAATGTGATAACTAATCCGTATACCCTCTAGAAAGACTTTTATTTTGAAGGAAGGCAAGCAAGGAGGGCGGCATGAAAGCACCAGTCTACGCGGCTATTGATATCGGAAGTAATACGACGCATGTGGTGGTTGCGCATTGCACTGCCCATGATCTGGACATTCTTAAGGATGAGGTGACGATGGTGCGGATTGGTGAAAGTGTCGATGAGAGCGGGGAAATTTCACCTGAGCTACAGGAAAAAGCGCTTCAGGTGTTGCAACACTATAAAGAGTTGGCGGAGCAGGAGCAGGCGGAGCAGATTCTGGCGGTTGCAACGGAGGCCATCAGGAAAGCGCGCAATGGCGAGGAGTTTTTGAAGCAAATACAAGAGAAGACGGGATTGCAGGTACAAATACTCAGTGGTGAGGCCGAGGCTGTCCTGACTTTTTATGGCGCGACCTATGAGATGGCCAATGAGCCAGGCGCACCCAAAGAGGTTGCGGTGACGGACGTAGGTGGAGGCAGTACCGAGTTGATTACGGCGAAACAGCAGCGCATCACGTGGCGCACTTCTCTGCATATCGGTTCAGGGCAAATGCATGATCGCTTCCTGCACTCAGATCCGCCCACGTATGATGAGCAGGAAAAGGCGCGAGCATTTTTGCGGTCTTCCCTGCAAGGTGCCCACATTCCAGACTCCCCGCCGCTGTTGATTGCCACAGGTTCGAGTGCTGCATCGCTATTGCAGCTGTCGAAGGAGGCCTTCGGATTAGATACACATCGAGACACTTTGACGCGGGAGGATTTATTGCGCTGCGAGGGTTTGTTGAGCGCATTACCTGCGGAGGAGGTAGCGCAGCGTTATAAGCAAGACCTGGAACGCGCGCGTATCCTGCCGGGGGGCGCGCTGATACTTGAGGAGGTAATGAAGGCGTTCTCGCTGGAGGAGCTGCGCGTCACCCTGCATGGCGTGCGCGAGGGCGTACTGCTGGCTTACGCGCGTGACGGCGAGCAATGGCTGGAAAAGGTGAATGAGGTCGCGCAACAGCAGGCAGTATCTTCGAAAGGGAAGCAAAGCAATAAGGATATCCAGGGACAGACATTTGCGGAGTTTGGCAAAGAGATTTTAGCGGAATATGCCAAAAAGTTCTTGAAATGGCCGGATGAAATCTTGAAACATCAAGATACTGAGCCGGTACACAAAATGCGCGTGGCTTCACGGCGGCTACGCGCTGCACTTGATGCTTTTGAAAGCTGCTGCAAGCCTAAACTCTTCAAGAAGGTTAATAGCCAGGTGAAAAAGCTGGCCGATCTTTTAGGCGCAGTCCGTGATAGCGATGTGATGCTTCAGGGATTGCATGCACGGCTTGAACAGGTGCCAGGCGACGAACAGGATGGTATACAGTGGTTGATTGATCGCCTGAACACCTACCATAAAGAGCGGCAGCAGGCGTTGGACGACGCGCTGCATGCACTTGATGAGAATGCATTTAAAAAGCAAATCAGCTCATGCATTAAGAAAAGCGCGCTGCGCCATTAGAGCCAGGAAGACCTCGTGGTCCCCGGCCCAACTCTCTGATTCTAGTACGATGCTCAGCGTTTTAGGACGAGGGCGACCGCGAGGGTCCCAGCCCAACCCTACCCCACACCCGCCCTTACAA
>VBFM01000273.1:0-2542 GCA_005882595.1 Chloroflexota bacterium
AAACGAATGTCACCTGGATACCTGCCACCTGAAAGCGATACTTGAACGAGGAGAAACCAACTATGAACAACACCTGCCCCCGCTGTAACGCCCCTATAGATGCCACAACCAGGTTTTGTACCAATTGTGGAGCAGTTTTAGCCGCGCAAAGCCCTTATGATCAACCGGCTCCGCAGTCGCAGGTGCCCCCCTATGCCGCGAGTAATCCGGGGTTCTACCAGCAACAGTCTTGGAGCGGTCAGGGAGGACAGACAGGGCAGAGCGGCTCATCTTTCGGTGGTTCGCTGGGGTTTGGCGGCCAGAACGATGCTTTGATGAAAAAGGTCCTCGCGGGCATTGTAGCCACCGTCGCGATTACCTTAGTACTATTAGTGTTGTTTGGTTTCCTGGCATTCTTGATTCCCGGACTGCGCTGCCTGTTCTTCGTATTCATCATCCTGGTATTCTTGATACCGTGGATTATCTACGTCAATATTCGCAACTACATTCGTCGTACTGTTGGTCGCCTGTGGTGGTTCTTGTAAATTGCCCCTCGACGCTCAACGTTTAAGTCTGGTATAATGGGCCATAGTTTCGCGTTCATTCCAGATACTGTACATTCCAACAAAGGGAGGAACAAAGACATGGATAAATGCCCCTATTGCAGCGCCGAAACCCGGCCAGGGGACAATTTTTGTTTGAATTGTGGCAATCGCCTGGTCCCATCAACTCCCTCACCACAGCAGGCACAGCCTGCTCTGGGCGATACCACACTTCCTACCGCCGAAGATTGGGTTCCACCCGCTCCACAAGCTCCTGCCCAAGGAAGTTCCTGGAGCGACCCGGATCTCTTGACCATCGCCAGCACATCGGCAGAACCGGCTACGCTTCGCGCTGATGCCCCTGCTCCCACAGCTCAGGCGGTGATGAACAAAATCGAGACACCTGCCCATCTCATCCTGCGTGCGGATACGGGAGAAGTCTTGCAGGACTATACCCTGGATAAATTAGAGATGAGCATAGGTCGCGCGCCAAACAGTGATATTCTCCTCTCCAAAGACAAGCTGACGTCGCGCCGCCATGCGACCATTCTCTACGAGAATGGCCAGTATTCCATCCGCGACGAGCGCAGCGCCAACGGCACCTTTGTCAACTCGCAACAACTGGATGAACACTCTACCCGTGCTCTTCACGATGGAGATCATATCGGTATCGGAGAACATGAACTGATCTTCCAGGAGCCTGCTTCATCAGCGGTAGATATCGAAAGCATGCCCACTATGACGGTGAATGCCTCAAACGCTGCCGAGATGACCTATCGCACGCGCGATGACGAAAACCTGACGGCTGCGCAAGATGACGAGTACGGCACACGCTCCATGAATGGTGGCAGCGAGATGCAGGGTTCTCCCCAGCAGGAGAGCGCACCAGCCGCGCCAGCGGCTCCAGTGCCACCACCGCCCGCGCCAGAGCCTGTAGTACTCTCCCAGGAGAGTGCACCGGCGAACGTACAGGCATCCACCAGCAGCGCCGCACCCGCAGATAGCAAGGCTCCATCTGATGAGTCATGGATGGCGCCACCGCTTTCTCCACCGATTGAGGTCAGCAACGTCACATTCCGTCGCCTGACCAGCCTGCCTCAGCCGACTCTGCCGGATGTGGCCCCATTGATGGCTGCCCTGGCAACCCTGGATGGACAGGTTGCATCCTTACAGGAACAATTGAACGCGACCCAGGAAGCCATGCGCAACCACGATACCGATATCGTGCAGACGACCAATCAGCTTCGCTCCGGCGTTCGTGCTGTTTCTGACCGCATGGATAAAACCATCGCTGATGTCGCGCGCACTCGCGAACAACTGGCATGGACAGAGCTGCTCCAACTGATGGAAGATGTGATGAACAACCCACGCGACATTGAGTATGTCCTTAAACTGGCGCGCAAAGCCCGTGAGTTGAACAAAGTCTTCCAGATTCACCAGAACGTCCTCAGTACCCTGGCCGAATGCACCAGCCTGCTCCGCAGTCTGCTCGGCGAGGAACGCTAACATTTTCCAGGGCGACCCCTCGCGGTCGCCCTGGAAACCCTGGGACATGCTGGTTCACGCTGGAAACATACTCAATGGACTCTCTTTCTCACCAACACGACTCTGACGCCATCATTATTGGCGCAGGTCTAGGAGGCTTGCTCAGCGCTGCGCAGCTATTGCAACGCGGCAAGCGGGTCGTCGTATTAGAGCGTTTACCTCACTGTGGTGGCCGCTTCACCGCGAAAACCTTTCAAGGCGTTCAGGTCAGTACCGGCGCTGTTCACATGATCCCCTTTGGCAGCAGCGGCGTGCTGGCGCGCATGTTGCGTCGACTGCACATTCCACACCATTTTTTCGACGCCGATGTCTTCGCATCCTTTCATGTGCATGGCAAACAAATCCGCTCCAAAGGCCTCCTGGGGACGCTCAAAGTCTTTGGGCCGCGCCAGTTCTTCTGGTTTACGCGCGTTGGCTATTTGATGTTCATCCGGCCCCTTCCAGCCCACGAGCGCGATCTACCATTCGACCAATGG
>VBFM01000273.1:2558-3034 GCA_005882595.1 Chloroflexota bacterium
ACCGCCTTCTTCGAGCGCATCTCGCGTTTCGCGCTCAGCCTTGAACTGCACCAGGTCAGCACCGCCGAGGTCGTCGGCACCACTAAGAACATGCTGCGCTTCGGCGCTCCCGGCATCGTAGAAGGCGGCTGCGGGGCGTTAACTGCCGAATTGCAGCGACATGTTACGGAACAAGGCGCGGAAGTACGCCTGCAATGCGAGGTACAGCAAATTCTTCACTCGGATGGCCAGGTCGCGGGCGTACGCGCCCGCAATAAAACGAACGGCGAAGAATATCTCCTGCATGCCCCGGTGATCATCAGCGACCTGGGTCCTCGCGCCACCAATGCGCTTTTGAATAACGTCCAGATTCGACAGGCTGATGTGCTACAGCATCACACTCCCACGGCGGTAGAATATCCCGTACACGAAGCCATCGGCTTGAAGGTGCATTTTCTCAGCGATGTTTCGCTTATCCCGCATAAAGGTATTATGTA
>VBFM01000274.1:0-6006 GCA_005882595.1 Chloroflexota bacterium
AGATCGTAGCGCGAGATCATCTCCATGCGCGCACCGAGATCATTGGCGCGGAGCCGCTGCCTGGCAATGATGCCGCGCGTTCTCTGCGAAGCGGCACACTCAGCTACAATGAACATGAGCCTGCAACTGTTGCTGACGGCGCGCGAACCATCGGGCTGGGCGTACTCAACTGGGAGATACTCCAACATGGCGTCGCCGATATTATCGAGGTACCTGACGACGTTACCCTGGAAGCGCTACGGCTGTATTTCCGTTACGCCAACCTCAAGGTCGAGCCGACAGGAGCGCTCTCGCTGGGAGCGTTACTCACCGCGCCGCACCGCTTCCAGGGGAAACGCGTGTGCTGTATCGTGAGCGGCGGCAACGTTGACCCGGCGGTCTACGCCCAGGCGCTACTGGAAAAGTAGCCGGGTCTAACTCACGGGAAAGATCGCCAGGTTAGCAAACGTCGCCTGCGCATCTGGAGGTGTATTCGGCAGGTTTGAAACAAACAGAGCTACCAGTCCACCTTTATAACTGGTATCGCTATAGTTATACACGACGGTACCGTTCACCATGAATGTCATGCTGCTGCCTTTGGCGATCACCGTGATATGGTTGACCTGACCTTCCTTCTGGATGGCGGCATTGGGCGTATCTTTGACGACCTGGCTGCTTAGTGTATTCCCATTGACATCGGTCGAACCCTTGAAGAGCGCGTAGGTGCTGTCGCCGTACAGTTCAAAGCGATAGTAGAGGCCAATATCACTATCCTGGCTCGATGCGCCTCTAATATATACACCATAGCCATTGCTGGTATCACCCCTGGTGAGAGTCGCATCCACATCCAGGCGAAAATCAGCAAAACTTTTACCGGGTAGTATCTCCCAGAGTAGTCGATTATGATCATCTTCCAGCACCATAGAGCCGCCTCCTACACTCGCCGAATACTGGCCCGGAGCGCTGGTGAGATACCACTTCGTATTGTTGTTCGCAAACGAATCTCGAAACAGCGGCGTGACGGAGGGGGTGACGATGGTCCTGGTGGGGGTTGCTGTAGGGGCGCTCTGACTCTGATTTGTTGCATAGAGCACACCGACGATGCCAGCGCCTATGACTACAAGTAACAATAATCCGACCAGGATGATCAAAGCAACTTTGGGTCCACGTTTCTTTTGTTGTAGTTGATAATATTCACCAGACATGAAGCCATTCACGCCGCCGGGTTGAAACGTATTTGATACACTTGAAGGTGATCCATAATTCAGATTGGCTTGCATGTTTGTGGAATTATTGAAACCTGTCGGCATGCCAAAATTACTGTTTGCAGGCGGCAGAGGTTGAGATGGAAAGGCTTGTCCAAAGGCATCGGGAGCAGCAAACTGCGGTTGTCCCCATCCCATGAGTTGACCTGATCCGGGTGATGTTGCTGTTGGCACTGGCGCATATACCCCGGAAGAAGTCGGCGCTTGCCCCATAAACCCACCAGATTGCTGTAAGGTGTTAAAGGTGCCACAGTTTCCACACATTGACACATTTGGCGGCAGCGGTATCCCGCAGCGAATGCAGCGTTGCAGTAATGGCCCACTAGATGGCGGGTACATCGAGGACATAGATATCCCTCCGTCATATACCAACGTTACACGAGGTAGAGTACGTTACCGGCCTATCCATACAGGCAAGATGTATGGAGCAGTCCCATTTTTTATGCCTTCCCCCTGGCATTGCGTAACTGAAGCGAGTATCGCATAACATCGCCTGGAAGTCTACCATATAGCATATTTGGGTAGCAGTTCCCGACCTCGTCAGTGATACTTACTGCCGGGCTTGCGTGAGTAGTTCATATAACCGGCAGGGATGCAGCGGCATTTCTCGTATCCTTACCCCAAATGGGGAAAGTGCATCATCAATCGCTGAAGCGAACAGAGCAGGCACCGGAATAACACCTGCCTCACCAGCTCCCTTGACACCAAGTGGATTCAGCGGTGAAGGTGTCTCGACATGATCGACCACTATAGGCGGTACCTCAGCCGCAGTCGGGAGCAGGTAGTCCATGAAACTGGCGTTGATGAGCTGTCCCTCTTCATCATACACCAGCCGTTCAAAAAAGGCGCCGCCAATGCCCTGCGCCACTCCGCCATGCACCTGGCCCTCAACGACAGTAGGGTTGATGACCCGCCCGCAGTCGTGCACTGCCGCATATTTGACAAACGTCACATCCCCTGTAGTGATATCGACTTCGATAATTGCGCCATGAATGCCGCTCGCGAAGCTGCCATGCGGCGGACTGTAAAAGCCGCTCGCCTCCAATCCTGGGCTGCCCCGCTCTTCAGGCAAGGCTGGCCCCGGACGTGGTCCCGCCAGTTTCATCGACATCAACTTACGCGCGTTCTCGCCATAGGCATAGCGTAACGGGTTGGATGAGATGGCAACCTGCCCCAGTGTCAACGCCCGGTGAGGAGCATCCTTCACAAAGACTTTGCCGTCTGCGAGTTCGATATCGTCGGGTGAGGCCTCAAACAGGTCGGCAGCCACCTGCTTCGCCTTCTCGCGCACCTTCACCGCTGCCAGGTGTACGGCAGAACCCGCGACGGTAGCGGCGCGGCTAGCATACGTACCCACGCCCCAGTAGAATGATTGAGAATCTCCGGTTGTCACCAGCACGTCTTTCGGCTCAACACCCAGCTGGTCGGCGACTATCTGCGCGAAGGTCGTGTAGTGCGCCTGGCCCTGCGTGGTGACGCCGGTAGAGACATAGACCCGCCCATCCGATTCCACACGCACCATCGCACCTTCATATGGGCCAATACCGGTGCCTTCAACTTAGCAGCCTACGCCTATACCCAGGAAGTTATCATAGTCCAGCAAGGCCTTCAGCTTTTCCAGCCCGGCCTGGTAATCGCCGCTATCGTATTTAGTCGGTCCTCCGTCTTGATATACCAGGCCAACGTCCCAGGGGAACTCGTCGGGCTGAATGAAGTTGCGTGAGCGCACCTCGAGGCGGTCCAGCTGAAGTTCGCGCGCGATGCGATCCATGATGCGTTCCATCACAAACACCGCGTGTGGTCGGCCAGCCCCACGATATGGGCTGACTGGCACTTTATTGGTATAGAGGACAGTAAACTCGCTGTAGTAGTGCTTCAGCCGGTAAGGGCCGGGCAGGGTACACGCGGTGATAATGGGCACGATAATGCCATAGGGGGTGTAGGCCCCCGTATCGTGCAGGAACCTGTCACGCACGGCAAGCAGGATGCCCGCATCGTCAAAGGCATACTCCACCTCGTGAAGCTGGCTGCGTTCCTGGTTGGCCGAGATGAAATGCTCGCGTCGATCCTCGATCCATTTGATGGGCCTGCCCAGGCGCATTGCGGCAAAAGGCGTAAGCACCTCTTCTGCATAGAACATCATGATCTTGGTGCCGAAGCCGCCTCCGACATCGGGCGCGATGACGCGCACCTTGTGCTCGGGCAGGTGGAAGATGGCCGCCAGGCCGTTGCGGATGGGAATCGGCCCCTGCGTCGATATCCAGCATGTGAGCATACCGTCGTGCGCGTCCCAACGCGCCAGCACGCCGCGACATTCCATCGGCATGGCCGCGCCCCGGTCCATAAGCAGAGTCTCATGGATGACATGCGGTGCACTCGCAAAGATGCTATCGGGGTCGCCTACGCTTTGCACGAGGTGCGCGGCCACGTTGCCCAGCACATCCGCGTGCACAAGCGGCGCGTTTTCCGCCGATGATACTTCCAGACTGTGCACGACCGGTAGCGGTTCGTACTCGACTTCGATCAAGAGCGCGTCTTCGGCAATGTAGCGGCTATCGGCCACCACCATCGCCACTGCTTCACCTGCATAGCGAACTTCGTCGCGGGCCAGCGGTAGCTGCGTGCGGGGCTGCGTCAAGGCATGGTGGGGTACGAGCAGTGGCGATGGTTCCAGCACCTCGCCCAGGTCTTTAGCGGTAAGTACAAGATGCACGCCGGGGACGGCACTGGCGGCGCTGGTATCGATGTTGAGGATACGAGCGCGCGCATGGGTGCTGCGCAGCACGGCGGCATGCAGCATTTCGGGGAGATCGATATCGTCCACGTAACTGCCCTGCCCCCGCAGCAGGCGTGGGTCTTCCTGTCGTTGAACCGGTGCACCGAACCAGCGCGTTGCCATCATTCCACCTCCATGTGTTGCTCGCGTAGCCGTTCCGCGGCGAGTTTGACTGCTTCCACTATATTCTGATAACCCGTGCAGCGGCAGATATTGCCGGAAAGTTCGTGACGTATCTCTTGCTCGGTAGGGTCAGGGTGTTCATGCAGCATGGCATGCACTGACATAATAATGCCAGGGGTGCAGAATCCGCACTGGAGGCCGTGTTTTTCCTGGAACGCCTGCTGGATGGGGTGCAAATCGCTGTTTGTTCCTTCGATGGTGGTGACGGCCATGCTATCAGCCTGGACCGCGAACATGAGGCAGGAGCGCACCGCCTCGCCATTGAAGAGAACCGTGCAGCAACCGCACACACCGTGTTCGCAGCCGACATGCGTCCCCGTCAGTTGAAGATCGTGACGCAGAAAATCGGAGAGGAGCAGGCGCACCGGCACCGTCCGTTCGTAGCGGTGACCATTGACGATAACCGCGATCTCGCATTCCTCGACGCATTGCGAAAAATCATCATCTCGCTCTAGCATCATCCCTCTCCTCTCTGCTGCTCCTGGCGCTCTTGTCTTTCACGTCTTCCCCAGGCAGCTTTCAGCACTCGCTTTGTCAGTTCCGCCGTCAGCGTGCGGCGATACTCAACGGTAGCATGCACATCACTCATATCCTCGCTCACGATCTCCCTTGCGGCTTCGGCTGCGGCATCGAGCGCCCGTTGATCGAGCGTCGTTCCCACGAGCATTTGCTCGACGGCATGCGCGCGTATGGGCGAGCCTGCGACGCCGAGGTAAGCGATATGGGCAGACATGCAGGTATCATCGGGCGCGGGTGTGAGCACGGCGGCGGCTCCCACCAGGGCATAATCTCCCGCACGGCGGGCAAATTCCATAAACGACCACCCGGCTTGCGGCAGTATCCAGGGAAATCGCACTTCTGTCAGCATCTCACCAGGTTCCAGAGCTGTTGTGAGATAGCCGGTGAAAAACTGCTCGGCTTTGATGACTCGCTCACCATGAATGCTCTGCGCCAGTACTTCGCCGTTGAGGCATGTCAACAGCGCGGGAAGCTCTGCAGCCGGATCGGCGTGCGCAATGCTGCCCACAACCGTACCGCGATTGCGTATCTGCATATGCCCGATGTGCTTGATGACCTCCACGAGCAGTGGATGCTTCTCTTGCACCAGTACAGAGCGTTCAATTTGACGCTGGCGCGCAATCGCTCCAATGGCGAGGTAGCCATCTTCCGTCTCAATGTAGTGCAGTTCGGAAATATGGTTGATGTCTACAATGTAGGCAGGCCCCGCCAGGCGCATATTGAGCAGCGGCACAAAGCTTTGCCCGCCCGCCAGCACCTTGATGTCCTCGCCATGCTGATCGAGCAAGGTGAGCGCCTCGTCGAGAAGTCGCGGCGCACAGTACTGAAAACGTGGAGGTTTCATAATTCCACTTCCCTATTAAATAGTTGTCCTTGTGAAGTGAAGCGATCTATTGACCGCCTTAAATTAAGGCCAGAGCGTCATTCACGACCAGGTCGCCCATCATTGCCCCCTGTTCGGGAATACAGATTAAACTACTACTCTCCCGCCGTTCTGTCAAGCCCTTTTTCGCTGTAAAACAGCATTAAGGCCTGTTACAAGTGATTCGATGCCGCAACTGGTAGCAATGAGTTAGAACAGGTGATACAATTTCAGTACAATTGTGATCATGATCTGACCAGGAGTGATATGCATCTTTCATCTTCCTCGCTCTCCAACGCCATCAATACCCACACCGAAGACGAATACCTCTTCGGCTGGGACCCTTTGCCCGGCATCGTCTCCGTGTGGGCGAATCGCGAGGGACGCGCCCTCATCTGGAGACGTGAGGGAGAACGCATCAC
>VBFM01000275.1:0-4616 GCA_005882595.1 Chloroflexota bacterium
GGCCAAATTTGCCCTGCGTGATACTTCAGTGAATCTGATGAATGCGTTACGCATGATCATCTCCGCGCTTGTGCTGTTGCCTTTCCTGATTGCCTGGCGCAAAGAGCTCCATTTGACGCGTAGGGATATCCCGCAGCTGGCTGTGCTGGCGCTGATTGGTTTTGTCATCAACAAGATACTCGAATTTGGAGGATTATCGCTCACTACCGCTTCAGATGTAGCGCTGCTTATTACGAGCGAATCTATCTTTACTGCCGCGCTTTCCTGGCTGCTGCTGCGCGAGCGCTTCAGACCGCTCACGGTCGGCGCGCTGCTATTAGGGCTGTTTGGCGTGTACCTGATCGTTGAGCGCAGCCTGGTGCCTAATATACCTGCTGGCGGGGGCGCGCTGCGTATTGTTGGCGATTTGATGGTTGTGCTGGCATTAGTCTTCGAGTCGTTTTATACTGTGCGTGGGAAGGCGCTGTTGACGAAACACCCACCCTTGCTGATTACGGCGGTGGCTATTGTTGGCAGCACGATTTTCTGGATACCGCTCGCGGGAGTGGATATTGTTTATAATGGTTGGCACCCCTTAGGCCTCATAACGTGGCTCAGCATCGGCTGGCTCGCCATCATGTCTACGGTCATCGCCTATCTCGCCTGGTTTAAGGGGTTGGCAAGCGTTGATGTTTCAGCCGCGGCGTCAACGCTGTATGTCCAGCCACTGTTGGGAACGGTACTGGCGATTGCGCTGTTGCACGATCAACTGCTGCCTACTACTATCGTGGGCGGAATATTGATCATTGTCAGCGTATATTTTATTTCGAGGCAATAAGCATCAACCCATGCCAGAAAACCAGCAGGAGGATGGATTGTCCGTAGGGGCGAGCGGGGTGCGGATGGGTTTTTTCTCAGGTTGATGCGCATTGGGCGACCACGAGGGTTGCACTGGAAAGCTAGGAAACTATGAGCATTATGATTTATCTCAATGGCTCTATCTACACGATGGATGGAGCGCAGCCGCGAGCGCAGGCGATGGCTATCGACGATGTGAGTGGGCGTATCCTGGCGGTGGGCAGCAACGATGATGTGCGGCGTATGGGTAACCGGCACGCACAGACGGTAGATTTGCGCGGAAAAACAGTGCTGCCCGGTTTCATCGATGCGCATATACACCTGCTGTACGAGGCGTATCGCTCGTATTACATCGATGCGGAAACGTGCACCAGCGAAGAAGAAGTTGCCGCGTTAGTGCGCCAGCGAGCGGCGCAAACTCCCGCCGGGCAGTGGATACTGGGAGGTCAGTGGAATAAGAATCTCTGGCCCGGACAGCAGTTCCCGGCGAAAGCCTCGCTGGATGCCGCCGCGCCCGAACATCCAGTAGCGCTGTGGAGCAAAGATGGACACTTGCTGTGGGTCAACTCCCTGGCCTTGCAACGCGCTGACATCAGCGCGGCCACGCCCGATCTGGCCAATGGTGCGATTTTGCGCGATGCTGGCGGCGATCCAACAGGGATTTTGCAGGAGCAAGAAGCAACCTCGCTGGTCTACAATGCTATCGATAAGTCTGATTCGAGACCGGTTGATTTACAGGGTAGCAGTGTCAGCGGCAGGCGTAACGCGGCTCTGACGCGCCACCTCGTCGAGGGGAAACTCAAAGAATTACAACGCTGCGGCATCACGACAATTCACGATATCGAAGACGATGAAGCCTTTCGCCTCTTCCAGCAACTACGCGATGAAGGGGCTTTGGGCGTGCGCGTGCAGATGATCCTGCCGCGTCAAATGCTGCCGGAACTGCGAGCGGTTGGCTTGCGCGCAGGGTTTGGCGATGATCTGCTGCGCCTGGGCGGCATCAAACTCTTCGCCGATGGCACGCTAGGCTCGCAGACCGCGGCCATGCTTGACGGCTTCGAGGGAAACCCACAGAACCGGGGCATTCCCGCCATACCGGAACAGGAGATGAACGAGACGGTACGCGCGGCTGCCGAGATGGGTATCAGCATCGCTATTCACGCCATTGGAGACCGCGCTGCTCAGGTTGCGCTCAACTCCATCGAGGCAGCGCAGCGCCAGGTGGACGCGACAAATCTTGCCCCTACGGGTGCAAAGCCAAACCCGAAGATGCGCTATCGACTCGAACATGTGCAGCTGATCTCCCCTGAAGACCTGCAGCGCATGCAGCGCATGGGAGTCATCGCCTCGGTGCAGCCGTTCCACGCCGTATCAGACCGCGACATGGCCGAGCGCTACTGGGGCAAACGCCATCGCCGCGCCTATGCCTACCGCACGATGCAGCAGATGGGTATTCCGCTCGCGCTCGGCTCCGACGCGCCCGTCGAGACTTTTGACCCGCTGCGTATACTTTATGCCGCCACGATGCGTAATAATATTGCCACCAGGGAACGTCCGCCGTGGCTGCCTGATCAAGCATTGCCGGTAGCGCAGGCGTTATGGGGTTATACGTTAGGAGCAGCCTATGCAGGAGCAGAGGAGGATAGCAAAGGGTCGTTGACACCAGGTAAGTTGGGTGATGCTGTAGTGCTGCGAGAGGATATTCTGAGCGTGCCACAGGAGAAGATGGTTGAGAATGGGGTGCAGGCGACGATTTTGGGGGGTAGGGTGGTGTATGGGGAGGTATAGAGAGGGAGGTCATTTCCGGGGTAGATGGCGATGCCGTTGGTTTTCCACGATGTGCATTGGTAGCGACCCAACAGGACGAGGACAAGCACAAGGCCCCCTCATCCACCCCGCACCACCCCTTGTCCCTACACACGGCTCGATTGGATATAATATAGCTATTACCTGTGACTACATCTGGAGAGGATCATGAAATCGCTTGAGATGAACGAGTTTGATGTGAGGCGAGAACTGTAATGACATTTATTGCGGGATTTATTCTCTTCATTGCCGCCGTGCTTGGAGGCGCGCTCAACTCCGTCGCGGGAGGTGGCAGCTTTCTCACCTTTCCCAGCTTGATCTTCGCGGGGGTGCGGCCCATCCAGGCCAATGCGACCAGTACTGTTGCGTTGTGGCCTGGTTCGGTGGCCAGTGTGAGCGCGTATCGCAAAGAACTGGCTACGCTCAATCGAGTAGTATTATTGACGCTAGGAATCACTAGCCTGATTGGCGGCATAGGCGGCGCGATTCTCTTGCTCTCCACACCGCAGGCCACATTCCTGGGATTGGTGCCGTACCTGATGCTGTTGGCAACATTGCTTTTTGCTTTCAGCCCACGTATCACCGCGATGATACGTAAAAGCGGCTCAGGGGATGGAGAAAAAGACGGTTATAACGTGGCGCACGCTGGCCAGCATTACGTTCATTCAACTGATTGTCGCGATCTATGGAGGGTATTTTGGGGGCGGCATTGGCATCATGATCCTGGCTTCGCTGGGAGTGATGGGGATGGACAACATTCATGAGATGAATGGCCTGAAAACCGTGCTTCAGAGCCTTATCAACGGCGTGGCGGTGATTACGTTTATCATCGCAAGCGCGGTGGTATGGCTCCCGGCGATGGTGATGATTGTGGGCGCGATTGTGGGAGGTTTTGGCGGCGCATACGTGGCCCGGCGGCTCGATGCACGTTTGATACGAGGCTTTGTAATTCTTGTTGGCGTTAGCATGACGATCTATTTCTTTTTACGCAGTATAGGGAAACTATGAAACCACACGACACCAGCACCAATGCAGCAGACCAGAGCACAAAAGCAACTACTCTAGAAGAGCGCGCTACAGCAGATACCAGGGAGGCATCAACGCAACAGGTCGGGAGGGAGTATCCCAATAAATGGGTGGTATTTGCTATTCTCGCCATCGGTATTTTTATGGCGACCCTCGATTCCTCGATTGTCAACATCAGCCTGCCGGCGATTGCAAGCTATTTTGGCGTTCCCCTGAGTGGCGCTGTGGAATGGGTGATAATTGCGTACCTGGTCATAATTGCGGGCGTGCTGCTGACGGCAGGGCGCCTGGCCGACATGATCGGGCGTAAGGCGATGTGGGTTACCGGCCTGGCAGTCTTCACCCTCGGCTCGGCCATCTGCGGTGCGTCTATTTCGCTTGGCATGCTGATTGCAGCGCGAGCGCTGCAAGGTCTGGGCGGGGCACTCATCATGACGGTCAGCCCGGCCATGCTCACCAGCGCCTTTCCCGCGAATGAACGTGGGCGAGCGTTAGGCATGAATGCTGTGGTCGTGGCATTAGGAGTAAGTGTAGGACCAACGCTGGGCGGCATTATCACAGAACATTTTACATGGCGTTGGATTTTCTATGTGAATGTGCCAATTGGTATTATTGGCATTATCGCCACACTGCGGGTGTTGAAAGAGAATACGAGCCGAGTGCGTGGACACTTTGATCCGCTTGGGGCAATCTTGCTTGGTATCGGGCTGGTGTGCCTGACACTGGGCCTGTCCTTTGGTCAGGAGTGGGGATGGAGTTCGCCTTTATTGATCGGTACGCTTGCCGTCAGCTTGATCTCTTTAATTGCACTGGCGATTGTTGAGCATCGTGTCTCCGACCCGGTGATCGATTTCGCTCTATTGCGCAATCGCGTCTTCCTCTCCGCCAACATCAGTCTTATATTAAACTTCCTGGCGCTCTTCGCGGTGAGCTTCATGTTGCCCTTT
>VBFM01000275.1:4707-5210 GCA_005882595.1 Chloroflexota bacterium
GCAGCCGGGGGATTGACGATAGCCTGCATCGGACTGGTACTGATCAGTCAGTTGAACGCACAGAGTTCGACCTGGGATATCATATGGCGGTTAGTCGTGGTTGGATTCGGCCAGGCGATGTTCCAATCACCGAACAACAGCGCGCTGATGGGCGCGGCTCCTCGCGGCAGGCAAGGTACCGCGTCTGGCTTCCTGGCAACTGGCCGCGTTGTAGGCCAGAGCATAAGTGTTGCTCTGGCAGGGGCGATTTTCAGTAGCCTGGGTGGCGCGACGGCAGGTCACATACTGATCGCGCATCAATTCGGACAGGGTTTGTCTGTCGCACAGAAGATGGCACTACAACAAACATTCGCGCACGCTTTCCAGGTGGCCTTTATCGTTTGCGCTTGCATTGCCGCCATTGGCGTGTTAACATCGCTGGTGCGAGGTAAAGAGGGAAGGCCAGCTTGATAGCCAGGCTGTAAGGAACGAAGATGAACCGCACTGATCGCCTGTTAGCAATA
>VBFM01000439.1:0-1893 GCA_005882595.1 Chloroflexota bacterium
GTATAAGTTCTTTGGCCCACATCTCGGCATTTTGTATGGCAAGTCCGAGCACTTAGAGAGGTTCCCGGCCTATAAGGTGCGGCCCGCCAGCAATTCCGCGCCGGATCGCTGGGAGACAGGGACTCTGAATCACGAGGGGCTGGCCGGGCTGTTGGGGACGATTGACTACCTGGCGATGGTTGGGCGCGAACAAGGTGAACTTTATCATCGTGCCTTTCGCAACAACGGTGAATCGTTGTATATTGGCCGGCAACGAGACCTGAAAATCGCGATGCAAGCCATGATGGATTATGAGCGAGGTTTATCAGCGCAGCTACTGGCAGGGCTGCGTGAAATTCGGGGTATACATATCTACGGTATTACCAATCCCCAGCAACTCAACCGGCGCGTGCCTACTGTGCTTTGTACTATTGATGGTTACACGCCGCGAGAACTGGCCGAATACCTGGCTGAGCAGGCTATTTTTGCCTGGGATGGCAATTACTACGCGCTTGGTATTATGGAACGCCTGCACCTCGAAGAGCAGGGCGGGGCGCTGCGCCTGGGGATGGCGCATTATAATACTGCTGAAGAAATTGACCGTGTACTGGCATGCTTAGAGGCGTTGGGGTGATTCTGTATGATTCGCTTTCTCATCACTCGCACTATAGGGCTGGTTTTTGTGCTGATAAGTGTGAGCTTTGTTACCTTCCTCATGGGTTATTTTGCTCCAGGGGATCCTATCATAGCGCTGCTGGGGAACCACACCACACACCAGATCTATGAAAATTTGAGGCATATCTACGGGCTTGATCTTCCCTGGTACCAGCAATACTTCAACTTTTTGAATAACCTGCTGCATGGAAGCTTCGGATATTCTTTCTATTACCAGCAGCGTCCGGCGTGGGACGTTTTAAGTATTGGGCTGCCGTACTCGCTTGAATTGGGTCTGGAGGTACTGATTGTCACCATCCTGCTTGGCGTACCATCGGGCATTATTTCGGCGCTGCGTTCTAATACGAGGACGGACACGACGTTTACATCGATAGCTGTCCTGCTGTATTCCATACCCGATATTGCGATCATTATCGCTTTCCAGGTGTTGATGGTGATCCTTTACCAGAATAACTTGCCCAATCTGCCTGTGGCGGGATGGGATACCTGGCAAGCTCGCGTTGGCCCGGTTTTGATTACCGCGACCACGGGCTATGGCTACTTTGCGCGCCTCACCAAAACCTCTGTGCTAGAAGCGCTGAGCCAGGACTATGTGCGTACCGCGCGTTCCAAGGGATTGTACGAGCGCATCGTTATCTACCGGCATACCCTGCGCAATGCCTGTATTCCGCTCATTACTGTTATCGGCCCTTCGCTGGGTTTTCTGGTAACGGGGGTGTTCATTACCGAGCAGCTTTTCAATATTCCTGGGGTCAGCGCTATCACGCTGACGGCCATTGCTCAGCGCGATTATCCTGTCATCCAGGGTACTGTCCTTTTAACCGCTGCTACAGTCGTCATCTTTAATGCGTTGACAGATATCTCCTATGCGATCGCTGATCCGCGCATTCGCGTGGAGTAGAAACACTTGTATACTCAAGAACCGCTCGGTATACGTGTAGTGAGTAGAAAACCTTTTGTCGGCTAGATACGCTGCTGGAACTTGTTGCGGAGGCGTCCAGGTAGTACAATCTGTATAGACAAACGGAGGCGCCTTAGAAACCTGGTGCGGCGCGTGTGCCCGACGGAGGGGAAACTCACTCTAAGGGGACGCAATAGAATGCGACTATAGGCATCAACTTACGGATGAAGGAGCAACCATCAGACCTGGCGTAGGGACAAGGGGCGGTTGGGAGGAGGGGCGGGGGCCCTGTGCTTTTTCTCTTTGGGGAGTCGAGCAGGCACCGAGGACAAGCACAA
>VBFM01000439.1:1917-5172 GCA_005882595.1 Chloroflexota bacterium
CGCTGTGCCCGGCGGAGGGGAAACTCACACTAAGGGACGCAATAGAATGCGACTATAGGAAGCATGGCGTTGCGTTCTACTGTCCAGAATACAGGGGCCAGTTACAGATGGTCCCGCAGATACGGAAGGAAACGCAGGGTGGCCAGCAATAAGCGACAAGAATCTCCAGAGGACGCGGAAAAGAAACGCAATTTCCTCACAAAAATGTTTCAAAGTGTGATGAATAGCAGTAAGCGGCCCAAAAACATGCGCGAACTGGGTATAAGCGCGTTGAAGAACCTGCCCAGTAACATCACGATGGTGCGCAGTTTTATGAAGGCGGTGAACTGGAAGGAGGCCCAGGGAGAAGTGCTCCAGGGGCTGAACCACACCGTAGTGATCGTGGGGCAGCCAAACACGGGCAAGAGCACGCTCTTCAACACGCTCAAAGGGCAGCAGCTTTCTCCGGTATCACCTGAGGCCGGCACCACACGCTCACTGGTGCGCACCGATTTTGGCCCGTTCACCCTGATCGACACCCCCGGCCACTTGCCGGACCTCACGGAGAGCGGCATTGAAGAGGCGACGGTGATCGTGCTGCTGATTGACGCAACGAAAGGCCTGCAGGAGAAAGACCGGGAGTTGTTCGCCGCCATTCAGAAGACCAAGAAACCCGTTATCGTGGCCGTGAACAAAGTGGACGCGTTGAAAGGCGGAGAAGGGGGCGATCAGCTGGCCAACGAGATCGCGGTGATGCTTGGGGTGCCTGGAGTCATTCCCATCTCGGCCAAAACCGGCAAAAACGTGGCCGAGGAACTGATCCCCGCCATGATCGAGGCCAGCCCGGAGGCGGCGCTGGTGATCGGGCGCGAGCTGCCCGCCTATCGACGTGAAGCTGCGCGGCGCATTATTCGCAACGCGACGCTGGTCAGTCTCGCGGCAGGCCTGGAGCCAATTCCTCTGGTTGATATTCCTATCTTGCTGGGAAACCAGATTCGCCTGGTGCTGCGACTGGCGGCTCTGTACGGCGAACAGATGGACACGGCGGACGCGATGAAGCACGCGCGCGAACTGGTGGTTACGGTGGCGGGCGGGGCGGGCCTGCGCTTACTTGCGGAACAGGCGGCGAAGGCCGTACCGTTTGGTGGAGACTTTATCGCAGGCGCTATCGCGGGTGCGGGCACCTGGGCAATCGGGGAGGTTGCGCTTGAGTATTATGAGGGAGGGAAACGGATCAGCCCGAACCGTCTGCGCGAGCTCTACACCGACTTTTACCGCCGTTTCCGCAAACAAAGGACCAGCGAGGAGTGGCGACAGTACGCAGTTGAGGGGGTGGATGCGCCCCTGGAAATCGATATGCCGAAGCAGCCTGCGCAAAAGACTACTGAATGAGAAAGGTGTGGGGCAGCATTGCGCTCCAGAATGTAATATATGTCCTTTCCTTATGAACGATACGAAACGCTGGCAGAGGCATTGACGGTCTATTATCCAACGGGTCAGGATACTCTGGCTCGTTGGTTATTTCAGTCGGTTGATAGAGCCAGCAAGCTGCTAGCGCAACTGCTCGATGCGCCTATACCTGAGATGGAAATCTTGCTGGTTGCGCCGCCCGATTGGGACACCGCTCCCCAGGATGAAGCGGAGGAGGGGGAAGCGGAAGAACCCAATAGCCTGCTGCCCTACTGGACGGATGCGACCGAGCCGTCGTCGCTGGTCGTTCCTACACACATCGACCCCATTATTGGAAGTTATTCGCCGGAGAAGCTGGCTTTCCTGGTGTTTCACGAACTGGCTCACGCATTCCTCGAGCAGGATGCCCGCCCGTGGCCGCTCGAAAGCCCTTTATGGGCGGACGAATGGCAATTGCAGTTCGCCGCGCTCTGGCTATTCCAGCAACTCTATCATACGCAGGGTATCGCCATGACGGACCTGCACGATCAGTACGCGGAGCTATTTGAGCCGGAGCCTGATGGTAAAACGCCTGTCACGGTGCGCGGCTTTGACTGGTACGAGGACACGACCCCGCAGGACTACCTGGAATATACACTGCTGCTCGAACAATTTGCCGCTGATCTGCTGGCACGCTATGATGCCGATATACTCCCACTGTTCCTTGAGCTGTATCGCAAGGCGGGCGTCGTTCTATTAAGCGATGATGTGGCAAACATGCTGGCAGCTACATTGGGAGCAGGCGGTGCAGAGTGGCTCGAAGAACTCGTCTATTTCTAATGCTATCCAGGGGAGGGTATGTATGTTTAAGCGTGTCGCCATTGTTGGCACCGGATTGATCGGTGGGTCGATGGGGCTTGCCCTACGCCAGGCGAAGGCAGCGCAGCAGGTGGCGGGCTATGACGGTGAGAAAGGCGTGAGTGATCGCGCACGCAAAGCCGGGGCGATTGATCAATCGTGTTCCTCGCTCGCGGATGCGGTGCGCGGCGCCGAATTGATCATACTGGCAACGCCCGTCGGTGCCATGCGCTCACTGCTGCAACAACTGGCGACGCTGGCTGCGCCTGGAGCGGTGGTGACGGATGTCGCCAGCACCAAAGTCCAGGTCATCAGCTGGGCCGAAGAGTATCTTCCTCCCGCCATTGCTTTCGTCGGCGGGCATCCCATCGCCGGAAAAGAGGTGAGCGGCGTAGAGGTGGCTGATGCTCAACTCTTCAGGCAGTGTGTGTACTGTCTCACTCCCACGCGGCGTACAGCTCACGCCGCCCTGGAAAAGGTGTCCACACTCATCGATGCGCTTGGCGCGCGCACGCGGTTCCTGGAGCCTCAGGAACACGATGGCATGGTGGCGGGCGTGAGCCATCTCCCCTTTATCGCCTCGACCGTGCTGATGCAGAGCGTCGCGGGGAGCGAGGCCTGGGACGATACTGCGCAGCTCGCGGGTAACGGTTTCCGCGATATGACGCGCCTGGCTGCCGGAAGTCCCGAAATGTACCGCGATATCTGTCTCACCAATAGCGAAGCAATTACGCGCTGGTTGGGAGACTATATTACGGCGCTCAACGCGCTGCGCGAACGCATCGCCGCCCACGATAGCAGCCTTGGGGAGGTCTTCAGCCAGGCGCAGAAGCTGCGGCGCGACTGGCAGGCATCGATTGAAAGTTCCAAGCAAGAGTGATTATCCGCTGGATCGATTGCGAGCCATTTGTCTCACCCTGCCGGAGGCTATCGAGGGATATGGCAAGGATTCGTTCCTGGACAGCAATTTGCGCTTCAAAAGCCTTAAATCTCTCTCTTATCTAATTTTAGCTCTTTTACATTATTAGA
>VBFM01000440.1:0-4462 GCA_005882595.1 Chloroflexota bacterium
CAATGATGGGTTGAATCGCTTTCTCGGCAATCAACTCGAGGATGCGTCGTTCGTCTTTCGGGGAGGCGTGCCTGATACCTCCGCCAAAGACATTGACCTGTTTGAGTCGCCAGGATTGTGTATCGACGGTGGCTTGTTGACCGCCCAGATTGCCGATGAGCACCACGCACCCATCATTGGTGCAGGCATCGATACTGGTCTGGAGGGTAGTGCCGACCAGTTCGATCACAAGGTTAACGCCGCCTGCGCCACGCACAGTCTGGGCCACATCCTCCTTCCTGTAATTAATCACCATATCCGCACCGAGACGGCGCAATTCTGCTGCTTTATCATCGTTGCTGGCGGTAGTAAAGACCCAGCATCCGGCATGTTTCGCCAGTTGGATGGCGATTGACCCGACGCCGCTTGAGCCTGCCCAGATCAACACACGCTCTCCGGCCTGTAAATGTCCCACGTCAAATAGCGCCCCCCACGCGGTTGATGAGGTGAGCCCTGCTGCCACGGCCTCCTCAAACGATACCCCTTCGGGTATGCGCACGAGGTCAGAGGCGGGAGCGGCAATTTTGCTGGCATAACCGCCTCCGCCCTTTGCTGCCAGCGCACGCGTAGTCATCACGCGTTCTCCAGCATGAAAGCCTTGATTATCCTGGAGGACGATGCCAGCCGCCTCCATACCGGGAGTAAACGGCAGGTTGCCGACCGGCCTGCTTCCATTGCGATGAAACAGATCGAGGCGGTTGACTGTAGTAGCTTTGACCTGGATCAATACATCCTCGGGACCCGGAATGGGGTCAGGGACCTCTCGAACCTGTAAAACTTCTGGACCACCATATTGAGCAAACTGTACTGCTTTCATTTTTATTGTCCTCTTTTACTCGGATTCTCCATCGTACGTAGGGACAAGGGGTGGTGTAGGGTGGATGTGGGGGCCTGGTGCTTGTCCTCCGTACCTTCTCGTATGCCCAGCAAGGACAAGCACCAGGACCCCGCCCATCCTCACCCCACACCTTGTCCCTACGGATGTCTGATTGTGGGTAGGGGCGATGTTGCTTCTATTGTATGTTCCTCTTGTTGCAATTGCAATGTGCGCCGCTGTTTCCTGTTTGCGAGGGTAAAGGGAACCGCGATCAACAGGCACACGACTGCGGGGATCGCCATAACCCATTGAATACCAATCGAAGGGATCAGGATGCCCATGAAGACCGGGAAGATCATACCGGAGATGCCGGAACTGATAAGCAGGACACCACTGATAAGCAGGACACCTGAAATAGTACCCAATGCATGCGCAAACCAGCGCGAGGCGATAGCCAGCAGTCCGGGGAAGAGCGGGCCGAGGAAGAAACCCACGCATGCACTTGCGCTGAAAACGATCACAAGCTGTCCGGGGAAGAGGGCCGCCAGCAGGACACTGAGTCCGCCGCCGAAGATGCACAGGTAGAGCAGTTGACGTTCATTCAGGATGGCGCGTTTAATTATCTGTGAACTCAGCAAGCGGCTGACCGTCAAACCCAACCAGAAGGCGGTTGCGGCGGGAGCTGCCAGCGCCAGAGAGATTGCTGCGCTCTGGCTCACGGCGGTGACGATCCAATCGCTAAAGCCAACTGCTACCGCGATGTAGAAAAAGAATTCGAGCGCCATCAACCAGAGCAACAGTTGGCCGAAAATGCGGGGAGATAGTGCCTGCTGTGCTAATTGCCCTGTCGAAGTGACTGTAGCTGGCCTGGGCGTATGCTGACGAAATAATAAGGCAGTACAAATAAGCGCGATAAGCGAACCTGTAAGATAGGCCCAGATGGGGTCGTGTGCGACCGTCAGCGCCAGCGAGAGGAGCAAGGGCGCTACTAGCGCACCCAGGCCAAATGAGCTATGCAGGCCGATCAAGGTCTGGCTGAGTGTCTCCCGAAACAAGAGCGAGACGAGTATATTGATGCTGACATCTAGAAAACCAAATCCAATCCCCATCAGAAATTGTGATGCGAGTAAGAGCGAAAACAGGTGTGTCCAGGGCGTAATGATGCTGTTCGCGGCCATCAGTACGAGGCCAAGCATCAGAATGGATTTTGGGCTGAGCCTTTTTGTGAACAGACCCGCTATCATCACCCCAATCGCAAACCCGGCAGACAAAGCCGTAAACATCCACCCTGCTTTATCCAATGAAACACCGGTATGCTGCGCGAGCAGGGGCAAGGTTGGCCCCGGCAAGATGCTAAGCGCCCCGGCGGCGATGTAGGCCAGGTAGAGGGTGTAGAAGAGTAAATGGCGATTTGATAGGGCGGGGCGGTGATCCATGAAAACGGTCCTTAGCAGTGTTAATGGTGTTGTTGAAAATATCTTTTCATCCAATTGGTATTACTATATCATGTCGTGGGAAAGCGTTTATCATTACATGCCTCCACTCGCTATTTCCAGCCATATCTCGATCATCGGCATAGGGTCATCCCAAACCCTATCAATAGAACACCTGTTTTGTGTATACTATGAAGTGATACTTACTTCAGCCAACTTGTGGTGCTGTGAAGCGCCATTGCTCACTATAGAACACCCAGAATTTGAGGAACCGCATGACTATCACCAACACACTACCAATCATTATTGGACACCAGGACACCCTCTTACAACTGCATCTCCCTGAACGTGGGGGAGGGCGTAGTTTTTTTGCGCGCAGTGAGATGGGGCATCTCGATTTGCCACGTGCCCGTGAGGGAGGAATAGGTGGTAGTTTCTTCGCTATTTTCGTTCCCTCTCCTCCTGATGAAGAAGATGCAAACAGCAACCGCATGACCGTCATTCAAACAGAGAAAGGCTACGAGATTCCTTATGCCCCGGCGATTGACCCGGTCTATGCGCAGCGAGTCGCCATCCTCATGATGGCTAATCTCTTTCGCCTCGAAGCCGAGTCCGAAGGGCAGGTCAAAGTTGTTCGTATCGTCAGTGAGCTTGCCACCTGTGAGCCTATCGACCCGGAGTTAGATGCGCTGGAGGTCTTCTACCAGGCGGGCTTACGCTCACTCGGGCTTGTCTGGAGCCGCCCTAATGTGTTCGCAAACGGTGTACAGTTCGCGTTCCCGCGTTCACCCGATACCGGACCTGGATTGACTGAGGAGGGACGAGAGTTGGTGCGCGCCTGCAACCGCCTGGGGATCATGCTCGATCTCTCCCATCTGAATGAGCAGGGGTTCTGGGACGTTGCCAGCTTATCCGAGGCTCCCCTGGTCGCAACGCACTCCAATGCTCATGCCATCAGCCCCTCGACACGCAACCTGACCGATAAGCAGTTGGACGCGATCAAGGAATCCGGGGGATTGGTTGGGCTCAATTTCGCCGTGTATGACATGCGCGAGGATGGAAATAGAGTCGAGGATACTCCGTTCGAGGTCATGCTGCGCCAGATCGATTACCTCGTTGGGCGCGTCGGCATCGATGGCCTGGTACTTGGCACCGATTTTGATGGCACCCACATTCCGCAGGTAATAGGTGATGCGGCCGGATTACCGAAACTGATCAATGCTATGAGAATACATGGATATGACGATGCAGCGCTGCGCAAAATCGCGTACGAGAACTGGTTGCGTGTGCTGAGCAAAACATGGAAATCATAAAATATTTCGCATGTAGGGGCGCGATTATGAACATGTTGGTAAATGACTTACGAAGTGAGCAGGTTTGGCCCTCAAACATAAGCAGTTGCCCTCAAATGTGAGCACTGGTAGGAACAAATCTGGGTAAACCGCAAACCTCGCCACAGAGGGTTTACATATCCTGGCAATGACGTTGACCGATGCGGTTTCTCCCATTGGCCTCTTGTCAATTCGCTGCCCCACTGCTCTTTTCTGGCGAAGCCTAGCTCGAACGCTGTCGAGCCAACTCCACGATTGCTACAACTGGGAAGAGGAGGGAGACTCATCTTCCAGCACGACCTCCTTCTCGAAGAGGTGGCTGAGGCGTTGCGCTTCGGCTGCAATCCCCTTGCGGATCGCGGTGGTGGATGAGCAGAAGAGGTTCACCTTGACGACGATGTGCGAGCGTCGGATTGTATAGCCCCAGACTCCTTGGATGGAACCGTTGACCAGGACGACCGCAAAGGTCCACCCTTGCTGGTTGAAGACCTGGCGCTTGTAGGCAGCAGCGAGCAGGGGTTCGCAACCGCGTGGCGGTGCCCCGATCGTATAGGCATCGAATAGTGGGAGCAGGTGGACCGCCTCTACCGGTTCAACGCTTTGCATGAGCGGAAGGGTGGCACGCAGGGCGAAAGCTCGCCACCCTTCGACCTCGACTCCTTCCACCTCCTCTGCTAGCGAGCGGAAGAGTGTTTTTGCGAGGGTTTTCCCGCATCCCCACCAAAACCGAAAATCGTCTGCGGTCGCCGGGCCATACGCCTGCAGATACCGGCGGGCCAGTTCCCGAAGCGCCAGCTGTGGCTCGATGGGCTGCCACTCCCCAATCCAGACTCTCGGGTTCA
>VBFM01000440.1:4565-7554 GCA_005882595.1 Chloroflexota bacterium
AGCAATCCCCGTGTGCTTCGCGACCGCGTCAGCCAGCTGTTGGCGGGTCAGTGGCCCCTGCTCCAACACGTGCGGAATAGCAGAGAGGAAGGCTTCCTGTTGCGCCGAAGTGGTCAGGCCGAACTCAGCGAAATAGGCAGACCAGCTCGCATTCAGCTGCCAGTTCCGCGCCGCGACATACAGCGGGAGTTCTCTGGCCGGGAGGAGGTGTAAGGTGCCACGCATGGCCCAGGTCTTCACCAGGGTGTGGTCCTGGAAGATCGCAGCCTGGACATCGCGTGGAGAGAGTCCTTCCACACGGGTACACATTGCCAGCTCGGCAGCAGACGCCACCTGTGCCTGAATCCCAGCCGTGCGCGTCACCGCCCCAACGACATCGTGCGAGGAGAAACGAGGGGAGAGGCCATGTTGGCTCATTCGCCAGGCATGCACCTGGGACCATTGCAATGCGGTCATGTGCTTTGTTCCTTTCCATCCAGGCAACGCTTTTCCGCTATTTCCCCTCACCGTCGCTCGCCGTCAGACCAAATGTCCCACCCGCGCGCCTCAACTGCCAGATTCATCCTTCGCTTGCCCCACCCAGTCGAGCGCCTCGCCCGGGATGCCGTGCTGTCCCAGAAAGAGGCTCAGTTGGGCCGCATGTTCCTGGACGTGGCGCAGGGTGTACAACTGGAGCTCGAAAAAGCTCATCGGCTTCCACCACCTCCAGGGGAAAGCAACCTGGCGGTGCGCTTGCTCGTCTGACAACGAGAGCAGCGTGGTCTGGCACTTCTGGCGCAGCTGCCCCAGATAGGTATGGAGTTCCTCCTTGGTGTAGGGCTGTTCGGGAAGGACACGTGCTGGTCCAAACTCATCCAGGGTGAAGGGTGTGGGGGGAGCGAATTCTTCCAGGGAGCCGGTGAGATACAAGTCGAGCCAGAAGAGGGTGTGATGGGTGAGCGACCAGAATGTTGGGTATGCTGGGGCTTCCGGGTCACTCCAGAGGAGTGCATTCCACTGCGTGCTGGGGCAGGCGAGCAGGGCATTTTCCAGCATATCGATGGCCGCGCCAAACTGCCGCCACAGAGCAGTGCGCAATGTCGTCTCCATCGGGTGTTCAGCCATACCGTTTCCTCCTTTGTTCTTCTTTTCTCACAGACTCCCACCAAAGCGGTAAAAAGACGTCCTCATCGAGGCTATCGAGAAATGCGGAGACGAGTCGAAGATCGGGTGGGGCCGTCCTTCTCTCGTCATGTGCATCGAGCAGCGAGTCCCTATGTGAAGCCGGAAAGTCACGATCCACCGCCGCGTGGGCCAGCGTGGGGTGCGCGCACCGTCGAGCGCGACGGTGCCGAACGGTTCATTCCGATCGTCCCAGAACCGGCCCGCCCACCAGGGCGGATGCCAGACGGCACTGGGGGATCGGGCCATGCTAGCCCCGCGTCGCGCCCTCGCGGACCGGCTGGGCGATCCCGATGAGGTTGCCCTCGCTGTCGTAGAAGAACGTGCCGAGCTCGCCGGTGCCCTTGCTCGGGTAGTTGTCGGGGGCGGCGATCGTGTCGCCGCGGGCCCCGAAGCCAGGCATCTCGTAGCGCTCGAAGGTCACACCCCGGGCCCGCAGATCGGCCACCGTCGCCTCGAGGTCCTCGACCTCGAATGCCATCTGGGTCGATGCCCCCGACGGCGCCCCCGCCGAGCTGAAGAGATGGAACTCGGTTGGCCCGCACACGTAGCGCAGGCCGCCGGTGCGCTCCTCGACCGGCTCGAGCCCGAGCTTGTCGCGGTAGAAGGCGCGCGCCCGCTCGAGGTCCTGAGCGGGGAGCTTGGTGACGGTGTGGGCGTTGCTGAGCGGTCCGGGCATGGTCGTCTCCTTCTTCGTGTGTGTTCTGACGTGGTGATTGGTCATCGTCTGATCTCCTCTTCGGGCAGCGCCAAGCCACAGCTAAACGCGGCATTGGCCGAAGCCGCCGTCGTCATGTGACGGCGTTTCCGAGGTCGTCGGAGCGTCCGGCCGCCAGCCGAGACCATTGGGCGATGGGACGTCCGTTAGTCCGGAGCTGGTCGCCGTTGTCGTTGGTTTCCCAGCGTTGCGGCCAGCCAGCGGGCGAGTCTTCCCACGGCTCCTGCCGGCCGTAGACGGTGAGGTCCATGAGCGCGTAGCTGTTGTCCATTGCCTCTACGCCGCGGATGGTCGTCCAGTAGGTTTCGAAGACGCGGTCGCCGTCTCGTACGTAGCACACGATGTGCATCATGCCGATCCGCCGCCCGACCAGCAGGACGTCGAGGGAGGCCTGTGCGGAGTACCACGGCATGTCCCAGCCCATGAAGTCGTGGTAGCGGACGCTTTCGTCGTAGGGACCCTGACAGAAGACCGCGTAGGTGATGTCGCGGGAATGCAGGTAGGACAGCTCCGCGACCTGGGTGGTGACCCACGTGCAGCCTTCGCACTGCTCGGGCGCGGGTCGGCCAGGGTTCCACATGAAGGAGTAGGCGATGAGCTGTCGGCGCCCTTCGAACGCTTCGAGCAGGGTGAGCGGCCCGTTGGGCCCGATCAGTTGCGTGGTGGGGTCTACCTCGACCATGGGTAGGCGCCGTCGGGCCGCTGCGATGGCGTCGCCTTCCCGGGTGTGCGCCTTCTCCCGAACCCGCAGCCTGTCCAGTTCGGCCTGGAAGGTGGCCCGGTCGACCACCGCAGGCAGCGCAGCGGTGTCGAGGCCGCCGGCAACCGGCAACCCGACGTTCTTCGACTCATCCCATTGATTGGAATTTTGCTCACTCATTGGTGTTTCCTTCTTTCCTCTCCCGAATGCATTCGGGATGACTCATGAGGAGAAGAGATGTGCTTGCAATTTGCAACGACATCCCTTCTCCTGACAGAGCAAGAACAAAACTTCTCCGATCTTGCTCACATCTTCAGCCCGGCTCTCGGAAGGCGAAAGATCAGCCGGACCGCCTGAGAGGGCAAGCGTCTTCCATCGCGTTTCTCCTCCACATCTTTCGGTCTGCACCA
>VBFM01000441.1:0-393 GCA_005882595.1 Chloroflexota bacterium
CTCCCGCCCTTACCATGATTACCGGGAGACGCAAGGTCTCCCCACTTCACGAAGATACTAATGGCTACGCCCTGCTGAATAGCGAAGATGTTCTCATCGTTTGAGCCGGTGGGGGTTTGTTCCTTTTTCTTGCTGTTGCCGTGCAGGTCAAGGATGAAGAGTTCATCGAAGCTGCGCATGAGGCTGCGGCGCATGCCCCGGAAGGTGGGGTTGTCGAGATAGCTATGGTTGGTGATGAAAGCCAGGATGCCCTGGCCCGCCTGGTCGATCTGCCACTGGGCGTAGCGCAGGAATTTTACGTAGTCATCGCTCAACCATTTCGCCTGCGCCGGTTTCTTGAGTTCAGGACATCCCTCTTTATATGTGTCGAGTAAGGAGGTAATCGACGAGTCT
>VBFM01000441.1:465-3098 GCA_005882595.1 Chloroflexota bacterium
GTACCCTGCACGAACCAGACCATTCCAGGGCAGGGGCAAGCCCGGCCCGTACCCTAGACGAACCAGACGTCCACCCGTATAGGGTACGGGCTGGGCTTGCCCCCGCCCTGGTAATTCTTCATCCCTACGGTAATCGATCAATGCATTGCCCAGTTGCAATGGGAGACCAGGGCGCCCTGGTAAAACCATACCGGCAAGGTAGAGGTGCATAGTAAGTTGGGCGATCAGGTAAGGTGTTCTTAAAAGCTCGACTCCTAGCATGCGAGGAAGAAAATATTGTGCGAGATGTTGTGGCCAGTTTTCTGCTGCTCCTTGCTTTTCATAGGACGCTTGTATATGTTCAAGTATGGCCTGTAAAAATATGCCTGTCCCGCAGGCGGGGTCAAGGATGGATATGTTGCTGGCAGTGTCAGCCAGGCCTTCAGGGCAACCAAAACGAGTGCGCAGGAGATAGTCTATCGAATGCACCATGTAGGAGACGACGGGCCTGGGTGTGTAGTAGACGCCGCGCATTGCACGTAGGCGAGGGTTGTAATGTTGCAAGAATGCTTCATAAAAATAGGTGAGAGGGTCTTTGTAGCATATGACCTGAAGATGGGCGCGGATGCTCTCCATGTCTGCTGCAGCTAGCAGGTCTATCAGTGCATCGACGGCGCTGCATAGCGCTTCGTCCTGTGGGCATGTCTCATTGATTGCCTCGAAAAACTGGCGCAGGAAATCGCTTTTATAAAGCAATGTGCTGTCGAAGGAGCGGCGCTGGAATGGTTCTGACCCTGTGTGATAGTAGCGGGCCGCGA
The DNA here is from genome assembly GCA_005882595.1 of Chloroflexota bacterium. Lineage (GTDB taxonomy): Bacteria > Chloroflexota > Ktedonobacteria > Ktedonobacterales > Ktedonobacteraceae > VBFM01. The sequence continues at coordinate 1,263 of VBFM01000441.1, forward strand.
AGAGGCCTGCCGCGAGAACCTGGGCAGTTATATCGGCGAATTCGCTGATACTCGTTTCGGGGGTTGTGGCGTATAGCTTATAGAGTCCCTGGATATGCGCACTATCGCGATACTGCTCAAGCGCTGCGCTGAGGAGATCGCGTATGGTGTGAGCCATGTAGGCCATCTTTTTGATCAGCACGATGGCCTGGCTTGTCTGTTGCTTCTGCAAAGTAAAACAACCTAAAAAGAGCGGGCCATAAGAAAAAATCTTGCCTTGTGAGAAAACATCAGATCTGGGTGTGTTATTGTCTTAGAATGCTGGTAAAAAACTGTCCTACTTTACAGCTAAAACCCTGTAGAATCGGCGATTGTAGTGTGTCGGTCTCATCGAGGGTCTTGTCGAGTGTAAGAACGGCCTCCTTGCGTTGATAGACTTCAAGACGCCGCTCTTGCCAGTTCACAACCCAATATTCTTTAGCCCCGCGGCGCGAGTATAGTTTGAGTTTTAGTTCGCGATCGCGGCGCTCATTGGTTGAACCTGGTGAAAGGACTTCAACCACAAGTTCAGGAGAGCTATGTAGTTTCCAATCTGCTCGAAGTGCAGTGGCTAATCGTTCATGGCTTATCCAAACTACATCTGGTACCACATCGTCGTCATCGGCAAAAATCAGCCCTGGCGCAAAAATCGGCATACCGGTTTGTGCTTGATTGCTCCAATGTGTGAGTAATGCGAACACGTTGCCACACACAATCTGGTGGTGCAGATGTGGTTGTTTTGAGACGTACAATTCTCCGTCAATAATCTCATACCGGTTGTCGTTCTCTGGCATTAGCTCGAGGTCATGTGAAGTCCAACGTAGTGTTTCCATGATGCTCTCTGCTTTCTTCAGCTCACATAAGCGTTGGCTACATTGTAACATAACTACAAGCAATACCCAATATGCTACAAGTGCGGGGCGAGAGATATGTTATACTTGATCAAGGAAGTTGGAAGTATTCGCTACTCATCAACGATATTCATGGTGCTGATCTTGCTGTATTCCGTCCGTATGAGGACCATAGTGACACCCAGGATTGTACGGTGGCATCCTGGGTGTTTTTTACTCGAATTTTAAGGAGGGAGACTCAAGCGCAATCGTTGGCTCTTGTTCTCGTGGCGCTGCGGAAGTCGCTTTGCTGTTCGCCTCGTGCTATATTTTTCGCCGGTTAACGAAAGGATCGATTTAATACCATGACGCAAGTCACTATCTGGAATGAGTTTCGCCATGAGCGAACAGACCCACACGTAGCGGCGCTGTATCCTCATGGTATGCATGCCACGCTGACTGAGGGACTGGCCCGAACAGGTTTGGCAATACGTACAGCGACTTTAGATGAAGCTGAACAAGGTCTGCCCGAGACGGTACTTACTACGACGGATGTGCTGATCTGGTGGGGTCATCTTGCCCATGATGAGGTCTCTGATGCGCTGGTAGAACGCGTGCATCAACGCGTTTTAGATGGGATGGGATTGATTGTGCTTCATTCTAGTCATTACTCGAAGATTTTCAGACGGCTGATGGGCACAAATTGCAGTCTGCAATGGCGCGAAGCGGATGACCGTGAACGCTTATGGGTGACGGCTCCAGGACATCCGATCGTGCAGGGGATAGGGGCCTACATCGATATCGAGCGCGAAGAGATGTATGGCGAGTACTTCGACATCCCTCAACCAGAGACCCTGGTGTTTGTAAGCTGGTTTACCGGCGGCGAAGTCTTTCGCAGCGGCTGCTGCTATAGCCGCGGACAAGGGAGAATCTTCTACTTCCGCCCGGGGCACGAGTCGTTTCCAACGTACCATCACCCTGAGGTACA
>VBFM01000234.1:0-9167 GCA_005882595.1 Chloroflexota bacterium
CCGCCTATGCGATCAAGGCCGCACGTGCTGCCGCGCCGGAAGGAGAGGGCGAGAGCGCAGGGCGGCTCGAGTGCCGGTGGCAGCGCGACCAGCTCCCGGAGGCGATTCGCGAGCTCGTACTCGACGACCAGCGGTTGCGCAACGACATCTGCTGGTCGGTGTTCGACTGCTGATAGGCTCCTGGTTCCCAGGAGCACAGCCAGCCAGGAGCAGGCAAACAACACACAGGAGAGTGCAAAATGCTCTAATCATGCTTCAGGTTTCCTTCCTCCGCAGGTGATAGAAGCAAATATGCCTGCCAAAGCTGAAGTGGCGCTGAATCACCCACTGAATTGACGAAAACGGCGCAAAACGATCTGCAGGGGGACTTTCTGCCTGGGCTAAGAGGGCGCTCCATGCCCGCTTTTTGTGGTAGTCTATAAGCAAAGCATAAAATCAGGAGGCAAGCGCATGACGAATCAGAGCGAAAACAGCACAGAACCCAGAAGCCTGAAGCAGCTCCTCGCCGAGCTACAGAGCGAGCAGGCGGCATGGCTGGCATTGCTCGACGAGATTGGTGAGGAGAACATGACGCAGCCGGAGGTCGCAGGAGGCTGGTCGATCAAAGATATCGTTGCCCACATAACCGGGTGGCGACGGCGCACGGTCAATCGCTTCCGGGCGGCCCTCGATCCCTCGACGGACATGATAGCACTCTGGCCAGCGGAATTGCATGAGGACGACGAGGTTGACGAGATTAACGCCTGGATATACAAGGTCAACCGGGATCGCCCCTTGGCCGACGTCCTCAACGATTCACACGAGGTTTTCCAGCAACTGGTCGCCGAAGTCTCCGCGCTTCCGCGATGAGCAGCTCAACGATCCCCAACGCCTGCCCTGGTTTGAGGGTGAGCGGCTCACCGGGGCCTTCCTCTTCGGTCATTTCCACGAAGAGCACGAGCCCGACATGCGAGCGTGGCTGGCAAGGGTCAAGCAGGCAGGATAAAAGAGGGAGCAATTACCTACGAACAAACAGACAGCCAACCAGCGAGAAAGCGATATTCCAACGGTTTGTCAAGCTCTCGATGAGGACGCAAATTACAAATTCAGTGAAAAGTATCCTGATGGGAAGCAGTTTTTCCAGGCATCGAAACGTCAAGTTCCATCCTTCAGTGTAAATTCCCACCCTTCAGTGCAAAATTGGTCCACCCTTCGGTTAATTTACCACCAGATGCTGTATTTTTCGCTGCTTTTCGTCGGCGTTGCTACATAGATTGCTACATGAAGCAATGAGAGAATGCGGCCACTTGTGCATCTTGCTCCAAAATGTTACTCTGGCTCTGATGAGTATTTCATCCATCCTCCCTCTGAGTGCGTCTCCCTGGAGAACCCTAGGGGTGAAATTATGCCCGCAAAGTTGTAGCTTCGCTCTGCGAGAGCACGTTTCCGCTACGCTCAGCGACTTGCTCTTGTCGGTTTGAGAAGAACAGCGGAAACAGGACCCTCGTAAGAAAGGAGAATACATACCATGACCCCTCGTCAGACTGTAACCGATCAAGATAGGAAGCCATTGCGGTACCGTCTTCAATTGTTTGTAGGAGCGGCAGCAGTGCTCATGATCGTGCTTGGATTTGTCATTCCTGCTTGGCAATGGCTCATTTTTGTAGGAGCGGTGCTCTTCTTCGCGGCAGCATTCAGCATTCGGGCGTGGTTCGTTGAGGGCTGGATGCCGACCATGTTTGCAAACAAAGGGCCTGGTCAAAATGACTCACCTCCTCCACCTACGGGAGATTGGCGGTCATAGGTGAGCGCCTCTTCAAGCGAGTGGAACCGATACAAAGGAGTAAGGACGAAGCGCGTTGCGCTCCACGCTCTGCAAGCGTTTCACGTCCTCCTTATTACGAGCCTGCAAAGAAATAAAAAGAACCAGAGTCGTGAAGTCTGAGCATCTAACAGATCTTCGATCACGCGTGGTAAAGTAAGAATAAAGGAGAAAGTCATGTGCCGGAACATCAAGACCCTGTTCAATTTTGACCCCCCAGCTACCGACGAGGAGATTCGGGAAGCCTCGCTCCAATTCGTGAGAAAACTCTCGGGCTTCAATAAACCTTCGAAGGCAAACGAAGTGGCGTTCAATCGTGCCGTCGAGGAGGTGGCTACGGCTGCCCGGAATCTACTAGATTCGCTGGTCACTAATGCCGAGCCGCGCGATCGCGAGGTCGAAACCGAACGTGCCCGCGCACGAGCTGCAAACAGGTTCGGAACTGAAAAGAACGAAGATGAGAGAGTCTCTTCCCTGCAAGAATTCCCATCCCACCCCAACAAGCAAGGAACCCATCCATGAACAGCAACACACACCCTGACCCGCTTCCAACTCACCCACCTCCTCACGGTTGCATGGTAAACCTCAACCATTCAAAAATAATACCGAGCATTTTGCGCGGTATTTGCACACTATCGTAACGTCTGTTACACCTTCAATTCACAAAACCAATACCCATCACCCAAACAACTTCACCAACACGCCGGGCGGCGCAAGCGTCCCCATAGACATCAAGTTAACGCACCAGGCTTGCCACCTGTGTAGGGACAAGGGGCGGTGTGGGGCGGATGCGGGGGCCTTGTGCTTGTCCTCTTGCCTGCTCGCCTCCCCCAACCAGGACAAACACAAGGCCCCCACTCATCCACTCCGCCGCCCCTTGTCCCTACGATAACCCAATGATTGCCCTTGGCCCTAACTTGACGCCTATGGGCCGGGCATTACTCTTTGCCCAATCCAGCCTCCCTCGCTCGAATGATGGCCTGGGCGCGGTCGGCTACCTGGAGTTTGCTGAAGATGTTGGAGACGTGGTTGGCAACGGTTTTGAGGCTGAGGACCAGCCGGTGGGCGATGTCACTGTTGTTGTAGCCCTGGGCGATGAGGTTGAGGATTTCGCGCTCGCGGTCGGTGAGTTCGGGGAAGACCTGGGGCATCATGGCGGATTGGGGGGTGGCGAAAAAGTCGATGAGGCGATGGGAGCGTTGGGGCGAGACTGCATTTTGATGGCTCGCCTGCTTCAGGGCAGCGGCGAAGTCCTGCACACACGCGTAGCTTTGGTGAGGTTCTTTGGATAGCGACTTGAGTACGACTTCCTCGACGATGGATGAGAGATCGGGTAGGCGCTGGCGTAGTGGCGAAATCGAGCAGGCGTACGATGTGCGGGTGGTTGAGGCGAACGAGAGTCTGTGCTTCTTGCTCCTTTCATCTTGCCTGATTGCGTAGCACTAGCTGCACTAGCAGCGTTGGCAAGATGGATAGGTACCGACCCTCGCAGCCGCCCTGGAAGTCTCCCGACAACCGTGATACACTGGGGGAAAAGGAGGCAAATAGCATGAGTACTTCTTCAGGTTCTGTATCGTCGCGGTTGCATCCCTTTCCCTCGATTCTGCGCAGTGGGGTTCTGGTGTTGATTCTGGGGGTGTCGTCGGTGTCTGCAGTGGCGGTAGCTGTGTATCCTCATTCTTATGTTATTTACTTTGTTGGAATCGCTGCAGCTGCCCTGGCTTTCACCTTCTTCAAAGACCGGTACAAGTATGGCAGGCCAACTACACCGCAATTAATCGCTATTTATGTTGCGCTGATCCTGGGGGCACTGTTGCTGATTGGCCTTTTTGTTTTCATGCCGGATTATGGGTCGCGCAACTTTTTGCTGTTGATGTTTCTGATTATTGGGATTGTTTTCGTCCCGTTGAGCGTTGCAAGTGGGCCCTTGATGCTGCTCCTGGCGGCCCTTTGTATTGTCAATGCGCTTCTGGGCCTGTGGCTGCACAGCATATCCTTTTCCATCTTTGGACTTGTTGATGGTGTGTTGAAGATCATTTTTGGCTTGCTAATGCTCCGGGCACGACCTGTTATTATCCCTGCTCCAGCCGTTCAGGCTGATATAGCTTGAGATTGTTGCCGCTTTGCTCGCCTGTTTTGTAGTAGCTCTGGTATCCAGTTATAGAGGAAGATGCCGGCGGTCAACCAGAGGAAGCCATCGAGGGTGCCCGCGACGGTGTCGAAGAACCAGTGCTCGCCCACGTAGACACGTTCGAAGCCTATTGTAAGCATATTGAAAACGGCGAAGATCTGGAGTGGGAGCAGCAGCCAGCGGTAACGCCATTTGCGTACGGGCTCGCTGAAGCTCAGGTAGAGCAGCGAACCGTAAAAGAGCATGGTGTGCGCGCAGTGACCAGATGGGAAGCTGTTGTTGTGGTAAATGCCCTCGACGCGAATATGATACACCGTGGAGGGACGCGGACGAGCTACGTAATCGCCGAGGAGCGCGTCAATGGCGTTTCCGATGCTCACAGTCAGGATGAAAAAGGCAGCCTGCCGGTACCAGCCGAAAGTCAACATAAAAGCTAACAAGAGTATGAGGGCAATAGCCGCATTAACTGGATCTATCAATGAGGCGGATAATTTGAGAGTTCCGATTAGCCAGGAAGGCAGATTGAGGGATTGCACGGATTGTGTGAACGTGACTTCGAAGGGATAGGGACCGGGATGACCGCGGACGATGTAGCAGGCCACCAGGATGATAACGAGGCCAATTCCCCAGACTGTGAAACCTATAATCCTGCGTATACGTTTCCTGCGTTGCTGCCCACTGCTGGTAACAGGGGCAGCGCTTGCTATTGTGTTGCTCTGAGGTTGAGCTGTGTTTTGCATCATCGCGTTATCTTCCGCCTTTTGAGTGGATTTCGTTGATGAGTCCGCGTTTATGGAATTGATCTAAGTATACAGTTTATTCATACACGTTGCAAAAGTATGAATAGGTTCGGGTTGGTCATAGCGGGAAACACCAGGGCGACCGCAAGGGTCTCCACCCCACTTCATCCACTGCCCCCGCCCTTACAGTGGCTGCGACAACGGCTTGCCGAGTGTAAGAGCAGGGGTGATTGGTGCTAACCTGACACCGGGCTTGTCAGGGTTGTGCTCTCGGATAAAACCCAGCGTTGGGTACCGTCGCTGGTGCGCAGGGCGTAGAGGCTGTTGCCTACGGTGAGGTATGCGGTGCCTTTGATGGCGAGGACATCGGTTGAGCCGCCTGTGGCAGTTGATGGGTGCCAGTGCCAGCGTTGCGTGCCGTCGCTGGTGCGCAGGGCGTAGACATCGACCGAGGGAGGTGATGTATTGGGAGTCGGAGTCTGCCCTGGAACTTGTATAGAGTCGGCGACTACGATTGTTTCACTGAAGTAGAGTGTTCCATCGTTGGCGGATGACATGCCTAATAATATATCGTTAAACTGTTTGTGCCACAGTGTGCTGTCATCGCTGGTTCGTAAGGCATACACGTCATGTCCCGCGCTATCGATATAGATGATCCCATTGGCGGCTACTAATTCGATGGGTTCATCTTTTTGGTAGGTGAGCGTGTGAATGGATTGGCCATCGCTTGCTCGTAATACGTAGACGTTTCCATCGCGGTCAACCGGTATATAGACCTTCCCATCGGTTGCCACGAACGAACGGGTGGTAAACTGGAACTCCGGATGATGCCAGAGGACTTTGCCGTCACTGGTGCGCAGGGCGTAGAGGCCGTCCAGGTATGCGTATGCAGTTCCGTCTGTTACTGCGACGAATGAGGCGCCACAGGTGGTATTGCATCCATGGATGGAACGGCTCCAGAGTATTTTGCCGTCGAGGGCGCTGAGGGCGTAGATGCCGCTGGTTGCACTTACGTAGATGGCTGTGATATCGGCGAAGTTGGGCTGAACTGCACTACCAGGTATAGCGGGGCTTGACCAGGTGAGTGAGCCATCGCTTCTGCGCAGCGCGTAAATGTGTCCATCATAGGAGCCGGCGAATACTGCATCTTGTGAAGCCACCGGGGCGCCGGTGAGTTTATGGCCAATGGTGTGTTGCCAGTAGAGTGCACCGTCGCTCGGACGAACTGCATACACCGTGCCATCGTCTTCGGAGGCAACGAATATCACTGAGTTTGCATCAGATGGAGCATTGCCGCCTACCAGGGTAGTGTGATGCACAGTAAAGAGGATGAGAAAGCCGGCGATCAGCGCGCCGACTACGAGAACGGCTGCAATGGCGCTTACCAGGCGCATCAAGCGCTTTGGAGACATTGCAGATACCGGCATCAAGGGTGTTGATTGCATTGTGGTCGGGAAAGCAATGGGGGCTGCGCTGCCTTTGCCGGTATGCTGCTGTTCGTCGCCGGGCTGTTCCGGGAAGATGTACTGTAGCGAGGCTGGAAGTCCGGTCAAGGGTGTTACTGGCGGCAATGCCAGGATGCGGGCGTCCATTTCGCGGTATTCGGCTTGCACGGATGCGCAGGCCGGGCATGTTTGGATATGCTTATCGAGGGCGGCGCGTTCGGTGGACGAGAGATCACCGGGGTGGGCGGCAGCAAGTTTTTTGGCCCATTGTGCGCATGGCACGCTGGGGGTGGGTACAGTATTATTGTGCTTCATTATTCTGCTCCTTTCACGCGGCGGTACGCGGTGCGAAATTGCTCGCGTCCACGACTGACGTAGGCGCTGACGCTTTTTTCACTGATGCCCAACGCTTCGGCGATCTCGCGCTGTGAGAAACCCGCGACGAGCTGTAATAACAGGCAGGTGCGGCACTGCGGTGAGAGGCTGGCCATGGCCTGCTGGACGCATTCCGTCTCGCCGGCCTGGTCTTCTGGGCCTTCGAGAGTGAGATTGGAGTTGGTAGACGCTGCGTCGGCATCTTGCCATGGCAGCCAGCGGATCAGGTGCGTGTGGCGCAGATGTGACCTGGCGGCGTTGGTGGCGATGCGAAATAGCCAGGGCTTGAAATGCTGGTCGCTGCGAATTTCGGGCAGGCTTTTCCAGGCGCGAATAAAGGTTTCCTGGGCGAGGTCTCGCCCGATTTCGTCGTTGCCTACCAGGCGGGCAAGGTAGGCGCAGACCTGGCTGTTGTATTGTTGAAACAGGGCACTGAAGGCGGTACTGTCGCCTGCTCGCGCTTGTTCTACTGTGTTGGTGAGTGATATGTCAGGCGTGGGATGACGCGCTGGCTCATCGATGGAATCGCCGGGTATGGCTTGAAACATCCGCTCTACTCCTCTTTTGTGCTGCTCCTCGGCTTATTTTTCTTCTGTTATTATGACGCATGGAGGGAGGGAAACCCTGTGGTGTTTTTACTGCTCGCTTCCTATTTTGCCTATTGCTTTTTCCGAAAGTTCCCGGTAGTGTTGAGATCAGCTTATTTTTGGAAGGAGTGGCGCCCAGTATGCCAACACTTGAGAAAGATAGTAAGAAGATTGTCCAGTTTCCGACGAAATTAGAATATCATGCCACAGTACATGATATGCCCAGTGAAGAACGGCCACGGGAGCGGCTGCGCAATTATGGAGCGCGGGCGCTGTCGAATGCGGAGTTGCTGGCGATTATTTTGCGCACGGGGACGGCGCAGGATAATGTGCTGGAGCTGGCGGGGAAGCTGCTGGCGAAGTATGGGGGACTGGCCGGCTTGATGCGGGCTGAGTTTATGGAGCTGTGCGCCGAGCATGGGCTGGGTGAGGCCAAGACGGCGCAGTTGAAGGCGGCGTTGGAGATTGGACGTAGGCTGGGGGTGGCGCAGAACGAGGAGAAGTTTCAGATCAAGTCGCCTACGGACGCGGCCAACCTGGTGATGATGGAGATGACTTTTTTGGATCATGAACAGATGCGCATTCTGGTGCTTGATACGAAAAATCAGGTGGTGGAGAATATCAGCCGGTACCAGGGGACAGTCAATAGTTCGGTCTTGCGGGCGGCTGAGGTGTATCGACCGGCGATTATTCGGAACTGCCCGGGGGTGATTATTTGTCATAATCATCCAAGTGGGGACCCGACACCCTCGCCTGAGGATATCGCGGTGACGGAGCAACTGGTGCAGGCGGGGCGCCAGCTTGATATTGAACTGGTCGATCACCTGATTATTGGGAATCAGCGTTTCATCAGCTTAAAGGAGCGGATGCGCTGGTAACGTTGCAAACTTGTACCTCTTGCGGTATTCTCTTAGGTAGGAGGGACAGGTTATATGCCGGCTGAGATAAATGTACAGGCAGCCCCTCATTTCTGATTCCACACACTTATCCCGGGAGATTGGTTGCGGCAGAGAGATTGGATGGTTCCCGGAAGAGTACCTGGCTGGAAAGTTTCCGCAATTTCGAAATTAAGATGTATAGTGATCATCAAAGCATGCAAAAAGAGTTTGATTTTAGCGTTATTGAGGGTAATCAGTTCATTGATCAAGCAGGCTGTGCTGCGGCATGCTATAGCGAAGAAGTCCAAAGGTAAGAAGTAGAGCTACTCTATTTCTTCGACCCGATGGAGGATAGATGCTATGACCGACTATATGCCATCGCCTCAGGAAGAGGAACAAGCTATCACACAGGATGAGATGAAGCGACTGCGTAAGCGAGAGCAGCGCACGCTTGAACGATTGCAGGAGGCGCAGAAGGCCCAGCATAAAGCGCTAGAGCGTTTCCGGCGCGCGGACGAGCGTTTGCAAAAAAGGGTATCTCGTGTGCAGCGTGCGTCAGGTCGCCTCGAACTCATCCGGCAGCAATTAGGAGGACTCGCGACTATGCCACCTGTCAATGCGGCATCATCTGCACCGGGAGACGAGGGAAGTATGGAAGTCGAGCAACCCGTCAAGGAAGCGCGTTCCGCGGCAGAAGCTGCTGAAGAGCATGTGCGACTGGCGGCGGAACGCGCCGGAATGATCGGGCATAGCGAAATACCAGGGGAAGAAGTGGCTGCATCTGACGCGCCTGAAACGACTCCCATGCCTGGCACGGCTCAAGAGTCGCGTGTGCCTGAAGAGATTGTCGATATTGAGGAGGAAGAGGAGGCGGTTGCTGCGATTACCGCCGAGACCATTGCGCATATCACGGCCGAACGTGCGGCGAAAGCCGAGGCGATGGCAGAAATTAGCAGCGCGCAGACACGCGAGGCGAGGTATCTGGTGCAACAGGCGGAACAGGCGCTGGCACATATTCGTGTTGCCATACGCAATGGGGCATTGAGCGGTCAAGAGGCGGAGGCGGCGCTGCGATACGCGGAACACGAGGTGACCCAGGCTTCGGCATTGCTGGCCGATGCTGAAGCCGCAGAAGAACAGGCGGTCAACGCGGCCATGAACGCGGAAGCTGAGGCGGAGGTAGCTGAGGGTATGGCGTATGCCGCCGTTG
>VBFM01000442.1:0-3248 GCA_005882595.1 Chloroflexota bacterium
GTGAGATATCAATTCTATAAAATATTGATATGACGTAGCTACTGAAGCTATAACCTCAAGCTCTCAGTAACTTCCGGGTCTAGCAGTTTGTCGGATACTGTTCAGATTTACCCTTGTCTGATATACTGTGGACATGACAGCAGAAGAGACGATCGCCTCATTAGAAACGCAACTCAAGCAAGCCTTAGAGCGGCTCGCTGAAGTCAGCGAGCAATTGCGGGTCGCCCAAGCGCGCATTGAGGAACTGGAGCAGCTGAAAACGCCGCCACCAGCGTTCGTCAAAGCCAATGTGAAAAAGCCGGAAGCCAAAAAGCAGAAGCCGCGTAAGAAACGAGACGCCCAGTTCAATCGTGCCCGTCGCAGAGCGAGGCCGACCCAGATGGTGGAACATCGACTGGTAGAATGCCCGGACTGTCATCTGAGGTTGGGCGGGATCAGTCTGGCGCGCGTGCGTGAAGTCATTGATATTCCTGCGCCGCCACCCGTCGAGGTGACGCACCATCGGATCTACAAGGGGTGGTGTGCAGAGTGCCACCACTGGTATGAAGCCGCGCTGGACGTGCAGGAGCAGGTGGTCGGTCAAGGACGCCTGGGAGTGCGACTGGCCAGTCTGATCGCCACATTGCGCACGGTGATGCGACTGCCCATTCGACAGATCCAGGTCTACTTGCTCACGCTGCACGGGGTCACGATCAGCAGTGGAGAGATTGTGGAGTTGCTGCATCGGCTCAAAGCCCAGATGCAGCCCCAGTTGGCTGCGCTCAAAATGCAGATCCGCGCTAGTCCAGCGGTGCAAGCCGATGAGACGGGGTGGCGAGAAGACGGCACGAATGGCTACATCTGGAGTGTCTCCACGCCCGACATCCGCTATTTTGAGTACCATCATTCGCGAGAAGGGAAAGTGATCAAAGAGCTGATCGGCCAGGACTACGGCGGCGTGCTCGGCAGCGACTTCTATGCCGGCTACAATAGTCATGAGGGCTTGCATCAACGCTGTTGGGTGCATTACTTACGCGATGGGCATGAGCTCAAAGAGAAGTATCCGCACGATGAGCAACTCTTCACCTGGGCCGCCTCCGTCAAAGCCATCTATGAGCAAGCGGTGGCCTGGGCTGAGCATGGTCCTGACCCGCAGCTCTCACCACGCCAGCAGCAACAGACGCGCGTGGCGCACCAACATGCCTTCGAGCAGCAATTGCTGGAGGTCTGCCGCCCCTACGTGGGGACCGCCACCCCTCAACATACCTTATGTGAACGGGTGCAGCGCTTTTTGCCCGAACTGTTTGTCTTTGTCGCTGTGCCTGGTGTTCCCGCCCACAACAATCTGGCCGAGCGCAGCATTCGCCCCATGGTTATTGCTCGCAAAATCAGCGGGGGCACGCGTAGTCCCAAAGGCTCAGAGACCCGCATGGGACTCGCCAGTCTGTTTGGCACCTGGATGGCACAGCACCTCAATCCTTTCTCCCAATGCCTGGCTACCTTGACCAGGAAATCTTCCTTAGGTCAAGTCTGAACAATATCAGATAGCTTTTTTTATTGCATTTGTTGTGTTATTAAGGTATACTAGCTGAGTACTATAGTCATTTTGGTAGATTGCAATAGAGAGAGGAGGACTCATGACGTACTGTAATTCTTGTGGAGCGCAACTTGTACCAGGAGCCGCACATTGTTCCAACTGTGGCGCGGCTACACCCGCCTATTACATCAATACTGGGGCTGCGCCCGAAGCTCCTACCATTCCGCCAACGCCTTTTACCGTTGTACAACAACCCCCACCAACCACAGCCTATGGTTCAAATCCTTACGCTCCTCCCCCTACTCAATCTAGTCAGCCGAACCCCTATACCCCTCTACCTCCATCCGCTCCTTTTAGTCAGCCGAACTCCTATACCGCTCCACCTCCTTATGTTACGCCGCAGACCGGACCACAATCTGCCTATCCTCCTCCGCTTGCTCCTGCTGGTCCACAAGGACAAAAACCTCCGCGTCGCTTTTCACCATTGATCATCGTTCTGATTGCCATCATAGCAGTGCTCGTCATAGCAGGAAGCGGACTCATCTACTACGCAACCGTCTACCAACCTAACCAGCAGCATGTGCAGGCTACAGCTACTGCCATAGCGCAGGTCACCGCAACAGCCCATGCGCAGGCCAGCAGCACAGCTCGAGCCCAGGCCCAAATCAATGCGACAGCCACAGCTGCGGCAGCGAACCCCTATGCCCATAGTGGAACGCTGGTCTTCTCTGATCCCCTGAGCGACAATAGCAAAGGGGTCAGTTGGGCCCAGGACCCCACGAACTGCAGCTTCACGGGTGGAGCATACCATGTGAAAGCGCCAGATCCTCGTTTTTATGACGACTGTTTGGCCGTCGACTCCAACTACACGAACTTCGCTTTTGAGGCGCAGATGCAGATTGTGAAAGGGGACGGAGGCGGACTGGTCTTCCGCGACCAGGACACTCCCCAGGCCTTCAGAAACTACGTAATAGACGTGTTTCAAGATGGGTCTTACTATCTGTATCTGGTGAATGGATCTAACGTTTCAACCTTGACGAGCGGCAACAGTCCAGCCATTAAGCAGGGGGTGGGCCAGAGCAACCTCATTGCCGTGGTAGCCCAGGGCAGTACCATTACCGTCTACATTAACCACCAGCAAATTGCCAGCGTTACCGATAGCACTTTTAATCACGGGAAAATTGGCTTTGAGTCCACTGCAAATGGTTCGAACGGTCATGCAACGGAATTGGTATTCAGTAATGCCAGGGTGTGGATGTTCTGATTTGCTCTGACCATATGCTCTATAGCAAATCATCACAGAAAAAAACGATCGACCTGCCAGAAATCTCTCTCTTTTCTGACAGGTCGATCAGTCAATAGTGCTGGCGGAGCAGTCCCTTTGTTAGTGAAGGATGCCGCTCAGCATGGTAACAGCGGCAATCAGTGTCAACAATGAGATGCTTCCGATGACCAGTAAACTACCACGCGCGTACCGGGCACTCGTGTTTCCTGCCTCCGCGACTGGATAATACACCGGACGTTCTACAACGCGTTCTTGTATCGGCAACGGCTTTTCAGCTACAACATGGTGGGTTCCCAACGCATTCTGTGTAAAAAGATACAAACTTACCCGTGTGCCGCCTACAATTAACATCACTGTTCCACCCAGGAACACCAGCAGAATCAGGATAGGTCCCATTGCGTCTTTCCCTCCTGGACTATGTAGCCCAGACGTAGTGTTACATTTTCC
>VBFM01000442.1:3259-4441 GCA_005882595.1 Chloroflexota bacterium
TTAGGGGTAACTCTCAAATTCATGCTGGTGCCGATTCTGATGAAGCAGGTGCATAAGAAACTATCTACAGTATCACCGTCACTTTGCGCTGCTTGCCACCTCTCAGGAAATTGACGGGAATTTTTTCACCAGCGCGATGGCGGCGTACAATACGTTGCAAGTCTCGCGGTTCCGTGACGGGTTCGCTGGCAGCCGAGACAATAATATCCAGGCGTTTAAGTTCGGCGCGGTCGGCTGGCCCATCATGCCGGATTTCTAGCAGCTCCATCCCGTGTTGTTGCGCGAGGCTGAGATTCCTGCGCAATGTTTCGTCGAGCTTTACCCGCATGCCGCCAACGCCCATGGAGACACCGGCAGGTGTCGCTTCACGTCGTTTATTGATGCGTGCAATGGCAGATTTGACGGTGTCCAGCGGAATAGAGAAGCCAAGCCCCTGGGCCATAGGCATCATGGCGGTGGTGATCCCGACCACGCGCCCCAGGCTATCCACGAGCTGGCCGCCAGAATTGCCTGGATTGATGGAGGTATCGGTCTGGATGAGGTTGGTCATTTTGCTGCGTATGCCTGGCCCTTCCAGCGTGCGGCCCAATGCGCTCACAACTCCTGCCGTAACCGTCCAGTTGAGACCGTAGGGGTTGCCGACAGCAATCACCAACTGCCCCACTTTCAGGGGAGTCCGTCCGAGTTCGGCGACGGGTAGCCGCGCCGACCCGCAGCACGGCAACATCGACATCTGGTTCGCTTCCAACAAGGCCAGCATCAAAGGTGCGGCCATCGGCGAGCGTTACACGAATACGCTGTGCATTTGCCACCACGTGGGCATTAGTGAGGATCTGACCATCTGAAGCGAAGATGAAGCCGGAGCCTAAGCCGCCCCCAAAAATTGACCGGGCAAATCGCCCGCCTTCACGATCTATATCAATACGTACAACTGCGGGTCCAACACGCTCCGCAGCGCCCGTTACCGCGTTTGAGTAGGCATCTAACGCCTGCGCGTCTTTTTCTTCTATCGTCATAATTGGCGTATTACTTTCCTATGGAACCCACCCAATGCATCGTGCGTGCGAGGCAACGGCTCAATGAGCTTGATAGATATTCTATCACATCAGGGCTATGGTTGGGTAGTGTTGGCCCTCCTTTGTGTGTATGAATTAGTTGTGGGTAGGCAAAGAAAGCAAAAGG
>VBFM01000235.1:0-4830 GCA_005882595.1 Chloroflexota bacterium
CTCCTTCTCCAACTCGTAGCGCACGATGATATGCAGGTTGTAGGTCACCTCGTCGGCCTCGATGCGGATCAGGCTCGGCTGTACCCTGTTGAGCGCGCGCGCAAAGGTCGCCGCGTCCACCGACGCGAAATGCTCAGGAAACGCCTTCTGCACGGCGGCGTATTGACCGCGCCAGAACGCCTCGGAGCGCCCGATAGCATTCTCCCACAGCCGCGACTGGGACTCGTGCATGCCCATCGAAACCCCACCGGCAACAGGCGTGCGCGCCAGCGATTCCGCGCTGCCCTGCTCGTAGAGTGCGTGACCGCCCTCGTGTATAGCCGCCATAATCGATGCCTGGATGTAACGCCGATCAGGGTGAATCGTCACACGTACATCATATGGGCTACTCAGGCCCGATGTGAAGGGGTGCGGGGAGATGGCGATAGCGCCGCGCGAGAAATCATAGCCCATCCCTTCGAGCAAGGTCCTGCTCAACGCCACCTGCTTCTCAGAATCAAAATCGCCTTCGAGGCAGGAATCATCAACGGTATTGCCACTGGCCTCGATGCGCCGCAGCAACGTCGTGCTGACCTCGCGTACCGGCCTGAACAGCGCATCGAGCTTGCGCACCGTCATTCCCGGCTCGTACAGGTCGAGCAGCGCATCGTAGCGTGTCTCTGCATAGCCGAAGCGATCCGCCACCTCGCGCTGCAGCGTCACCGTGCGGCCCAGCCAGGGGGCGAAACTGGCGAAATCGTTACGTTCCCTGGCGCGCCTCCATGCCTCGAAGCTGCCGGCGCCCACACGCGCAATCTCTTCGACTAGCTTGCGCGGCAATTTCGTAGCCTGGTCAAACATACGGCGTGTCACTCGCACCAGCCCGCGATCCGCATCCGTAAATTGGGCATCTTTGACCGCCTCATCCAGTGCGTCGAGCAAACTTCCCAGGCGCAGATTCGTCCTGCTCTCGTGCAGGACGCCCTGAAGGGTTGCCATCTGATGCCCACGCAGCTCGCCAGCGCCATCGGCCTGCGGCAACTGGGTATTTTGATCCCACTCCGCCAGGTCATTGAGGGCCTTCAGGTCTTCCGCTCGCTGCACCAGTTCCAATAATTCGGCGATGCGCGCATCGCTGCGGCTAAACTCCAACGATCTCGTCTCTTGTGTTAACATACATAACCTTTCTCACAATTTGTAGGGGCGCGATTTATCGCGCCCATGAGGAG
This sequence comes from Chloroflexota bacterium, assembly GCA_005882595.1. Classification (GTDB taxonomy): domain Bacteria; phylum Chloroflexota; class Ktedonobacteria; order Ktedonobacterales; family Ktedonobacteraceae; genus VBFM01. Next base: position 1,209 of record VBFM01000235.1, read on the forward strand.
AGATGAAAGCGAGTATCAGGGCGCGATTTATCGCGCCCCTACAAATGGAATTGTGTCTCTTCCGAAAGAACATAGAGCTGTTATTCTGCCCGTTTGAGGATGAGTTCCGCCAGAGTGCGCACAGCAAAGCCTGTCGCACCTTTTTCCTGGTAGGGCTTCTTTGTATCGATAAAATTGGTTCCCGCGATATCCAGGTGTGCCCACTTCGCCTCTCCCACGAAATGCTCCAGGATTTTCGCAGCCTTCACCGCACCTGCAGAGCGTCCGGCGGTTTGCTTGATGTCTGCCACATCGCTCATGATGGCCTCGGCGTACTCCTCATCCAGCGGCATGCGCCAGAACTTCTCGCCTTCCACGCGGCCAGCCGCGATAATCTCCTGGCTGAGTTCATCGTCGTTGCAGAATATGCCGGACATCACCGAGCCAAGCGCCGTTACGATGGCCCCGGTCAGCGTCGCCACATCGATGATTGTAGACGCATGCTCCTTCATCACCGCGTAGGAAAGCGCATCCGCCAGCACCAGGCGCCCCTCGGCGTCCGTGTTCACGATTTCGATGGTTTTGCCGTTCATGATGCGCAGGATATCGCCAGGGCGATACGCTGTGCCGCTCGGCATATTTTCCGTCGTGGGCACAAGCACGGTCACATTGATGGCTGGCTTCAAGGCCGCGATAGCGTACATCGCGCCAATGACCGCCGCTCCACCCGCCATATCAACCTTCATCTCAGGCATGCGCTCAGCAGGTTTGATCGAAAGGCCGCCGGAATCAAAGGTGATACCTTTGCCCACCAGCACAATATCTTTCTCTGTAGATGATGGCGCTCCATGATAGTGCAGGATGATGAATTTAGCGGGTTCGGCGCTTCCCTGCGATACAGCCAGCAATCCACCCATACCGAGTTCCTGCATCTGCGGGCGATCCAGCACCGTGCATTCCAGGCCAAATTGTTTGGCGACTAAGCTGGCGCGATTCGCCATTTCAGTGGGTGTCAGCACATTGGGTGGCTCGTTCACCATGTCGCGTGCAAAGTTGGTGGCCTCTGCCAGCGCAATGGCGCGGTGCAGAGCTTGTTGGAGATGGGGATCACCAGCTGAATCCGCAATCACGTCTATTTTGTTCAAGCCGCGTCCATTGCCATTCGTATTTGTATGCACATACTTCTTAAAAGTATAGGCGCCTAATATTGCTCCCTCGACTTCCGCCTGTATCTGCTGCTCGACATCCAATTCAGCGTCTTCCAGGTGGCAGGCCAGCGCAATGAAATGCGCTCCCATCTGCTGCAAATGGCGAGCAGCCGTCGCGCTGGCCCGCAGGATGGCCTGCGTTTGCAGCTTCTCCTGCATGCCCAGTCCCACCACTACCACACGTTTGGCCGCCATTTTACCCATGGTGTGTATCGTCGCTAACTCACCCACATTTCCCTTGAACTCACCATTCGTGAAGATCTCTTGCAGCATGCCGCCCAGCAGGCCATCTACCGTGCGGGCTGTTTTCGTAAGGACGAGAGCTTTCTTTTCCGCTTTTTGAAATGCCACTCCAACAACCAGGGCATCACACGCCATATCCTTGATGGATTGATTGGTTACTTGAATATCCATAATACAATTCTCCCCAGACATTACTTCGTAGTACGTGACCCCAAAAGAGATTGACCGGTCACTGCATTCGTTTGACCGGTCACGGGATCACATGTAGTTACTTGAATCATAACAAATTCTTAGTCAATGTGCTACATTTTTTTCAGAATGTGTTACTTCTGTGTTTATTTTTTAAGCTTTTGGCAGCAATCTATCTACTACTTCCAATAATTGGCGTGGCTTGAACGGCTTGGTGAGATATTCATTGCAGCCGATGTGTATGGCCGCTTCACCCTCATCGTTCAAAGCGTAGGCTGTAACCGCCACAATAGGCACGTGTTCCATGCCTGGACGTGCGCGAATCAACTGCGTTGTGCGGTATCCATCCAGCACAGGCATCGAGAGATCGGTCAGGATCAGGTCTACCCGTTCGTGATCCAGCATATCCAGCGCTTCCTGCCCATTGGAAGCCGAGATGCAGCGATAGCCGCGTGTGGATAGAACGCGCTCGATCAAGATGCGGTTGGACACTTCATTCTCAATGATGAGTATGGTTGGCTGCCGTACGCTAGTACTGGCACCTAACGGCATTGGCGTATTCATAGGTCTTCCTCCCATTATTACTGAAGGCGCTGCGCTTCCTGGCGCTGGTATCCTATCAGTCTGACTTCCCCAGGCTATACAGTCATACGCACCCTGGCAGGTGTGACAATCGGCAGCGTAAAGGAGAAGGTCGATCCCTGACCGACAATACTTTCCACTGTTACTTCGCCGCCTTGCAATTCGATCAATTTCCTGGCAATCGTCAGACCCAGGCCTGTCCCACCAAAGCGTCGTGTCACGCTGCCATCGGCCTGGCGAAAAGCTTCGAAGATATAATCCAGAGCCGCCGGAGAAATACCGATGCCCGTATCGCTGACGGAGATACGCAGCATATCATAACGTTCCAGCAGCATACAGCGAATAGTGACGCCGCCGTTTTCCGTAAACTTTAAGGCGTTAGACACCAGGTTCACGACGACCTGGCGGATGCGGTGACTATCGGCCAGCGCCATCGGTAGCTCCTCGTCCATCTCCAATGTCAGAGAAAGTTCCTTGTTGCCCGCCATCTGTTTGAGTTCATTCACCGCATCTTGCAAGCTTTGCTCCAGGGACAGTGGCTCAACCTTGACCTCCAGGCGGTCCGCTTCAATCTTGGAGAGGTCGAGCATATCATCGACCAGGCGTGAAAGGTCTTCAGCGCGGCGCACAATGAACGAAATATGTTCTTGTTGCTCCTCCGTCAATTCTCCGTCAAGGTATCCCTCAAGAATCAACGATCCATAGCTGATGATACTGTGCAAGGGAGTACGTAATTCATGGGTCACCGTCGCCAGGAATTGTGATTTCAGGTGGTTGACGCGTTCCAGGGCTGCATTCTTATCCTTCACCTCGACAAAGAGCAGCGCGTTCTGAATAGCCATCGCGGCCTGAATGGCTGCGGTACTCAATAAGAAGGTATCACGTCCACTCACCTGGTACGGCCTGTCTCCATAGAGCATCACTGCGCCGATAGCCTGGTCCTGTAAAAATAATGGCACGGCAACCACAGACTGGTACCCCGCCTCTAATGCCATACGCGCCCAGGCTTCCCCGCGCTCCCTGTAGATCATGTGGACATCCTCGCCATAGGCGATCTTCTCTCTCTGCATCGCCATGCGCGCCAGCAGCATATCGAGATCCCGCAACGCCGGCCGGGGAATACGCGGGCGACGCAGTCCATCAGGTTCCGGCGGGGGTGTCAGCTTTAGCGCGCGTATCGCCCGCCGCTTGCCGCTTGATGTGGAGGAAGTAGATGCTGCGCGTGCGCTGGCGATAGGCATCGCCACCATTTTGGTTGTAGCCGCCATCGTAATATCACCAGCCGGGTCGGCATGCACCGTCACCGCTTCTCGCTTTGACGAAGGCGTATCTGGAAGATGCCCATTTGACGCCTGTAATGGCTGCAAGGCTTGTGTATCCGACCACTGCGCTACTGCCCAGGGCGAAGTCATCTCACGTCC
>VBFM01000235.1:4873-14884 GCA_005882595.1 Chloroflexota bacterium
CTCTCAGCAAGTCCTCCAGGTTCAGCGTCGAGATGAGAATATCACTCATCGTGAGCAAGTCACTCATACGGCTGGTGATCATGTGACTTTCGTTCTCTTGTGTGTTTAAGGACTCCGAGAGCAGATTGAATGAGCGCGCTAACATGCTCAACTCATCAAGCGCAACGTTTGCACCCGTGGAGCCGGTGGTATTGGAAACCAGCTGAGCGATACTCGCTTGTAAGCGACGTATCGGACGAATGAAGAACGTACGCGCGATCAAGGTATAAGCCGTGACGCCCAGCGCTATGACGAAAATGCCCAGGCCGATCAGAATCTCGAGCGCGCGCTCGAGATGCGTGTTCAAGTTATAAAGTGGCTCGATATCTACCACCAGCAGCGAGGGGGACCCGGCCACCTGGTGGTCCGCCCGGACGAAAGCGGACATCGTCAAATAATGCTGACCTGTATCGATCAGGTTCACGTGGTTTGAAGCGCAAATGTTTTCCTGGGCATTATGTCGATCCAGCGGCATACTATGTATTGTCGTTCCCTGAATTTGCTGCCCCTGGCATAAGGCCACGTTCAATCCGAGGTTGCCGCTTGCTCGTACTAAATCGGCTGCGAAAGAGTCATCGAGGCGTTGCTCCCCTATCAATATCCCCAGCTGCTTGTCGCCGGGAGCAAGAATGGGCACAGCTACATTGATATCCCAGGTAGAGTCACCTCTCGTAGTATCCGCCGACGTCTTTACCACCTGGCTAGTAGTCTTTCCTTGCAAACCCTCATCTACCAGGGACTGTATATCATTCGAGAGCGTGCTTGAAGGTGATATCTCTTCCAGCGTTTGTCGATCCTGGGAAACAATGATCATATCAGAAAAATGATCATCTAAAAAGGTGGAGAAGAGCAAGTCCCGAATTCGTTCCCGCGAGGATTGGGTCAGTGGTTGCGCCAGCGCATCCCCCAGCCCTGGGTTTTTTGCAACCCGCGAGAGTTCTTCACTGAGCAAGACGGTCTGCGCCTGGTAAGCATGCTTGATGAGTGCAAGGTGCATGGTAGCGTCACTTTTTGCTTCATGCTCGTAAAAGGATTTCAACAAATACCAGGACGCCGTTGCAAACAGGAGCATACAAAGCAAAAGTGTAAATGCCGCGCTAATTATCAGTTTTCCGCCCAGAGACCGAACCGTAAATCGCATGCCAACCCTTCTGGTCACAAACAAAAAGTAAGGGGAGGACGGGGTGCCAGCTCGTCCTCCCCTTACCACGCGTATGCTAGGAGCATCGCGAGGCTCCAGGAGGTGCGCGCGCAAACCCCATGGGGAAAAGGTTGCGCGTATACACAGATGAACGCTACAAGCTTGCTCGTCGAGGTGGATCTGCTTGCTCACGAACATCCCGCCTTCCATCCCAGGCCTATGTATTATAACGTATAACTCACCAAATAGATATCATTTTGGGAGCCAATTTTCTCACATTGTGAAAAATTCGTTTGAGTTTATAGAGATTTTTCGGCCCAGGACTATGCTCCCAGGTATTCGATGTAGCCGTTTTTGAGTAAGCGTACCACGATATAGGCAACCTGCACCTCTGTTTGGTGCAGCAGGCGCGCCACGTCTCGTACCGTGCGCCTGCCATCGAGCAGCATAAATACCAGACGCGCGTGTCTCTCCATCTGGTTCATCACTTGCGCCGTTGCTGCTGCCGGCCGCGCGCGAAAGATAGCATCAACTGTCATGATGGTTTGTGTCGTTGTCATATTCACTCCTCCAAAACACACATACACCCCGACTCCCAGTTGGTCTAAACCTGCACAGTATACTATACTGCTCCGGTGTGTATTTTTCGCTAAAAATTAGCTCATCCATGTGAAGATGGTGTGAAAATGCTGTGTTTTGTTGTATCAATATGTTTCATAAAGGAGGGAAGTATGGGGATGCCTTACGGAATCTCGGTCCACAAGATTGGCCCGCTCGTCCCTAATGTATCCACTTGCTTTGAAGTGCCACGCCCTGTATCCACCAGGTAGATGCCCTGTTGCCCATCATTCAGCGCAATCACTAACTGTTGTGGGGAAGTAACAGACCAGGCCAGCGCAGAAGCTGCGCCCTTAATAGAGAGGAAATGTGTATCAATGGGCGCCTGGATAGTGGCGATACCTACTTTTGTGCCGGTGCTAAATGCTACGCGCTTGCTGTCGGATGACCACGCGGGAGCAGGAGCATTTGCGACGTTGCCTGCGATGAGGGTGTCAAGAGCTATACTCGCGTTGACGACATGAAGCGTGCCAATGCCAGCCGAAAGCATATCGAGATACTCTATAGATGCGCCATCAGGAGACCATTGCGCAAAGCCGACCTGTTTTCCGGTGGTCAGTGGCACATGGTCCGTCCCCTGCGCGACATCCACGCGCAGTATATCGCCCGCACGTCCCGCGATGGAAGTGATAACCAGCCAGCTTCCCACACCATTGTGACCACTACGGCTGTAGATCGCCTGCGCGTAATCACCCTTAAGCAGTTCTTGTGCTGCAGCGCCAGCTACTCCTACGCGATGAATCCACAGGCTGGTAACCTGGCCAATTGTTCCCACGCTCCAGGTAACCATTGGCGCATCTGTGCCCGGCGACCAATCCAGTGAGAGAACGCTTTGGCCCACGGTAGTTCCTGAACCGATGCCCTCGGCGATGGTGAGCGAGCTGAGATTCTGCGTATGGTAGTCAAGGATGCTCGTTACCTCGTGATTGGTCACTTCAAAGGCCAGGCGCACACCATCCGGCGACCAGACGGGATGGGTCACACTACCCGGAACAGCAACATGTACGAGTGTAACTTTATGCGTCACGGTGGAGTAGATGTAGAGACTGGTCTGACCAGTGCCGGTAGGATCAGCTACGAAGGCTAGCATGCTTCCATCTGCCGACCACGCCAGGCTGTTTAAGATAGTCTCCCACGTATCCGTATCCTGCACTGTTGCAGGCAGCGTCCCCGCTTTCAGCAGGGGCTGATGGATAACAGTATCCGACAGTCCATCACTACGAATAGTGTGGACAAGGGCCGTCTGCAGATCGATATAGGCGAGCATGTCGCCAGCCGAGCGTCCGGGTAAAGGCGCTGTTACTGCCCAGTTTGAGGCGACCGTCACATTGCTTGGCGTCAAACGTTCGGGCTGCGGATTGTTGCCATCCACACGAACACTCAATAACGACCCCCCGCGTAGAAAAACAAAACGCAGCCCCGCCGAAAGCGGTGTTATCCCGGATGGATTTGGATTTAATGGAGGCGTAATTCCGCCAGGATTGATGGACATTGCCGGATGAAACCAGCTATTAACGCCAAGAAAGCCCCCAATGCCCAGGGTCAGGATCAGCACGGCAGCCAGCGCTGCGATCAAGATGCGCAGGCTTTTTGTATTGCGACGCTTCCGGGGTGGTACTACCGGTCTGACTGACGGTGTCGGTACTGTGCTGCGCCCACCAGGGATGGCAACTAAATGAGGGCGACCCGGCGTATCGCGGCGGGGGCTGTTAACCGGCAGTTTGGGAACCGTCCATTCAACCGGTCTATCGTTGCTGCCCTCGAAGGTATCGGGCACGTCGAAAGCGCCCGTCAATTCGAGGATCTCTGGTGAAGTGAAGATGCGTTCGCGTAAAGCCGGGTCGGGGCTCACGCGCGGAAGTCGCTTGAGTAGTGCATCGTTGCGGCGAAAGTCGGCAAGCGTAGCGGTACACCTTGTGCAAGACTTGAGGTGAGTAGCAACCACGCGGCGTTCTTCGAGTGCGAGCATATTGTCAAGGTAAGCGCTTAGCAGTTCCTCGACTTGCTCGCAGTTCATTTTGTGCCTCCGCCTTGCTCTAGAGCTTTATAATGCTCTCTAAACGATTGACGCGCTCGGGAAAGATACATCTTGACACCGCTCTCAGCGATATTCAGGGCCTTGGCGATCTCGCTGTAGGAGAACCCTTCCTGAGTATACAACAACAGCGCAGCCCGGTACTGCTGGGGCATGCGACGGAGAGCAGCGCGTACGAGTTCCGTTGTCCCGTAGATTTCCTGAGGATCAGAGCCTTCTACATCCGCTGGTTCGTGATCGAGGTCTTGCCAGGGAAGCCAGGCGATCAATTTCCGACGACGCAGAGCATCATAGGCCGTATTCGTTGCGATACGATACAACCACGCTGACAATTTCAGGTTTGCATCCATTTTTGGCAGCGCGCGAAACGCTTTCAAAAAGGTATCCTGAGTCAGATCATCTGCCTGCTCACGGTCCCCAACCAGATGATACATATAATTATAGATCGGTGTCTTATATTCGTCGTAAATCTGGTCGAAGGACCAAGAAGATTCCTTGGTTTCCACCCTGGCCATGCGCTACGTCCCTTCGATGGCTATAGCTACCAACTTGTCCGTTCCATACAAGTGATAGGGCCGTATCTCCGAGCCGCTCGATGTTCTCGCGGGTGCGGAAAGACTTACATCCTTCTGTGTAGTGGAACGGACAATCAACGCTTTCAGTAACATATAAATCGGTGTATGATTCCGGCATTCGATGTGCTTTATTGAATATCATGTTAGCATATTTGCCGGAATCCTTGAAACGAGTGACCCAGAAGTTAGTACTAATGGGGGAAGTATGAGCCTCCCTTACTCTTTGGACCCCTCAGGACGTTTTACGTGGTACATTGCAATAACTGGGTTCGAGCGCACTACATAGCGTTCCAACCAGCCATAGGAAGTCCCCTGCATTTGCCCAGAAACGCCTGGTATGGTACCATAAACCGGGTGAAGGTTCCCAAATTCGAAGGAGTATACCTGGGCTATGATCTATGAAAAGGGCCAGCGAGAGATGCAGACTGTCTGGTGGCAACAAGACGCGGAGGGTGAAGCTGTCTGTATGATCGATCAATCCCTCCTTCCGGGTGAAGTGGTCATACTTACCCTGACTCATGAGCAGCACGTCGCCCACGCTATTAGCAATTTGAAAGTACGCGGCGCGCCTGCTATCGGCGTAACGGCGGCTTTCGGCATGGCCCTGGCGCTCTATCGCCTGCTACGCGCGCAGGGTGAAGCGCTTACGCTGGCTGAGGCTCAAGACCATTTGCTCAGGGTCGGCGACATGCTGCGCCGCACCCGTCCTACCGCGGTCAACCTTTTCTGGGCCATAGAACGTATGCAGCGCTGCATGCAGGGCGCCGTTCGCGAGCAATATACTGTTCCCGATGTGGCGCTGCGCTTACGAGAGGAGGCGCAAGCCATCGCCGATGAGGACTTTGACGCCTGCTTGCGCATGGGACAATATGGCGCGGAACTGATTGCTGATGGCGATACGCTGCTGACGCATTGTAACGCTGGCCGGCTGGCCACTGCCGGTTGGGGTACGGCCCTCGCACCCATGTATGTTGCGCATCGCGCCGGGAAAAAGCTGCACGTCTTCGTCGATGAAACCCGCCCGGTGCTGCAGGGCGCGCGGCTGACTGCCTGGGAGCTGCAACAGGAAGGCATTCCCTTGACCTTGATTACCGATAATATGGCAGCGCATTTTATGCGTCATGGTGGTATTAAAGCTGTGTTCGTCGGCTCTGATCGCATTGCTGCCAATGGCGATGTTGCCAATAAGATCGGTACGTACAGTGTCGCAGTACTGGCGCATGCCCACCATATTCCATTCTACGTGGTTGCGCCTCGCTCCACCATCGACCTGCAGCTTCCTTCCGGGGAACATATTCCTATCGAACAGCGCAGTCCAGAAGAAGTAACGAGCGTGCGCGGAGTTGTCGTCGCGCCTGACGGAGTACAGGCCGCCAATCCAGCCTTTGATGTGACTCCACACAACTACGTGGCCGCTATCATCACCGAGGCTGGCATCGCTCGTCCCCCGTACACGGAATCCTTACGCTCGCTCTGCGCTGGTTATCATATGATTGGAGAGGCGAGTGAGTAACATGTGCTGGGCAAAGAAGAATATCATGTGTAACTATAGTATTTGAAAGGGAGGATGGAGGAGTGTCCATTCTGGTTGTTGGTTCTGTCGCTCTCGACACCGTCGAGACCCCTTTTGCCAGGGCTGAGGAAATCCTGGGAGGGGCTGCTTCGTATTTTACAACGGCTGCCTCGCTCTATAACCAGGTCAACCTGGTAGCGGTGGTGGGCAGCGATTTCCCACGCGAACACCTGGAGTTCTGGCGCAAACGCCCCGTGAATCTCTCTGGCTTGCAGATGGTAGAGGGTCCTACTTTCCGTTGGACTGGGCGATACCATATGGATATGAACGCGCGTGACACCCTGGACACGCAGCTTGGCGTCTATGCAGGTTTTCACCCCGTCATTCCTGACGAGTATCGCAACAGTCAATTGCTCTTCCTTGCCAATATTCAGCCAGAATTGCAGATGGAAGTCCTCGAACAGATACCTGGAACTAGCCTAACCGTGCTTGATACCATGGAACTGTGGATCATGACCACCCGCTCGCAATTGACCGAAGTCATCAAGCGCGTGGACATGTTGTTGATGAGCGAAGAAGAGGTGCGCCAGTACACCGGTTGTCCCAGCATTGTCTCCGGCGCGCGCTACTTGCTTGATTTAGGTCCGAAATACATTGTTGTCAAGCAGGGCAGCTATGGAGCGCTGCTTTTTAGCGCGGATGGCGTCTTCTTCAGCGCCCCCACTTACCCGCTCGAAGAAGTCATCGATCCCACGGGTGCGGGCGATGCATTCGCCGGTGGCCTGTTGGGCTATCTCTCGACCATCGAACCACGACCCGGCGGTTGCTATTCCATCAATGATATCAAATGCGGCGTCGTACACGGCAATATCATCGGCTCTTTCGTCTGCGAGGACTTCAGTATTGGGCGCCTGCGCATCCTGACCATGGACGACGTAGCCGTGCGCTATCGTGCTCTCGTCGAGTGCTCGCACTTCGATCCCAACTGGCGACCTCGACAGTAGAAATTTGGTGAACCTTTGGAAAAATGGTACTATTAGTAGCGGTGCTATTACCCAGAGAACAAAAAAATAAATATATTCACAGAAGGGAATAACTATTTCATGACCACCTCAACCAAAGGAGATGTCAAAGATCTCTTCCTGGCCGCGCGCGGCAAAGACCGCATCGAATGGGCAGCCAAAGAAATGCCTGTCCTGCGGCTCATCCGCGAACGCTTCACTCAAGACCAGCCCTTGAAGGGCGTACGCATGGCGGGCTGCCTGCATATCACTACCGAAACCGCCAACCTGGCCCTCACCTTGCAAGCCGGCGGCGCCGACCTGGTGCTGTGCGCCTCCAATCCCCTGTCCACGCAGGATGATGTCGCCGCCGCGCTCATCAGCGAATACGGCATTCCCACCTACGCCATCAAAGGCGAGGATGAACACACCTACTATCGCCACATCAACGCCGTGCTGGACCACCAGCCCCACATGACGATGGATGACGGCTGCGACCTTGTGTCCACGCTGCATACCAGCCGCACCGAACTGCTTCCCACCATCGTCGCCGGCATGGAAGAGACCACCACCGGCGTCATTCGCCTGCGCAGTATGGAGAAGGATGGCGTCCTGCGCTTCCCGGTGCTGGCGGTCAACGAATCAGATACCAAGCACCTGTTTGATAACCGCTATGGCACCGGTCAGAGTTCGATTGACGCCATCATCCGCGCGACCAACATCCTGCTCGCGGGCCGCACCTTCGTGGTATTCGGCTACGGCTGGTGCGGGCGCGGCATCGCCTCACGCGCGCACGGCATGGGAGCAAACGTCATCGTCTGCGAAGTGGATCCCACCCGCGCGCTGGAAGCCGTCATGGACGGCTATCGTGTTATGCCGGGCCTCGAAGCGGCGGCTCAGGGCGATATCTTCGTCACCGCGACCGGTGACATCAATGTGATTGATCGTCAGCACCTGGAGCGCATGAAGAACGGCGCGCTGCTGGCCAACTCCGGTCACTTTAACGACGAGATCAATATCCCGGAACTCGAAAAGCTGGCGAGCAGCAAACGTCGTGTGCGCGACTTTGTGGATGAGTACACCTATGCCGATGGCCGCCAGGTGCACCTGCTGGCCGAAGGCCGCCTGGTCAACCTCTCCGCCGCCGAAGGCCATCCCGCCAGCGTGATGGATATGAGTTTTGCTAACCAGGCTCTGGGCGCCGAATATATGCTCATCTCTGCCAAGAATTTGCAGCCCCGTGTCTATACCATCCCCGCCACGATCGACAAGGAGATTGCGCGCCTCAAGCTCCATGCTATGGGCGTACGCATCGATGCGCTGACTCCTGAGCAGGATAAATACCTGAACTCGTGGGAGTCGGGCACCTAAGGGCTTCAGGCTTGAGGTAGAATTGACAAGAAGCCTCTTCGTTAAGTACAATACTTATAAGCGGTGCGAACTGCTGCCTGGTACTTAGACAATCAAACATGTGAAGCAGAAACTGCTCTCATCAAGAGAGGTGGAGGGAAACGGCCCGATGAAGCCCGGCAACCCGCCTGCCCAAGCGCAGGAAGGGTGCCAATTCCGGCGGAACATTCCGCAAGATGAGGGGAATTAAGCCGTAAAACTCTTAACCCCCTGAAACCAGGGGGTTTTTTGTATCTTGTAACAGCTTTCTCGTTGTATTGAAAGGAGATCAGACCCCATTATGAGCGATTTTATGAAAAATCCGAAATCGTTTTTTACCAGCGAATCGGTGACCGAAGGACATCCAGATAAGCTGTGTGATCAGATTTCGGATGGCGTCCTCGATGCGATTCTAGCCCAGGACCCTATGGCGCGCGTCGCCTGCGAAACTGCTACCACCACCGGCCTTGTGCTGGTCGCGGGTGAAATTACCACCTGCGCCTGGATAGATATGCCGGCTATCGTGCGCAAAACCATCGAGCAGGTCGGCTATATTAACGCGGATTACGGCTTTGACTATCGCACCTGCGGCGTCGTTACCTCCATTGGCAAGCAGTCACCCGACATTGATATGGGGGTCAGTAATTCAATGGAGACCAAAGTAGCCCACCTGAGCGATGACGAACTGGAGCGCGTCGGCGCTGGCGACCAGGGCATGATGATCGGTTTTGCTTGCAACGAAACCCCCGAATACATGCCCATGCCCATCAGCCTCGCGCACAAACTCACCCGCCAGCTTTCGCAGGTGCGGCGCAGATCGTGGGGCGGCACAGGTCCCATGGTCTATCTGCGCCCCGATGGGAAGAGCCAGGTCACGGTTCAGTATGAACATGGCCGCCCGGTGCGCGTAGATACGATCGTCATCTCGACACAGCACGCTAGCTATATCGATCACGAGCAGATTCGCCTGGATGTGATCGACCATATCATCAAACCTGTCATCCCGTCTCATCTGATCGATAGCGATACCAGGATCTACGTGAATCCAACAGGCCGTTTTGTCACAGGAGGTCCGATGGGTGATGCCGGGCTTACCGGGCGCAAAATCATCGTTGATACCTACGGTGGTATGGCCCGCCATGGCGGCGGCGCCTTCAGCGGTAAGGATCCCACCAAAGTAGACCGTTCGGCGGCCTACGCTGCCCGGCATATCGCCAAAAACATCGTCGCCGCCGGTCTTGCCGACCGCCTGGAATTGCAGATCTCCTACGCCATCGGCGTCGCACGCCCCTTATCACTCTTCGTAGATACCTTCGGCACAGGTAAAGTCTCCGACGAAGAAATCATCCGCCTGATTAACGAGCATTTCGATCTGCGCCCGGCGGGTATCATCCAGGCGCTGAACCTGCGCCGACCCATCTACCAGCCTACCGCCGCCTTCGGTCATTTTGGCCGCACCGACATCGACGCACCCTGGGAAGCTCTCGACAAAGTACCCATGCTGCGCCGCGGCGTTGGAGCCAGCGTCGAGAAAAGTGATCAGGCAGTAAATCCGTAGGGACGCTTGTGTCTCCCCTTTTCCAGGGCAGGGGCAAGCCCAGCCCGTACCCTACTTGTGTCTCTCCACTTCTAGGGCTGGGCTTGCCCCTGCCCTGGAGCTTTATCAGGCAGATAATACGGACGATGGTATTATCGTCCAG
>VBFM01000236.1:0-481 GCA_005882595.1 Chloroflexota bacterium
TAGGTTGACCTGCCTGTCTGCCAGGTCTCCACGGTTGGATCACCGAAGTAGAAGAAGCCCGTCTTACAGTTGTTGGGCAGACCCCCCAGGTCTTTGAAAGAGCTGCCACCGTTGGATGAGAAGCCGAGGCCGGTCAGCTCTTCTTTGAACATCGGCGAGGGGCAAGGAGCGAAGAAACCGGTCGCATCGTTCCAGGCCTCAACGGCATCGGTGGCATTGCCTGCGATGGATACCTCCGATTGCCCGTAGACGCGCGTGCCATTGGGCGTGATGTCTTCTTGTGGGTTCGCGGCATCGACATTCGGCCCGAACGTGCTGCTGCTGGTCTTCACATTCGATGAACTGCTGGTCTGCGGCCCGAAGCAGTACACCCTCGCGCCTGCTGAGGCCCCGATGCCGTGATCTATTCTGCTACAGAAAGGGTTGTTGCTCGCGCCCGTCCTCGGGCTGGCAGCACGCGTCGGCGTTGTTCCATTACGCA
>VBFM01000236.1:551-12941 GCA_005882595.1 Chloroflexota bacterium
CAAGATTTGTCTGCTCCCGTGCCAGTGGCTTTTGCCCTGGGCAGCAGCGGGCCAGACAGTCGCAACTTGAAGAGGCTGAGGTAGCCTCTGGCTCGCCGGTTTCAAGCAAAAGCCCAGGCAGCAGGTAGTTCTACAAAAAAGCCAGACATAGAGATTGGAGGAAGCTCACCAGCTCCCCAAGCCAGTAAGTGCGTTGGAGTGCCTTGCTCGATTCTCATCCTCGCTAGCATGGGATGAGAGTTGAGCAAGGCACCATACGGGAATGATTTAGGGATGTATAAATAAGCAGCATACTACCCCTTACCAACGTAAGAGTACTCCAAAACTTCATATTTGTCAAGTAGTAGTTTATAGAAATTAACTCTACTTTATGATAAATAATGGAACGCTTTGATATAAAACGACACGAGATAAGTTATCATGATACATTTTCTGGATACATTGGGGGAGGAAGCTTTAATAAAAGCAATGAACCCTAGCATATCCATGCTATAATGTGTGCAAATCAGACATCACGCTCAGGGCGGTGATAGGAGCATTAGCATGACTGACGGCACACCACATTTCCTGGTGCGCTTCTGGGGAGTGCGTGGGAGCTATCCCACCCCAGGGCCACAGACGGTACGCTATGGAGGCAACACGAGCTGCGTTGAAGTAGAAGTTGGAACACACACCATCATCCTGGATGCAGGCAGCGGCATCATCCGCATGGGCAACGACCTCATACAACGCAACAAGGACAAACACCTCGATATCTCACTTTTTATCACACATGGGCATGGCGATCACCTGGTCGGATTCCCTTTCTTCAGCCCGCTTTTTGAAAAACGCGCCAATATCAATATTTTGGGGCCGCGCCTGGCAGGCCGCAGTATCGAAGAACTTGTAACCCCACTCATGTCTCAACCGTATTTTCCAGTGGATATACGGAAATTGCCTTCGCATCGCACGTTTCATACCTTAAACGGGCAAGAACATATTCTCTGGCGTAAAGGCGAGGGCGAACCGACCGTCACGTACGAAACGCCGCAGGAAATTGCAGAGTATGATACACAGGTCATGCTGAAACTGACCAGGAGTCACCCACTGGATGGCGCTGCAGTCTATCGAATTGAATACGCGGGTCGCCGCCTGGTCTATGCGACGGATGTCGAATGGAAAGAGCACTGTGAACCGGCTTTTCTCGCCTTTGTCGAAAAGGCCGATGTGCTCATACACGACGCGCAGTATACGCACGATGACTACCATCAATCCAAACGCGGCTTTGGACACAGCACTATTGAGATGGCAACGGAGGTAGCCCGTACAGCCCAGGTAGGTACATTGATCCTGTTTCATCATGAACCAACCTATGATGATGACAAACTGGATCTAATGTTAGCTGAGGCGCAAACGCAATTTGCCCATACCTATTCTGCCTATGAAGGATTGGAAATCGACCTGTTAATGGATGTTCCTACGAGAGGTTAACAATGATAAATGTAATACTGGCGTTCATGATTATCGGTTCGTTCTTAGTAGCCGTGATTATCCACGAATATGGTCATGCACTGGTAGCAACCATGCTGGGGGACCCCACTCCTCGCGCAGAAGGACGCTTGAGCCTGAGCTTGCGTTCACACATTGATCCTCTCGGCACCCTGCTATGCGTCATCCTGGCCTTCTTCCAGGTTGCCGCTGGCCCCGTCGGCCTGGGTTGGGGTCGGCCCGTCAAATCCGACCCGTGGAAATTGAGGGGCGGACCAAATGGCGGTACATTGCTCGTTGCCCTGGGCGGCATCATCATGAACGTGATCGTCGGCATCATCTTCTCTGTCCTACTGCGTGTTCTCCCTGTTTCCCTGTACTCGGATGCCATTACTATCCGCATCCCGCAGTTGATCACCGTCTTTGCCAGTGTCAATTTCTGCCTGGCTATCTTCAACCTTATCCCTCTCCATCCACTCGATGGATACCAGATTGTCTATACGCTGTTGCCAAGTCGCCAGGCGGTCAGTTTTGCCAGGTCCGCCCCCTACGGGCAATTTATTATCCTGTTACTCATCTTTTTACTGCCATTCCTGGGGCAAATCTCAGGGCTTGGCGACTTTTTCCTGTTTCACATTTCGTATTACATTCTACTGGGATCAATGAAACTCATGTCACTTGCTAGCGGTTTCAACGATGGCGCACTGTTACTCCTGTATATTGCTTAGTGAAGAAGTTTAAATGCATACACTGGTTTATCGACTCTGGCAGGTTCGCCAACAACTCGGTTTCGTCGCTCCATTATCGGCCAAGGAACGCCTGGAAGTGGCTCGCTGGCTGCCAGCCTCCGCACTGCCGCTCTTCAACAGCATGTCCGCCGCCGATCAGCGACACTCGCTGCGAGTATGCCAGGGACTACAGGCACGCGGCTGTACAGATCCCGACCTGCTCGCGGCAGCCCTGTTACACGATGTCGGCAAAGCCCAGGGCCGTGTGCCATTCTGGACGCGTCCGGCTATCGTGCTTGGCAAACTCTGCGCACCGCGTTTACTCTCGCGCCTGGCAACCTACCCATGCGCAGGGCTCTCACGCTGGCGTCGCTCGCTCGGCTATGCCTGGTGGCACGCTGAAATCGGAGCCGAAATGGCGGCGAAGGCTGGCCTATCGGAGCGTGTCGCGCTCTATATTCGCACGCACCATCAACCCGATGGTCCGGCGGCAGAATTACACACCGTAGATGAGGCTTCGTAACGTATGCTCGATCAAATTGAACAGAAGCTTAGCGAGGAACAACTCTACAACGAAACAATCGGACATCAGAGCAATTATGTCGTTCGCCTCCCTGTTTTTGAGGGGCCGCTTGACCTGCTCTTACACCTCATTGAAAAGCGGCAGATGGAGATCACCACCATCTCCCTGCTCTCCGTCACCGACCAGTACCTGGCCTATTTGCAACAGTGGCAGGAAGAATCGATACCTCTGGCAAACATGGCCGCGTTCATCTCCATCGCCACCCGCCTGCTCTACATCAAATCACAGAGCCTCCTCCCGCACACCTCCAAAGAAGAGTTAACCGGCGAGATGGAGAGCGCGGCGGTGATGGCTGAGGAATTGCGCACTCACCTGCTCGAATACAAGCTCGCCAAAGAGATTGCCTCGTACCTCCGCCTGCGGGAAGAAGCTGGCCTACAGACCTATGGACGTTCCGGCCTGCTGGCGGGTATCGAAGCCCAGCTCGCCTGGACACCTCCCACGCTGGTCGGCTTAGAGGTTGACACGCTGGCGCGCGCCTTCTCACGCATTCTCGAGCTGCGCACGCGCGACGAAGCCAACAACGCCGCATTCCTCCCACTGGCGCGTGTGCGCGTCAGCGAACGCATCGCCGAAATCACGAGTCTCTTACGCACACAACCCCGTCTCTTGCTCTCCGAACTCCTCGAAAACGAAACATCTCGCCTGGTCATCATCGTCACCTTCCTCGCCGTCCTCGAATTGTGGAAACGCTCCCACATCACCGTAGCCCAAAGCACTCTGTTCAGCCCCATCGTCCTGGAACGCGGAGAAAATTGGAGCGAGGACACAAAGTTATCAGGTGAGAGCGAAGAATGGTGACCCGTTCAGTCAATCGCTCTAATATACTTCCAAAAACTTGACAACAACATACTCAATGTTTATACTGTAGGCACAATAAAACTCACATCAGTACGCTGTATTGAATATAAGGAGAATACAAATAATATGGAAGAGTCTCAGGAGATGCAGGAAGGGCAAGTGACAGAGGAGACAAATACCTCTTCGGAAAGCAAGCGCATTCAAGAACTGGAGGCCCAACTCGCGCAGGCCCGCCAGGAAGCGACTGACAACTGGAATAAATACCTGCGCGAACGCGCCGAAATGGAGAATTTCCGCAAACGCCAGGAGCGTATCAGCGTGGATCGTGTGCAGCGCGATAAAAAGGCCCTGTTCCAAAAAATATTGGGAGTCATGGACAACATCGAGCGCGCCCTGCTCTACCAGGAAACCATGGACCGCCAGGCATTGCAGCAAACCCTGCGTATGATCATGTGGCAGATGAATGAAGTCATGCGCGCCGAAGGTCTCACACCAGTCGCCACCGTCGGCGAAGCCTTTAATCCTTATGTGCATGAAGCCATCGAAGCTGTTGAAAATACTGACCAGCCGGAGGGCACCATTGTAGAAGAGGTACTCAAAGGCTATAAACTCGGCGATGAAACATTGCGCCCGGCTCGCGTTCGGGTCAGCGCGGGCAACAAACCGGCACAGGAATAAAAAAAGAGGGGCAGAGAGCGAGATACATGGACTATAAAGATTATTATAAAGTGCTCGGCGTCTCCAAGAATGCCAGCGCCGACGAAATTAAAAGGACCTTTCGCAAGCTGGCACGCAAATATCACCCGGATGTCAATCCCGGCGACAAAAAAGCGGAAGAGAAGTTCAAAGAAATCAATGAAGCCTATGAAGTTCTCTCCGACGCCGATAAACGCAAAAAATATGATACGCTCGGCCCCAACTGGCAGGAACAGTTTGGCGCTCACCCAGGCACGGGCAGGCGCAGCTATAGCTATCGCACCTCTCCCCTCGATTTTGATTCAACATCCGGCTTCTCGGACTTCTTTGAGACCCTTTTCGGGCGCACCCCCGGCGCAGCAGGAGCCGGAACACGCCCGCGTGAGGACTTTCGCAGGCGCGCAGGCGACAACATCGAGCAATCCGTAGAAGTTACCATCCAGGAGGCCTACGTCGGCGGCACACGTACCTTCAACATTCAATCAACGGAGGTCTGCGCATTCTGTCGTGGCACGGGCGAAGTCGCGGGCAAAGTTTGCGCTAACTGTAGTGGCCAGGGTCAATTCGCCCGCAGCAAGCGTATTCAGGTGAAAATACCTGCAGGGGTTGATAACGGCTCCAAAATTCGCGTCGCAAGCGAAGGACAGCCCGGCATAGGCGGCGGCCCACGCGGCGACCTCTTCCTGGTCATCAGCGTCAAACCTGACCCGCTCTATGAGCGCAAAGGCGATGACCTCTACCTCGACTGCGAGGTGGAACTTGTCACGGCTATACTGGGGGGTCAAGTGCCGGTGCCACTACCAGATGGGCGCAAACTCATGCTCACCATCCCGCCAGAAACACAGAATGGCCGCATCTTCCGCCTGGCGGGGAAAGGCATGCCCCGCCTGCGCGGTGAAGGCAACGGCAACCTCTTCGCGCGCCTCAAAGTCGTGCTGCCCATGCACCTCACCGAGGAAGAGCGCGACCTGTTTGAACAACTCGCACAAATGCGCAGCGCCGAAGTACATACATAAGGAGTGAGACCTCGTGGACGAAAACCGTGACGGCGCATGGTATGCCATCAGCGTGGCGGCCATAAAAGCCGAAGTGCATGAACAAACACTTCGCCATTACGAACGCCTGGGATTGATCTCACCCGCGCGCAAGGGCAATAGCCCTCATAGCCCGCGATTGTATTCCGACCGTGATATCGAACGAGTCGTGCATATTCGCCGCCTTATGCGCGACCTTGGAGTCAACCTGGCAGGCGTAGAAGCTATCCTGCACATGAAAGACCGCATGGAGCAAATGCAACTCGAACTCCAGCTTGAATTGCAGCGCATGCAGGACCGGCACGCCACAGAAACCCGCAGGCTCAAAGACATCATCGAACGCCTGCAGCGCGGCTCACTGTGAACCTTCAACCTTTCAACTTGTATCACGTATATAAATTAGTAAATTTTATGCAGTATTATCAGGAGTTCAAAGAGGCGGAAAGCCTCTTATATCCCAATTCTAAGCATATTAATTGTCATGAAAACTGCTATATGTTATATTGAGCATTAAAATGAACGTTGCATAGACGTTGCTGTGAGGGAAGAACCAATGCCGTTTAAATTAAAAGCTGCTGACAAAACCGATGTAGGACGACAACGCGAACAAAACGAAGATAGTCCCTATATGTACATCTCAGACGATAAAGAGCGCGGCCTCTTCATCGTCGCCGATGGTATGGGGGGCTACAAAGCGGGCGAAGTCGCCAGCAAACTCGCTGTCCAAAAAATCAGCGAAGCGCTGAAAAGTTTCCTGGTGCCTATATCTGAACAACCAACCATCAAGCTCACACCCGTCTCCGATTTGCAGACCGTCAAACTCGACCCTGTAAAACCAGGCGAGGAAAGCGCCAAACAACACAAAACGCGCAAACTCTCGGAGACGCCCACCATCAAAAATATCGAGGACCAGCTCAAAGCCGCCGTTCGCCAGGCTAACAAAGCGATTGTCGCTTACGGCGAAGAGCAATCGTCCGCACGTGGTCTGGGATGCACAGTCACATCAGCCTTAATTCAGGACGACAAGGCCTTCATTGTGAACGTCGGCGACAGCCGCACCTATCTCTATCGCGATGGCACGCTCACCAAACTCACCAGGGATCACTCCCTGGTGCAGCGTTTAGTGGAAGAGAAGCAGATCGAGCCAGATGACGTGTACTCCCATCCACAAC
Source organism: Chloroflexota bacterium (assembly GCA_005882595.1). Classification (GTDB taxonomy): domain Bacteria; phylum Chloroflexota; class Ktedonobacteria; order Ktedonobacterales; family Ktedonobacteraceae; genus VBFM01. The sequence goes on from VBFM01000236.1 coordinate 7,033, forward strand.
GCAACCTGATTTATCGCTCGCTGGGTGCGGGACACAAAAGCGTTGATCCCGATGTCTTTCATGAGACCCTGCGTCCTGGTGATACCTTGCTGCTCTGCTCCGATGGTTTGTGGGAAATGGTACGGCACCAGGGTATACTCAGCGTGCTCAAACAAGAGCGTGACGCCCAGAAGATTTGCGATACTTTGATTGACATGGCAAACGCCAATGGGGGTGAGGATAATATTACCGCCGTGGTTGTCCAGATCAGTTAGACGGATTGGGTGTCAGTAAGGAAATATTAAGGACCATTCTATGCCTCTCCCAGAAGGTACAATCCTGGATCGAAAATTTAAAATTGTTGGCGTGCTTGGCGAAGGTGGCATGGGTACTGTTTACAAAGTAGAACAGGTCGATAGGCCGGGCTATTTTCGTGCTGTCAAAGAACTGCTCATCAATCCCAATACAACCGAAGACGAACGCAAATCTGCTATCGAGCGTTTTGATAAAGAAATTGATCTGCTGTTCAATCTCAAGCATCCGCGCATCCCATCGCTGGTACTCAGTTTTCAGGAACGGGGCAACTACTACTTCGTTATGGAATTTGTGCCGGGCCGCAGCCTGGAAAAAATCCTCGAAGATAGCAAGGCGCCACTTGACGAAACGCGCGTCATTAACTGGATGATGCAGGTATGTGAAGCCTTGACCTACATCCATACCCGTGTCCCGCCCATTATCCTGCGCGACCTGAAACCCGGCAATGTCATGGTGACAGGTGATGACGTACATTTAATTGATTTCGGCATCGCGCGTAAATTCGATCCCAATAAGCGCACCAATACTGAGAACCTGGGAACCATCTCCTATGCATCGCCTGAACACCTGGGATCGATTACCGCGCCTGGACAACGCCGCTCGGCGCAGAATCCTGGCAAGCTCGTGCAGACCGATGCGCGTTCGGATATTTACTCGCTCGGCGCGACTATGTACCACCTGCTCACCAATCGCGAGCCAGACCCCATTCAGACGCCCGCGTCGGGTAGTATCCTGGCGAAGAACCCGCGGCTGCGCACTGTAATGATCAACGGCAAGCTCGTCTCCCCGGTGGAACAGGTCATCATCAAAGCTATGCAGCAAGAGCCAGCCCTGCGTTTTCAGAGTGCGGAGGCTATGCGTGTCGCTTTGCAGCATTGCCTACCAAACCAGGCTGCGCCAACGACTATACAGATTCCCGCCATGTCGCCTAATGCGACCATTATTGTACCTACTGCACCTGCAGCCACGTCGGCTGCCGAGGTCATCTGTCCCAAGTGCGGCTATCGCAATCGACCTGGCGCCAAGTTCTGTAAGCGCGACGGTCAGCCGCTGAAACAGGGAGCCATTGCTGTCCCGCCGCAATTGAAAGCGGCGGCCCGCCCAGGCGTGCCACCACCGCCCATCCGTGCGCGTCCAGTACAATCAACCGTTCAGCCTGCTCAGTCCGGACAGACAGCCCGGCCGGTTGGCTCTCCTGCAGCGCCTGTAAGCGTCGCGGCTAGCAGCGACCCGCAAACTGCTTATCGCCTGGGCTTGCAATTCCTTAATAGCAAACACTATCAAGAGGCCGTCAATCAATTCAAACTGGCGCAAGTTCCTGGCAAACCCACCTATGACGTGCAATATAATCTCGGCCGCGCCTATCGCCAGTACGGACAGACGCTCAAAGACAAAGATAAGAACCTGTTCACCGAGCAGATGAAACTCGCCGCTGAACACTTCGAGCAGGCCATCGCCGCGAGGCCAGGAGCCGTCGATGCCTACTTCCAGCTTGGTATGTCCTATAATGACCTTGGCCTGTACGATAAAGCCACTACCGCCTTTACAAACGCGCTCACCTATGCTCCCGGCGATTCTGCAGTTTATTACCAGCTTGGCACGGTTGCTGCCAACCGGGGATATACCCGCGAGGCCGAGGGATATTTCCTGGAAGGACTGAAAATCAATCCCGACCACGCACTCATTTTAATGTCGCTTGGGCGCCTGTATCTCAGTACAAACCAGGTACCCTCCGCTATTAGCGTCCTGCGCCAGGCTACCCAGCGTGAGCCTGCCATGTGGGAGGGCTGGTATGAACTGGGCCGCGCCCACATGAAAGCGCGCGAATGGAAAGTCGCCCTGAGCGCTCTTGAACAGGGGCGTCAATGGAACCCGGACGCGGCTGAAATTTACAGCGCCATGGCATCGTGCTATTTAAAGACCAATAAAAAGGCCGAAGCCCGCCAGATGGTACGCGAGGCCTTACAGCGCAATCCGAATAATATGGAAGCCAACCGTTTACAAAAACAGTTGTAATAATAAAAAGGAGGGCAGCATGCTCTGTCCATCATGTAATACATCAAACCGTGATGACGCCAAGTTCTGCAAGAGCTGCGGGCGATCCTTCAGCGTATCTCAGCCGGAGGACGCGATAAATCGTGTCCCTACACCATCCAGCTCGGCGCAATACGCTCCAACCGCGGCCACATCGATGCCGGAGGACGCGATAAATCGCGTCCCTACACCTACCATGCCGGCATCGATACAGGAGGAGAAGGAAGACAAGCAATATGTGCCCACGCAAGAGGACATGCAGGACAAAACCCAGCTCGCGCCCGCGCAAGAGGATGCAGAGGGCGCGGACATCCAGGCTCAAACTGAGCCTGTAGAAGAAGATCCAAGCCTCGTTCCAACTCTCATTCTGACGCCCGAGAAGATGGTCGCCTATCATCAACGTCGCTGGCAATCAGGGCAATCGGGCAGCGAGCAGGGGACAGAGGGCGCGATAAAGCGGGCCCCTACAGCCGAGATCGATGACAGGCCAACCACCCCGGCTTCACCACCGTCCGCGAGTGCACAGAACATCGCTACCGTCTCGATGGGAGCATCAGATGAGAACGAAGCGATCCCTATTCCACCCCCACCGCCTCCAATGGAGAATGGTGCGGTAGAAGGCACGGAAACATCGCACTCACAAAATGCAACCTATGGCGGCGTGTATCCTGACATGGAAAAGAGTGAAACAATGCAACAACCTTCAGAGCAACCACCTGTCGAACAGTCCGAAGGGGCCGAGCATACTGAACAGGCCGGGCAGCCTGGGCAGCCCGAGCAGGCAACATCATCGGGTGATTTCCTTGTAATGCCCGTTGGCACAACTCTCCAGGGCCGCTATGAGATTACCCAGGTAATCAGCGACAGCCCGCAAGAGCACGAATACCAGGTGATCGACCACCAGGGCTACCAGCGCTGCTGGAATTGCGGCTCGGAACAAAACTCACAGGGTGATGATTTCTGTAACGACTGCGGCGCGAGTCTGCTCGATGTCCCATATATTATGCACGAGTATTCTGCGCAAGAGAATCAAGACGATTCCCATGTCTTGCAAGGCAACATCACCAACACCTTCGTTGATCAGGGGCACACCTACGTCATCGAACAGATACAGGCTCAACAGAGCGCATTCCCCAACGGAGTGCAGTTAGTCGCGGCCTCGTATTCTGATGCAGGCAACGTGCGGCGCAGCGAACCAAACGAAGACAGCACCCTCGTGCTAGAACTGCAGCGCGTCCACGAATCGTTCTCAGCTCCCGCCGGTATCTTCATTGTCGCTGATGGTCTGGGTGGTCACGACAACGGGCAGGTCGCCAGCCGTATGACTATCAACGTCATTGCCGAGCGCATGACGCGCGAATTACTGGCTGCGCCGCTGACCGCCGAAAAAGATGGCCAACCTGCCAAACCATTCGACGAAGATGCCCTGGTCACACTGCTGCACGGCTCAATCGAGGATGCCAACGTCATCCTCTGCCAGAAAAATGCACAGGATAAAACCGATATGGGTTCCACCATCACCGGTTTTATGATCGTGGGTGAACATGCATACATAATCAATGTAGGCGATAGTCGCACCTATATGATACGAGGAAAGCAGCTATATCAATTAACAACCGATCATTCGCTGGTGGGACAGCTGGTCGCGAGTGGCCTGATTGAGCCGGATGACGTGTACACCCATCCCCAGCGCAGTCAGATCTTCCGCAGCCTGGGAGATAAGCCTAACACGCAAATTGACATTTTCAAACAGCAATTGCATCCCGGCGATATCCTCCTGAGCTGTTCCGACGGCTTATGGGAAATGGTACGCAATCCGCAGATCGAAAGCACGCTCAATAACGCGCCCGATCCGCAGACCGCCTGCATGCAATTAATCGATATGGCCAACGCCAACGGCGGTGAGGACAATGTCAGCGCCGTCGTCGTCTTTGTCCGTTAATCAAAAATGCTGGGACACAAATCATTCATTGTGCCCCACATATAACCAATATGATATACTACGTCAAGCCAATATGAAAGGAGCTATATATTATGCCCGGTGAGGTAACACTAACACACCAGGTCGGGAAAGAATACATGCCTGTTACTGGCGGGAGCCAGCTCGCATATGTTTTATTGGAGGCCCAACCAACTGAAATGATGGCCCAGGTCCGTATGCCACTCAATTTCGCTCTGGTACTTGACCACTCTGGCTCCATGAAAGGCGCAAAGCTCAAAAACGTGAAGGAAGCGGTCAAAATGGTCATTGACCGCCTCGAGCCAACCGATTATGTCTCGGTGGTCATCTTTGATGACACATCCCAGGTCATTATTCCCTCTATGCCCGCCAATGATAAGCCCGGCATGAAAGCCGCCATCGATCAAATTCGTGACGCGGGCGGCACCACCATGTCACTCGGTATGATCCAGGGACTCAACGAATTGCGTCGCTGGAACATCCCTCATGCCATCAACCGTATGATCCTGCTGACCGACGGTGTGACCTATGGCGACTCAGAACGCTGCCGCCAGCTTGCCAGGGACGCCGCTGCGGCCGGCATCGCCATCTACCCGTTGGGTATAGGTTCAGACTGGGATGAAGACCTGCTGGATACCGTAGGGCAATTGAGCGGCGGTATGCCCGCCGAGTTCATTCGCAACGCATCCGATGCCCTGACCATCTTCCAGCAGCAGTTACAGAGCGCCGTCGATGTTGCCGTTCGCAACACTACGCTGATCATGCGCTTGCCCGTCGGCGTTACGCCAAAAAAAGCCGTCAAAGTCCTGCCCATCATCAGCGACCTTGGCCAATCCGTGCTATCGGATCGCCAGATCGTCATTCCGTTGGGCGACCTGGAGAAAGACAAACCCCAGTCCGTCCTCGTCGAATTGATGATCGACCCGCGTCCCGCCGGTCTCTTCCGCATCGGACAGGCTGAGCTCAGCTACGATGTACCCATTGCTGGTCTGGTGAGCGAGAGCATTCGTGACGATATAAAGGTCACTTTCACACAGGATGCGAACCAGGCAGCAGCGGTGAATGCCACCGTCATGAACTTTGCTGAAAAAGCCAATGCCCATCGCCTCGTGACCCGCGTTCTGGACGAATACAAGCGCACCGGTAAAGCTACCACGCGCCTGGCTCCCAACGTGACGCGCGTCCTCGACGAGGAAACACAGGCTGCCCTCGATCAAATCAATCAGGGCCAGCAAATTTCACAGGAGCAAGTTAAATCAATCGGTAACAAAACACGCAAACTGACACAACGCCTTGACGACATTTTGCCCTAAAGGTATAAGTTTTAGGAGGATAGAGTATTATGACAGTACGTTGTTCCTTAGGCCATGAAAATCCCGATGGGTCCGCCTTCTGTGATGAGTGTGGAGAGCCACTAGCGAGCGCTGCTCCCGTCGCCTCCGCTCCACAGGCCGCACCCGCTACCACTGCTGATGCTGGCAGCCAGGTCTGCCCCTCGTGTGGAACAGTCAGCCCGGCAGGAGAGGCTTTCTGCGCGAACTGCGGCAGTATGCTCAGCGGTGCATCCGCTCCCGCTGCAGCTACTCCCGATGCCACACCCACACCGGCTGCAGCACCCACG
>VBFM01000236.1:13102-23113 GCA_005882595.1 Chloroflexota bacterium
TGACTCCACATGGCGGCGAAGACGGAGGCGTTTCACGCATGCATGCCCGCATCTTCGTCGAAAATGGCCAGTACATGCTTGAAGACGAGAACAGCACCAACTTCACATTCCTTAATCGGCAGAAGCTCGCCGGCAAAACCCCGACGCCTCTGCACGATAACGACGAAATTAAGCTGGGCCGCGTCCTCTTGCGCTTCAAAGAAGCATAGCATATCCTGCCTCTGCGATTGACAGCTTGTAGGGTAAACCGCTATAATCTACAAGAAATCCAAGTAGAGGAGAAAATAGGGTATTATGAAACGTACCTGGCAACCAAAGCGCATTCCGCGCAAACGTGAACATGGGTTTATGAAGCGTATGTCGACCCGCAACGGTCGTCGTGTGCTTAAAGCCCGCCGCGCCAAAGGGCGTTGGAAATTGACCGTCTAATTTAGTGAATACTTCCTTGCATTACTGCTGACATGAGACGCAGTCTCGTTGCAGTGATGGCTAGCAAGGATTATTAATCATTGTGGCGCTCAAACGTGCCTTGCGGCTACGAAAAAGTAGCGACTTCCAGCGGGTAAGGCAGCAGGGACAAACAATCACGTCCCGGCTGCTCATCCTCGCGTGGAGTCCAAACGAAGTCGCCCAACTACGTATCGGATTTGTAGTCAGCAAACGCATCTCAAAGCACGCCGTTGAACGTAATTATAATAAACGTCTCCTCGGCGAGGCGGTACGGGGCGTATTGCCTGCCTTACCAACTGGCATGGACATCGTATTCAGCGCCAGGAACCAGGCAAAAAGCATTGACCTGCGCACGCTCGAGCAAGATATGCGCACATTGTTACACCGGGCGAAGCTGCTCTCAGCCGCGCCCGCAGCAGATACACAATAACGTTGATTTTAGATTCAAAGCAAAGGAAACATAAAGGACATCGACAGTGAAATACATCGCACTCTTTCTCATTCGTCTTTATCAACACACCCTGTCGGTGGTACTACCCTCATCGTGTCGCTTCACCCCTTCATGCTCACACTACGGATATGAAGCCATTCAACGTTTCGGCTTCTTTCGCGGAGGGTGGATGACCGTAAAGCGTATCGGTCGGTGTCATCCCTTTTATCATGGTAATCTCTATGATCCAGTCCCAGAACGCCTGGCTGACTAGATCGAGGAAAGTAGGAGAAAACTCGTGGGTCAGATAGGCTACTTTTTCAATATCATCTTCACATATCCCATCTTTAACATCTTGATGCTGCTGAATTACCTCGTCGGCGATTTTGCTCTTTCCATCATCTTGCTGACGGTAATCATTCGCCTTCTGTTGTTCCCGCTGACCTTAAAACAGCTTCGATCAACCAAGGCTATGCAGTCCATTCAACCGCTCATCGCGGATGTGAAGAAGCAATACCCCAAAGACCAGCGCGCGCAGTTAGAAGCAACGCAGGCCATCTATAAAGAGTATGGCATCAATCCGGCTGCCGGTTGTCTTCCCCTAGTGGTGCAGTTACCGGTCCTCTACGGCCTGTTTTATGCATTAAACAACGTACTAAGAAATGCTAGCGTGCAGAGTATTAACAACATCATCTATCCGTTTCTGCCGAAGCTATCTTCGCATACCAACCTGGCGGCATTGACAGATTTTCGATGGTTCACCTTTATCAACCCTGCCTGGCACTTCTCGCTCGGCGCGCCGGACCCAACACATATTCTGCCAGTCCTGGCTGGCCTGGCGACCTTTATCCAGTTGCGCATGTCGCAGCCTCGAAACACCTCCGGCTCGAAGGACGCGATGACACAGCAGATGCAGATCATGCAATTTATCATGCCGTTCATCACCTTCTTCTTCGCCCTCAACTTCCCGGCTGGCCTTGCCCTTTACTGGACAACCACCTCGGTCTTTAGCATGGTCCAGCAATACTTCGTCACCGGCTGGGGTTCGCTACTGATCAAGCCATCGTTCATTCCCAGTGGATCAGGTGGCGGTAGCAAAAGCAGCGGGAGTAGCAAGAGCTATACCGGCGATCAGCGCAAAGAGACGCGCATCATAGATTCTGGCTTGGCAGAAAAAACAGGCTCAGCAGAAAAAGTCGACGGAGCCGTCGGACGCGCCCTGAAAGACGGCGGGTACTCCAATGGTTCTTCTTCAGCACGTCGCCGTTCGCGCAGCGCCTCGGCCCGTCGTCGTGGCAATGTCCCGAAACGAAATCCAACACGCAGCTAAATGACAGCGCATCCTGCATGCCTGGTATTGAAATAAAGGGAGGCAATAAAACAGTGGAAAGCATAGAGGCCAGTGGCAAGAGTGTTGAGGACGCTATTCTTCAAGGATTGGCGCGTCTGAAAAGACGCCGCGACGAAGTTGAAATTGCCGTAATACAGGAACCTGCTCGCGGAACCTTTGGTATCGGCAACAAAGAGGCTCGCGTGCGAGTCACGGTTCGCCCTACCAGCGCCAGCGCGGTGATTACCCCCGAAATGGCAGACGCGCTCCTCGGTCCTGATGAAGGCTATCCCGAAGAGGAAATGTACGGAGAAGACGAAGAAGAGAGCGAGGCCGAATTAGAAGACGAAGAATACGAGGACGGCGAGTACGAAGACGAAGAATTTGACGAGGGTGAGCTAGAGCAAGAAGAGCTCGTCCCCCCATTTGCAGTCGCTGGAGTCGCCAATCTTCCCCCCAATGCCATAGCTGAACTGGATGATGTCAGTGTGGCGGAGGGCGAGATGCAGGAGGTCGAAACCCCTAGCAACGAAGACGTGCAGATCACCGTCGACGTCTTGCAGCATATTTTGCAGTACATGAATATTCGCGCCATTGTGCAGGTTCGCACTACAAAGCCCTTAACTCTCAATATCCAGGGCATCAATGAGAACCTGGGCCTGCTCATCGGAAGGCGCGGTGAAACGTTGTCAGCGCTCCAGTTGCTGGTGAGCCTCATCGTCGGCCATCGCACCAAGCACCGCATGCGCATCATCATTGACGCCGAAAACTACCGTGAGCGCCGCGAGGAAAACCTGCGCTCGCTTGCCCTGCGCGTCGCGCAGCAAGTGCGCAACTATCGCCGCTCCATTGCGCTCGAGGCTATGCCGCCGCACGAACGCCGCATTGTTCACATCGCACTCGCTGATAGCAAAGACATCAGCACCGAGAGCATCGGCGAAGGTGACGCCCGCCGCGTCGTCATCTCCCTGAAACGCCCAGGCCGTTAAAGTGCGAAATTTGAAAAACATCAGGGCGACCGCAAGGGCCGCAAGGGTGCGCCCCTACCCTATACGAGGGGCATTCGCCAATTTGGGCGTATAGGGTAGGGGCGCACCCTTGCGGCCCTTGCGGTCGCCCTGGAAGAATTCTCTTCACGGAGGATATTGATACTATGCCTTCCACTCTCCAACCACCTCATACAGGAAACACGCCCGATTTTCTCGCCATCGGGCATGTCACCCGTGATATCCTCCCTGACGGCTCATTCGCGCTTGGCGGCACCGTCACTTTTGCTGCCCTCACCGCCTACCGTTTAGGATTGGTCGCCGCCATCATCACCTGCGCCGATGACGAACTGATGGCGCAACTGCCGTCGCGATTGCCAGCTATTGGCCTCGCCGGGCATACCTCGCCCGCAACCACCACCTTTATCAACACCTACACCGAAGGCTTCCGCACCCAATATTTACGTGCGCGAGCCGGTGAAATACAAATTGCCGATATCTCCACAGTGTGGCAAAGTGCGCCCATCATCCTCTTCGGCCCGCTTGCCCAGGAATATACACCCGAACTCGTGCGTCATTTCCCGCGTCGACCAGGAACCATCCTCGCAGCTACTCCCCAGGGCTGGCTGCGCCGCTGGGACGACAATGGCCGTGTCTGGCCCACCCCCTGGACGGCTGCCGCAGATATCCTACCCCTGCTCGATGTCCTCATCCTCAGCCACGACGACCTCCTCCCTTTCGCGGACGGAAACCGCACCGACGCCGACGCCATCCTCACCCAATGGAGCATGCGCGTGCCACTACTTGTCGCCACCGACGGTAGGCACGGCGCAACCCTCTTCCAGCACGGCGTCACCGAATCATTCCCCGCCTATCCCACCATCGAAGTCGATCCTACCGGCGCAGGCGACGTTTTCGCCACCGCCTTCCTCGTCCATCTCTACCAGCAGGGTGACCCCCGCAAAGCCGTAGACTTCGCCAACTGCGTCGCCTCCCTCTCTATAGAACAACAGGGAACGACGGGGATACCAACGATGCAAGAGGTGCAAAAAAAGCTATCCTCAATACTCTAAGATTTGCATCTTGTCCTGTGTGCCTGCTCGATTCCCAGGGAGGACAAGCACAAGGCCCCAACCTCACCCCACCCCTCTCCTTGTCCCTACAAATGCAAGCGCTTACGAACGCCTGACAACATATGGCTCCGAATCAATGCATAGTGTTACCGATGAGTTTCGAGATGCAAGCATTTACGAACGCCTGACAACATATGCCTTCAACGCCCCCGCGGACCTCATCAGTATCGGCACCCCAACCACCACGACCATCATGCCGCTCAGCACAACCGCCGGGAATACCCCGAACTTGCTATCAAGTGCGCTGCCGATCAACAAACCGAGCGCCAGGGAAAGCATACAGACCAGGCGCATAGTAGTCCTGAAGCGTCCTTGCAGCCTGTATGAAAGAAAATCACCCTGCTTCTCGCCTGGCACACGCAGGTCCAGCAGCAGGTAAGACAATATACGGGTACGTGTGTTACTTCGGGTAGGAGTCTTGCTATTCGCGATGTATGAGGTGCGCACCGCTTCGCGCCGGAGTTCTTCCATGCGCTGTTGCGCCAACTGTTGCTGGAAGAAGGGATGCATGCTCAATCTCCTTTCAGGGCCGTGAAATCTCACAAAAGACTTCACCGATTCACCCATGAACCATTTGACCGTCTGACTGGCATGCTATAGAATGATGACAGCCAGGCGGGTAACGACCGCGTGGTAACAAGTAGGGCGTGGAAGAGCTGACCAGGCATATACACGTCCTACTGCGCTATTTGGTGAGAGGGAATACTCAACCGCTCTCGTCTATTTTGATTCGATCAACCTACGCTAGACAACATCCTCCTTCAGGACTCATCTTTCTAAGAAGGTCCCTTGAGATATGCACTCAACAATTCACCCAGGTGGTCCACTACATCCTGGCGCAGGCTGTAGCGCTTATCACTCAACCTCATGCGTACCAGACCAACCGAGCGCAAGGTAATGAGATGGTGGTGCATAGTGGTTTTCGCCACCCCAAAATCATCCGCCAATTCCTGCAAGGTACAACTCTCTGACGAAAGCTTCTTGAGAATGCGCATGCGGCGTTCGTCAGCCAGGGCCTTCGCGAGCCGCAGCAAGTGTATAGGCGGCGCGTTCGTATCCGCCACGATACTCTCATCAGCCGCCGGATAACAGAAAATCCGGGTATCGTATCGCTCCGCGTCGGTGTTCCAGGGGCGTGAAACGTAGGAAGGTATCAGAACGACCCGGCGAATGCCCGGCTCAGGCGTATATTCCCAGCCCGTGCAGCTTTCAATCAGCTGCTCAGGTGAAACGACGGACATCAACGCGCGTTTGGCCTCGACATCTCGTGCCAGGATAGGCAGGATGTATGCTTCCTGCTCACGAAAAACCTCGTCGTACCAGCCACGCAGGATTTCAAGGAGCCGGTCTTTCATAGCGTTTATATCAAGTGAAAGCTGCCAACGCAGCGTCTTCTGCCAGTTGGCATCATCAGGAAACGAGGACTTGAGCAGTTTCTTCTGGGCCTCGCTATCTCCCAGCGCGGCCGCGTAGATCACATCAGGAGGCGTGACCCGGCAGTGGTCACGCACATAGTACCCCAGTACATGCAAACGTAGTTCCACTGGATCAATAGCTTCTACATAACGTATGAAGCCGGGCACATCCCTTGGAGGAGGAAAGTCGTATGCCATACTAAGCATGTGAACCCAGACTTCATGTGTGTGGAAACCAAACTGCTCGATGTTCGCCAGCAGATCGGGAGATATCTTCGCGCGGATATCCTCGAACCATGCCTTCCCTACCTCATATGAAGCATAGCCCTCCACATCACTGAAGGCGCATAGCGTCATCAGGAATTCATAAGTAGGACTGGCCTCAACTTCAACGATCAATGCTTGCCTTCGATCGAGTCTATCTTGTACAGCCATCGCTACTCTCCTTAGCAGCATAGTTCGATATACCCTGTACTGTACGAAATCTTTCGTATGATACGAGTATAATCGGACGATTTTGATTTGTCAAGGGTGGTAAAATGTGAAAAATCGCATTGCCCAGTTTCACAAATTAGTCTATAATGGCTCCATACATGAAAAGTCCCAACTACAACATATCGTTCCAGGTCCACAGAATCCATCTATTTCGCTGGCAAGGAGACTCACCATGGATGACCGCACGGGTCAGCAATTAGGCAACTATCGCCTCGTACAACTCCTGGGAAGTGGAGGCTTCGCCGATGTCTATCTCGGCAAACACATCCACCTCGACAGTCTCGCGGCTATCAAATTACTCCGCGCCAACCTGGTCAAGGATGAGATGGAGAGCTTTCGCCTGGAGGCGCGCACGCTCGTCAACCTCATTCATCCGCACATCGTGCGTCTGTTAGACTTCGGATTAGAGGATACCACTCCATATCTTGTAATGGACTACGCTCCTAACGGCACCCTACGCCAGCTTCACAGGCGTGGAGAAGCTCTTCGTATTGAAACCGTCATAAAGTATGTCAACCAGGTCGCGAGCGCGCTGCAGTACGCGCACAACCAGAAAGTCATCCATCGCGACATCAAGCCGGAGAATATGCTGCTGGGGCGCAACCGGGAAATTTTGCTCAGCGACTTCGGCATCGCCGTGGTCGCGCAGAGTACACGCGCTCAGCTCACACAGGAAACCATCGGCACCATCGCCTACATGGCCCCCGAACAGATTCAGTCGCACCCACGTGCCGCCAGTGACCAGTATTCGCTGGCCGTCGTCGCCTACGAGTGGTTGAGCGGATACCGGCCCTTTGACGGCGCATTTACCGAGATCGCCGTCAAACATATCATGGTGCCTCCTCCGCCTCTGCGCGAACGCATTCCCACCATCTCACCCGACGTAGAACAGATCATTATGATAGCGCTCGCCAAGGAACCCAAGCAGCGTTTTGGCAGCGTGCAGGCCTTCGCTACGGCCCTGGAACAGGCCGGTCGAGCAGTGCGTCCCAGTGCTCCACCTCCTGATCCGGCTTACGCTCAAACTCTCTTTTCCCCTGCGGCTATCACCCCGCATATCGAGCCTGAGCGGCCACCCATCGTTCCCGCACCCCCTGTAATGCAGCAAGCCCAACCCCAGGCAGCATTACCAACAGAGGCTGCCACGTTAATGGCAGAATCGGCTGCGCCCCATGCAATGGCTACCCAGGCAGTTGAGCCAGCACCGGTCATCAATACGCCCCGGCATCAGCCAAGTGAGCAAGCGCCGGCCATAGTCACGCCACCTCACCAGCCAGTTCAGCGCCTCACTCCTGCTCAAGAAAAGCCAGAACCAGCACGGCGCGGCATTTCGCGCCGCACAGCCATCATAGCTGGCTGCTCCGCAGTAGCAGTCGTGGCCGCCGGTGGCCTCACCTGGGCCTTTACGCCACACGGGTCACCCACAACTTCCGGCCAGACACCTGGCACCACAACAACTCCTGCCAAAACATCAACCACTTCCAATACCGGTCTGGGCGCAGGCATCCTGGCAACAGACAATTTCCATCGCAACAATCAAACCTTCTGGGGAAGCGCATCCGATGGTCAGAACTCCTGGGGTCAAGATGCAAGTACCTCGCAAGACTTCTCGATCGTCAACAATACGGGTCAATTACTTCGCACAGCGAGTGGGCATACTCTGTACAGCGCCACGCTGGGACCAAACATCACCGATGCCGAGATAATAGTCACCGGCATGATCAGCGATTTCACGAACTCCCATATTGGGGCTATGCTGCGCTGGAGCGACAACTTACACTACTATAAAGCCCACATTGATGGGAACCATCTGAATATTCTTATCAGAATGGGTAATCAAAGTCCAACCACGCCGGTTAATTTTGCGGCCCAGCCCGGCACACTCTATACCCTGCGTTTCCGTGTGGTCGGCACTACCCTGCAAGCAAAGGCCTGGCCAGCCGCCAATACTGAACCCCCTAACTGGATGGTCACAGTCACGGACAACAACTTCCATTCAGGCCATGCCGGGCTAAGACCTCAGGTAAACCAGCATGTCACGCTGCAAATCACCAGTTTCATATTGAAAACCGCAGCTCCGTAGTACAGAATTGATCACAAAATGAAGGCCGTGACCAGGCAAGCGGTAAAACGTTTGTCATGATCGAATGTACTCAAAAAAGAGCATAATGCACTATTTCTCTCCCTGGTACCAGAGCAAAGGTATCAAAAATATGAGTCGAACAGTGTCACCTGATCGTTTGCTCAGGAAGCCAATCGACATCTGTTGATAAAAATAGTTAGCTCATCCTCCCAATCTCAACCAGACCGTAACCAGATCACAACGCCTTTTACCTTCACTTCACCAAAGAGTTCAAGCATAATCAAGAGCGAAAGCGCGCTATTTCAAATATTTGCTCTCTCGATGAAGAATGGAAAGACGTTTCGATGAGCAGAGAGTCAGGCCACACCTCAGTACAACGTAGGGTGGTTCCAACTTTCTACTTCTTTCCACAGATCCTAGAATGTAATTAGGAGTCACTTTTTTCATGCGAAAAACTATCAAAGGCTTTCTCTTTGCGGCCATCGCACTCACCGTGCTACTCACGACCGCCTTTGGAGCCACCTTCTTCCTAAGCAGGGGACATGATGCTCATGCTGCCTTTGCCGGTCCTTCGGCTACTAAGGCCACAGCCCCGCAGGTCGCATTTCACACCATCAATATGGCAACCGTTCCGGCTGCAACAGGGAAGTCGTTGAGTGCTACCTCCAGGGCCATGCCTCTCCTGGGTGTCAGGCACTCGGCACAGACCGGAAACGCTCCACATGTACAAAATGCCAAGACCAGTGTGAACACTCCAACAACCTCCGCCAAGTTCCAGGGGATGGCCGATTCTACTTCGATCTGTCCCTACTATAGCGGCTGTGAACCACCCGACCAGGCGCTGGCCGCCTCACCTAACTGGGTACTCCAGGGAGTGAACACATCCTTCGCCGTCTACAGTACCACCGGTACCCTCCAGGCAGGGTGGCCCAAGAATGCGCAGAACTTCTTCGGCGTTCCCAATCCCGGCAGTTGTGACACCCATGGTCCATTCTTGAGTGACCCTCGTGCGTTTTATGATCCCAAAGACGGACGCTTCTGGGTAGCTGAATTGCAGGTCGAGGGTGCCTTTGGCTTGAATAGCTGTCCAGAGCAAACGCTCTACTGGATCGCCGTCAGCCAGACAAACGACCCAAATGGCGTGTGGAATGTCTACGCCTTCAATATGGCCATCAACGTCTCTGGATCCTGCGCTACCTGCGCCGCGGACTACACCGAGTTTGGCTTCGATCAGACGGCCATCTATTTCTCCGGCAATATGTTCAATAAAAGTGGCTCCGCCTATGACTATGCGGAGTCATTCTCTGCTCTCAAGTCCACAATGGAAGCCGGTAGCGCCGTCACCACCTACGGATTCTTCAACTTTAAGGCTAATGGCGTTCTGCTGGATACTATACAGCCCGTCGAAAGCGAAGCTGTCAACAGTCCAGGGGCAGGCTTGCTGATTAACTCATTCGACATCAATGGAGATGGCACCCACGACTGTTTGTCGACAGCATGTTCAGGTCTTGTGGTCTGGGCCATCAAAAATGCCGGCAAGTCCACGATCTCTGAATCTGGTATGGTCGTCTCAACCAGTACCTACATCAGCCCTCCGCTGGCAGACGAGCCGGGCTGCGCGGGGTGTATTGAGACACTCGATACGCGCATCAGCGCCACGCCTGTCTTCCAGAAAGGGCTTATTTCGTT
>VBFM01000236.1:23131-23693 GCA_005882595.1 Chloroflexota bacterium
GTCAAGCCGACCGTCAGCAGCGGCGTCCTCACTGGCGCGACTGTGACCCAAAGCGGCTACTTTGGCTTTACAGGCGATCAGGCAGCCTCATTCGGCGCACTGATGGCGACGAGCGTCGGGAAACTGCTCATGGTCTTCGATACAATGAGCAGCACCGTCAAGCCAGGCATCATGTACACCACACGTCTAACAACTGATCCGCCTGGCACGTTCGAGGCTCCCCGTACTCTCAGGGCAGGAGGAGCGACGACAAACAACACTCGCTGGGGTGACTACGAGGCCACTTCCTATGATGGAGCGACAACCAACAATACCTGGTTTGCCGCTCAGTACTCACCGTCTAACCATGATTGGTCCACCTATATCGGGAAAGTACACTTCTAGGCCAGGCTGGTACGCCCACTCTAGTAACAAGAAGCGCACTATCGTGATTAGTCATCACGATAGTGCGCTTCTTTTCAGGCCTCTCAACATTTGCTTAATATTAATCGTCTTGAGGCTGGCATTTTTCTGCTGCACTATGCGGCTGATCACTCCACATGAGTCTGCTCATACTGCTCTT
>VBFM01000236.1:23721-24236 GCA_005882595.1 Chloroflexota bacterium
GCAACCGGAGAGAGGTGAAAGCGGTACCTCTTGCAACAGCGTTGTAATAAGTCGATGCTACTCTTATACACATCAGGACAGGAGAGCAGGCTCTCCATCAACGGATGAACCGGTGCAAGCAGGACACAAAAGGTCATCTACCTTATGCTGGAAGGTGCCGTGAAATTTTGCCTGACTTTAACATTCTCTTAATATTCCGATAACACAAGTGCGATACGATTGGATTGAGATATATGAACGTTTGAAACTTATCCTTTAAGCAAGGAGTATTGCTCATTTATGCTAGTAGAAGAAAAGGTTGACCTCTCAAGTATAGAGAAGCATTTGACACGAACTCATGCCGTTTTAACCGCTCTTGATGAAAGTGCCTTCACGGGGTTCCACTGGAAAGCGATGATCACCTCCGGCATGGGCTTTTTCACCGACGCCTACGACCTCTTCATTATTGGTGTGGCCCTGTCCGTGCTCACTCCACTCTGGCATCTCAATTCGTTGGAAGTCGGGCTGTTGGGCAG
>VBFM01000236.1:24338-24937 GCA_005882595.1 Chloroflexota bacterium
GCGCCATTGCCTCGGCCTTCTCACCGAACGTCTTCTGGCTCATTGCTTTCCGCTTCATCCTCGGGCTCGGCATCGGCGGAGACTACCCGCTCAGCGCGACGCTCATGAGCGAGTACGCCAACCGCCGCGATCGCGGCAAGATGGTCACCATGGTGTTCTCGATGCAGGCGCTCGGCCTCATTTTCGGTCCCCTGGTGGCGCTGCTGCTGCTGGGCTCGGGCATCAATCACGACCTGGTCTGGCGCATCATGCTCGCCCTGGGCGCTGTCCCGGCTCTCGCCACCTTCTACCTGCGCCGCCAGATCGACGAGACGCCCCGCTACGCCCTGACCATGCGTGGCGACCACGACGGTGCCTCGCGCACCATCAATGCCGTCACCGGGAAAGCACAGCGCAACACGCGGAAAACAGCCCAGACTTCTGTCAAAAACACATCTCAGAAGCCCGCACGCCGGAGAAAATCCTGGCTGTCTCTGCTCTTGAAACCGCCCTACATTCGCTGGTTGATGGGAACGGCGGGCTGCTGGTTCCTGCTGGATATCGCCTACTACGGGACAACCATCTCCAGTCCGCTCGTCCTCAAGGCGCTCAATTCCCAT
>VBFM01000236.1:24970-25551 GCA_005882595.1 Chloroflexota bacterium
CATCTTCGTGATTGCCGCCCTGCCCGGCTATATCCTGGCCGTGTTCACCATTGACCGCCTGGGCCGCAAACTGATCCAGTGCCTCGGCTTCGCGCTCATGACCCTGGCCTACAGCCTGATCGCCTTCGCCCCGGCGCTCTCGACGCTGACGCTACCTTTCCTGCTGGTCTACGGTGTGAGCTACTTCTTTACGGAGTTCGGGCCGAACGTCACGACCTTTGTCTACCCGGCGGAAGTGTTCCCCGTGATGATCCGCACGACGGGACATGGTATCGCAGCCGCCCTGGGCAAGTGCGGCGCCTTCCTCGGCGCGTTCATCTTCCCATACCTGCTGAGCACCTTCCATCTATCGGGGGCCATGGGCTTCGCCGCCATCGTCTCCTTCCTGGGACTGCTGCTCACCGCTTTGCTCCTGCCTGAGCCGAACCAGCGCTCGCTGGAGGAGATTTCGAATGAACATGCAGTGCTGAGCGCGGGCGCAGAACCAGTTCCCGTCGACGCATGAGATGGGAAGCTTCTGCATTTACCGGATGATCTTTCAAACAAATATGCGGGCATCTCTCCTCCTCAAGATATCCATG
>VBFM01000236.1:25560-29419 GCA_005882595.1 Chloroflexota bacterium
GCTTTCATCTGCGCTGAGAAGGAGAGATACAGTGACAAGAAGCACTCTAGATACCCAGGTATATGAGATCAGGACGAGGATCATCCGTCTTGGCACGCTGGCTGAAACAGCACTCGAACAGGCCATTCAGGCGGTACAAAGCGGCGACCAGGCCTTGTGCGGGCTGGTGATTGCATCGGATAGCACCATCGACGAGGTGCGTGCCGAGGTCGAGCGGTTGGTTTTTCAGTCACTCACGCTGCAACAACCATTGGCAGGGCTCGATCTGCGGTTTCTTTCGTCCGCACCCTTGATGGCAGGAGACCTGGAACGGATGGGGGACAACGCGGCGGGGATTGCCAAGTTGCTGGTGCGTATGGCCCCGCTGCATGCCGCGGGCATGAGCCAGGTCCAAATGGCTTCTCCGAACTCTGCCGCCAGAGACCGGAAACGCCCATCGGACCGCACGGTGACAGAAGCGTCCATTGTGTCTGGGATTGCTGATCTCGGGCAAGAGGCGCGGCGCGTGTTGCAGGGGGCAATGGATGCCTTTGAACAGAACGACGCTCAGGCAGCGCGCGTCATCTGGCAAGAGGACGACGTCGTCGATGTGCGCTACCATCTGGTCCGCCATGATTTGATGACAATGCTGACCGACATCCACGCCATCCCAGCACTGCAGCAGGATGCGCTTATTATGCAGCGTATGACCTACTGGCTCTGGATCGCTCACAATCTCGAACGCATCGGGGACCATTGCACCAACATTTGCGAGCGAATCGTCTTCTTCCTCGAGGGAGAGGGAACCATCAGACCAACAGAAGCAGAGTGATGGTTCCCTGGGGCTCAGGTTCTGTTAAAACAATGCCGATGCTCCATTAGAAACTACGCTATGCATGGTGACCCTTCGGCAATGGAGGACATCCTGCCTCGCAAAACTGCTATGATACTTTGAGAGAATAAATTTATGGAGCACACAACCAGAGATTATGAGCAATGCAGAATCGAGTAAACCTTCTACCACAAACACAGCAATGTTTCACATGGGTGTGGATGACCGGCACCGGCTGGAAGGCCTTCCCTGGCACGCTCCTATAGAGGAATGGCCGGAACATGGGGTTATACCCCTGATCATCCGGCGAGGTGAGTCGCGTCATCCCGTGATTTTTGTGGAGCTCGAAGGCATACGCTACGCAATCAAAGAGACCACCCCTTTCATGGCCGAGCGCGAAATTCGAAATCTGCGCGAGATTGCGCGGCGCGGCATTCCGTCGCTCAACCCGATAGGAACCGTTACCGTGAAAGCGCCGCCCCTGCTGCTCGGCACTCAGGGACCCGGTGGCCTCCCCCAGTACACCAGTGGAGATCGTGGCTATACAGTGACGAGCTTAGCTCCACGCGTCGTACCACACGTTCTGCTCTATCGCCTGCCTTTTACCCGGCGTACGAAGCGACACCTCCTATCAGCGGCCGCCGTACTCCTGGTCGAGCTACATGAACATGGCGTGTACTGGGGCGACCCATCACTCGCTAACATCCTGATGCGCATCGACGGAAGACGTATACTGGCTATCCTTGCCGATGCAGAAACAGTAGAGCTTTTTTCTGGTCCGGTCAGTGACGAACTACGCGAACAGGATATCGCCTTATTTTCTGAGTCCCTTCTCTGGCAGGCAGAAGACCTGCGCCAGGCACAGGGGAAAGCCGAAGATGAGGAAGTTGTGGATGACAAAGATGTTCGCTATTTTATCCGGCGCTATCGCTGGCTGCGGCAAGAACATGCCCGATTGGCGGCATCTCCATCATTTACCACTCTTTACCAGGTCGAACGCCTGCTCGACAATTTCAACAATTTAGGTTTTTCCTTGCTGGATATGGGTGGACGCGCTCTGCAAGAATTTACTACCGTCTTACCCGGCTGGTATGCTCGCCGTATCCACGAATTGTTGGGGATCAACGTTCCACGCAGATATGCTCGCCGCTTCTACAACACCATCCTTGGTCACCAGGTGTTGATGAGCCAGCACGAGGGACATACAGTGAGTATCGAGGAGGCGGCAAAGGACTGGTATACACGCTATCACCTGCCCGCGGTCCTGCTGTTGCGCCAGCACCTTACCAGTGGGCAAGACCCGATGGACGCCTACTTCTCGATTATGAACCACTACTGGAAGCGATACCGTTGGATGAGGCAGTAGTGGACTGGGCCTTACACCAGGCGAAGACAGATAAACTCGGCGCAGTCGACCCCGCTACCATTGCTAGCTGGTGGCACGAACGCCAACCGGTCACGCAAGCCCTGGAACCACCACTGATCGAAAGCAAGCAGTTAGAGCCTCTCCTTGCAGAAAAAGAGCAACCACTTGTCCATCTCTCACCTCCGGAACTGGAACAACATTTAAACGGGATTCTGGAAGATCAGCAATCAGGAGAAGCATGATTGTCTTCCACATAGCTGGGAGGTCTTTTTTAAGCTCTCGCTACACCTGGAACTTCGCTTTCTGCTGTTGATGGAAAGGCGCGAGAGCAGCATTAGCAGTAACAATGGTTTGCAATCGCGCTAGCAATGACGCGAACTCGCCGCCAGGGATGGTTAAGACCAACTCGGATGGAGTGAGTCCGGTGTAAGTGCGCGCGCCAACGCAACCAAAGCTCATTGAGACTTGCCCGGTTTGCAAGGTGCGTGGAATCACAGCGCAGGTTGGGCGACCAAAGGCCGATTGTCCGCCCTGCAACCAGTTCATAGTGCCTATTGCTTCGGCAACTAGCATCGCTTGCCGCGTATCAATGATACAAAGCACGACATCGGCTTCCAGCGGGAACTGGTCGAGACGCCCATACACAATGCTCGTATGAGGCTTCTGCACAGTTGGGAGGGCAGCGACCTCGGCGGGTGAAAAATATTGTACGCTTGCCATAGTATTCACTAACGCATGCGCTCGCTGCTGGTCAGAACTGGCATCTGGAAGCCCATCGTCATCATGCCAATGGGACACTCTTTGTGATCCTGGGCAGTGGCATAGAACACGCCTTGCTCGGCCAAACGCCAGAATGTACAGGCTGAGGGTACTCCTCGCGGGGAATGCTGTACACCCATTGGTACGTCCTCCACAAACGCCATACCCACCGGTGGCTGCTGAAGTTGAAGCAGTTCAGTAAATTGTCGCACCTGGTCTTGATACAAGATATTGCTACTTTCTATGATGCTATGAATGTGGTATATCCACCTCACGCCATTCTATCACAGAAACTCTCTACCCCTTCAGGAAAGGCGTACAACGATTGCACCCAGAACCGTCCTCTGATATACTTCAAAAGGCTCAAACAATAGCAAAACCGAGTTACTTCATTTTTTTAAGGAGAAACAACGTGAGAAGCAAGAAAGCCTGTCTGGTGATTGATCTTCGAGATGGAGTGAACATCCCTAAAGTAGCCGACGTGACCGCGGTCCTGGCGGCAGCAGGATGGAAAGTGGACCTTGCCCTAAAAGTATACGGTGGTGAGAGTCAGCAATTGGCGGCCAAAGCGAGCACGAAGGGCTACGATGTCATTATTCCCTATGGCGGCGACGGGACTGTGAACCAGGTGGTCAATGGCGTGATGAATGCCAAAGGGAGCAGCGCAGTGGGCGTCGTCCCAGGAGGCACCGCCAACGAATGGGCCACTGAAAGCGGCGTTCCCCTGGAACCCTTTCAGGCGGCTCTCGCTCTCGTCAATAGTGAGCCGAGAGAGGTTGATCTTGGCTATATAGGTGTGCAGGGGCTGGTTCCTGAAGCGGCGCAGAACAACACGAATGCGCAGGGATCGGCATCTCCTCAAGCCACTCAGAGTAGCAAAGCAGGAGGTTCATCTAACAAATCCCCAAAAGCAAAGAAGAAAA
>VBFM01000237.1:0-10886 GCA_005882595.1 Chloroflexota bacterium
CGGCAGCCGTTCCCGCTTTTCATGTAGCACTGCTTCAGACAGAGGTCCGCTATTTCTCACGCTTTCCTCCAGGACGGCTTTTGTAGCTTCATCTGTTGCTTTGCTCGCAGTTGTTCGCTTCGGTTCGTGCAGCAGCCAGAGCGGAAGGCCAAAGACAAAGGTAAACAGAGCAGCGGAAAACACCCCCCAACGAAGCGATAGCGTACTGGCAGCGGAAATATGGAGGACGCCTCCCACAAACTCGGGAATGGCACCGCCTAAGAGATTGCCAAGAGCGCCGACTCCAAGCAAAAGAAAGCTATTCAGCGCGAACACCCCAACGCGCTGTCTTTCGGTCGTGCTTTCGGTCAGCAGCGGCAAATTTGTGACCCAGTAGGCAGTGGAAACGACCCCCTGCAGGAATGCACAGAACAGCAACCAGAAAGGGGTTGTAACAAGTCCGCACAGCGCAAGAAAGAGAGGAGTGAGGACGGCGGTCAGCAGCAGTACCGGCTTGCGCCCGAAACGATCGGCGAGAATTCCAACAGGGACGGCGCTGACAAGCGCACCAATGGCGGGCATGGCGTTGAAAACACCGATGAAGTCAGGACGGTAGCCCAGGCTATGCACATAGTAATTCAGAGTCAAGGCGCTGATACTAAGTTGAAAACCTTTCCCTGTGGTGAAAAGGAGGAGGAGATAGACGTTTCTCGGCAGGGGCAAGAAGGATGATACGAAAGAGCGTTTTTGTGATGAGGCTCCTCCTTGATCGGTTGACTCAGAGGTATCGGGCACTAAAGACATGAAAGGTTTTCTCCAGGCTAGATAGACACATGCTCATAACGTACCATACGCCGTAGTCGCAAGGCAACGGACAAAAGGACAGGAAGAGAGTTCTTCAAGATTTGTTTCGTTCTGGCCGATTCTGCGATAATTTGATATACTTTAGCGTATAAGTTATCAGGATGTGCTCTGTACATGGCTGGGGCAGGCCCGGCCGCTACTATACACAAATGCATCAGAGCTACGATATAGTTGAGGGCTCTGCCTTTGCTATGACCTATGAACTATTCCATAGCTTTCTTATCAGCAATATCGTACACTACAAGCAAACGCCAAATTTTGTAAT
This sequence comes from Chloroflexota bacterium, assembly GCA_005882595.1. Classification (GTDB taxonomy): domain Bacteria; phylum Chloroflexota; class Ktedonobacteria; order Ktedonobacterales; family Ktedonobacteraceae; genus VBFM01. The sequence goes on from VBFM01000237.1 coordinate 1,109, forward strand.
TGCTTATAGAAAAGAGCGTATATGGGGTCAAGTTTGATTGAGTCGCGTCCATCAGGGGGGACGGAGCATTCACAGCAGTACGGAGTGCCACGACCAGAATTTCGACCTCCGCATCCTCAACATTCACCGGCAAAACTCGATACACACAAGGTGCAGCATCGTCTGGGCCTGGAACCTGCTGAAGGCTGGTTCTCTATGCTTATGCTGGCAGTGGCTGTCTATTCGGTGGTGTATTCTATCATCGGCGCTCAATGGGTTGCCGATAGTACTATACTGCTCTATAGCACGGCATGTGGACTGCTCGTAGGTCTGCTGGTTGCCAAAATTCGACGTTTTCCCCAGGCTATTTTACACCTGGCCGCCTGCCTGGCCGGTCACTGGCTTTCGATCTGGTTGACCAGCATGATCGCTGAACATGTATCGTGGCTGCTCTTGCTCGAAAATTTGCGCGCAGTAATCAGTGGCGGCCTTGTCTCCTCTTCGGGTAATAGCGGCGAGATGGTTTTTCTATTCTATCTCACCTTCCTGTGTTTCTTCCTCGGCTATTTTGGCGCCTGGTTAATCTACCGCGCGCACTTACCCTGGCTGGTTGCGCTGGTCTATTGCTCGATTATGCTGGTGAATCTCCAGTATGCAAAAAGCGATCTTTCGTTGCTAACCGTGATCTTGCTAGGCGCGTTATTAATGCTGATTGCGCGTATGCAGTTGAACAACCAGTTGGCGCAGTGGATGCAGGAAGGTTTGCATACAGACCGCGAATGGCTGCGCAACATTACCAGGCGATTTATGCAGATAGCTACGTTACTGACGCTGCTCATTCTGCCGTTGAGCCTGCTCTTGCCGGTTCTTGATCAGCCGTCTTCCGGTGTGTCCTTCTGGAATACACTTGATAATGCGTGGACAAATATTACGCATGGCCAATTTGCGTTCACCAATCCCGGACTGTTTCAAGGGAACCAGGCTGCAACAAACTTTTTTGGCGATGAGCTTTCCATTACCGGCAGTGTCAACCTGCCTACCGGCCAGGTGCTGTATTATACCAGTACCGGCAATGCACCGGCGCAATACCTGGAAGGCTTCACCTATGACCGTTTTGATGGTCACACGTGGACATCACCTGCCTCTAATCAGAACCTGCAGCAGTATTCCGCGAATGCTACGTTGCCGCTTGTTGACCTGGGCAACGTCAGCGAAGTGATAACCTCGATCACGATCGTTGTGCCGCCTGATGGCACCAAACACTATATTTTTGCGCCAGCACAGCCCTACAGCTTTGATGTACCAACCGTGCTTTATAGTAGTAATGGCAATGGCAGTGGCATGCCGACGGCCTGGACGCAGCAAGGACCGTTAAGCGCCAATGAACAGTATCATGTCAAGTCGCTCATTCCGACTCCTTCTCCCGAGGATTTATCGGCAATATCCTTTCCATCTGACTGGACGAGCGATCCAAACTATGCTGTTCTCAGCCAATACTACCTGCAAACGCCTGCTGATTTGTCACCGAACGTGCTGAAAGTAGCGCAACAGTGGACGAATGGGGCGACAAATACCTATCAAGCCATGAAAATGTTGGAGTCGCATTTTACCGATCCAGCCCATTTCACCTATTCCATCAGTAATCCTCCGGTGCCTGGCAATATCGACGCGGTAAGCTGGTTGTTACAAACGCGTCGCGGCTTTTGCACCTATTACGCGACCGCCATGACTATGATGGCCCGCCTGCTGGGGGTTCCTGCTCGTATGGTGAATGGTTTCAACCAGGGGCATTTTGATGCACACCGCAAAGTATGGGAAGTCGATGGAGACAACGCGCATAGCTGGGTGCAGGTCTATTTCCCCGGTCAAGGTTGGATCAGCTTTGACCCAACTCCCGGGTTTTCCCTGGATAATCCCACGAATCCCCAGCCTACACAGACGCCTGGGCAAACGCCGACTCCCGCCAGGCCAAAGCCTACAGCAACGGCTACGCATCCAACATCGGGGACACATCCAACACCGACAAGCGGCGTGGGCGGGACAGGTTCCAATACGTCCGTGTTGGGCGATACACAGCGTCAAATGGTCTTCCTGGGCATCTCACTGACAATATTTGTGGTGGCTTTGCTGGTACTGGTGGTGGCTATTTACCGCTATAAATTCGGCAAGCTTTACGCCAACGCCTCACTTGTCTCTGCTCTCTACTGGCGTGTATCACGCCTGGCAAGTTTATCAGGCGTCCCGCCGCGAGAATCGCAGACGCCCTACGAATATACGCGCGTATTATCCCAGCGTTTCCCCAGGGCCAAAGAGCCGTTATGGCGTATCACGCACCTGTTTGTGCGTGAACGCTGGGGCGCGCAGCATCACTCCCCGGGTGCAGCCGAAGAAAAAGACATCGAACGGCTCTGGCCTCGTATACGCGGCACATTCTTGCGCGCGCTCATCTTCCGCTTCCACAGGCATGTAGGATAGGTGCCAATATACGGATGCATCGATGATGGTTACATCTCGTTAGCAAGTTCGTCTCATCACTATGGAACAGTAATTTTGTGGGATGGAAGGGTGGACAAGGCGCGCTCTGTCGCGGAATCGTCCCCCTGGGGTGGAGGATTGGTGAGATGGATAGTGGGCAAGCGATGGCAGTGTGCGCATATGGCTGGGGCAAAGAGTTCCGCCTCTATCATGAGTACCTCTCTATAGGCAGTAAACGCTACCGCCTGTGTGACCTGACAGAGGCTCACACTACATTTCGCACCCTGCTGGGTGTTCCCTCGGCATCCCTTGAGCTAGAATTCGGGCGCGAGAAACTCGTCTTGCGGGGTATTGCTGCCATCGATCAGGTGCGTAGTATTGTGGAGTATCTTACCTCCTGGTGTCAAAAAGTAGATGCCTCGATGATGCCTGTAGTAGCCGTTCCGGTATGTCTTGTTCCTGGGGAGAAAGCTCATTACAGTGCCAATGCTACGCTCTGTGGGGAGCGTATGCAAGAGACTTTACATACCTATCCGGCGCAAGATCACGGTTTGCTCATTCTCACCAGCAAACGCATCGTGTACCTTGGTCGCAAAAGCCAGATCGTGCTAGACTTTGCCCATCTCTTACATATTTCGCGTTTGCGCGGGGCCGTTGCCTTTGAAGCTGATCATTGGCAGAAACGCGTCATCTTTACATTGTCCCGCCCGGAAGAGTGCGCCGCCTACGTTGAGGCCATTCTCCGCACCCATAATCTGAAGAGCGGGGAAACGCATGATGTGAACAGGAATGTCTACGTACTGGCAAATGATCGGTAGGGGGAAGGATAGGAGAGCGATGGTAGATACTTTGATGGCTTTATGGAATCGGGGATATCGTGGGAGGTTGATGGCCATCACATTGATATTTTGCTGCATATGCATCAGTATATCCCTACTTTTCATCACTGTTGCAAGTGCATGGGGATCAATCTTTCCTGGCGGGCGCACACGCGGCATGGCGCAGAATACTGCCAACATCGCCTACGCCACAAATACAACGACTACACCTGGTTTGTATGCTTCTCCTACTACAGCTGCGTCGGTAACAGTGCCCAATCCGTGTGTAACAACTGCAACTGGAACGCCAGCAAAATCTCCACGAGCCAGCGCGACAACCTATGACGGTCGAAGCGGGGGTCCTGGGTATGGGAGCACTGCCACTCCGAAACCATCGCCTACCCATGCTCACCCATCTCGAACACCGACGCCTGTCGTCACCATCACGCCTTCGATGCCTTCGCCCACTCCATCTCCTACACCAACCCTACCGGCAACGACGCCAACAGTGGGGGTGACGACACCCACACCCACTGCGACATCGACGCCGGCAGCCACTCCTACAGAGACGCCAACGGTTGTGGTAACGCCCACAGATACATCCACGCCCACAACGACGCCGACTGCAACGGTATCGCCCACGCCTGGTGTTTCCAGCACACCGACCACCACTGCCACAAGCACACCGACAGTTACTGCCACAAGCATACCGACAGTTACGCCCGGCGGAAGCCCGACGACAGGAACAACCACGACACCGGGAAGCAGCCATACACGAGCGAACGATGGCAGTCCTATTCCCCCCGGCACACCAGATAGCGGAGTGGGAAATGGAGGAAATAACCTGGGAGTAAACTGTTTGAGCGACAATCTCCCGGCCAGCGCCGCCATGCTAGCCAGCTTGCGACACGCTGCCTGGCTCATTGTGGGAGGCTCTCTCCTGGGAACACTGCTTTTTTGCGGCAAGATATATCGAATTTCACGGAGGCAGGGAAAACGCCAGCGGTGATCAATCGTCTATTGCCGGCTCTGGTAGTACAGATACGTTCCCAGGATGCACACGATAGGACATAGGATATCGCGTGCATCCTGGGAACGTATGCTGTAGGGCCCGATTTATCGCGCCCCGTGCCCTTGGGAGGAATGCAAAGGCTAGAGGGTGTATAAATTTACTGTTGGATGTTGTAGATTTCCTGCTGCAATTACAGGACCATTCGGCTTATTGGCGCTGAGCAATGGTCCTGGCTCTTCACTCACAGCCGCAACCTCATACCCGGAAATATTGCCAGGGTAAGTTAGACTTGCGACGCCATTTTGAATCGTTAACATACCGATGCTGGTCGTTTCACCAGCATGAATCAGCCAGCCCTGGTACAGTTGTTTTCCCCTGGGTTGTGGCAGCCCCCGCAGCACTAGCAAAGTAATATCTTTCTGCGGAATGTACAGCAAGGAGCCTGTGACCAATTGCGCAGATCCCATACCTTTAATGGAATAGATTTGTGCCATCTCGCGTTGCAGCGACCTGATCGTCTCTTCCTGTGAATGCCTCGTTCCCTGGAGCGCAGTCACCTGCTGTCCAAGCCGGGTATTTTGTGATTGCAGTGTTGTGACCTGGTGAAGCAGGGAGACATTCCAGGCAGTCATACCGCCGAACAGCATGAATGCCACGATCGCCGCGACCGCCAGCAATCTCACTCCCCACCCGGCTCGTCTCCTGCGCGAGGCGCGAACACCTCGCTCTATAGGAACAACGCCAGCCTGTTCCTGGCGAATAGATGCGAGTACACGCTCCTTCAACTCTTGCGGTGGTGCCACCTGGGTAACAGAGAGCGGCAAGAGATCTACGACCGCGCGCAGCTCACTCTCAAGACGTGCGCATGACTCACACGTCGCCAGATGCTCTCGCACCGCCTGGCGTTCTTCAGGTGTGACAGCGCCAAGCACATACGCACCTGATAGTTCTTCAAATTCTTCATGGGTCATCAAGGATACTCCAATTCACCTACTTGACCTTTATTACGCCAGAAGAGGTCAAATAGATTACCTTATCCAGAACATATATGCCCTTTGGGATGCAAAGAGACATTCTCTAGCATATGCCGGGCGCTTCTCATGCTGGACTCAGTAAAGGCTCGATTTATTGTGCCCACATAAATACACTGCCCTTATTGTAATGTACGGCTTAACATGTAGAAGGTTACTTTTGGGGGACTTATTTGTGGTGCTAGAACAGCTGATATGCTGTCAATGAGAAAGGAAGTGGAAGAATGAAAGAATAGGAACCGGTCTAGTAGAAAAAGGGGCGGAGGAGGTGGGATTCGAACCCACGAAGGCTATTCACCTTACACGATTTCCAGTCGTGCTCACTAGGCCACTATGAGACTCCTCCAGCACGGCGGAGAGAGTGGGATTCGAACCCACGAGGGCTATTCACCCTACCGCTTTTCGAGAGCGGCACATTCGACCACTCTGACATCTCTCCGTTGCGCAGTATAGCATATTAGAGGGGTCGTGACAATAGTCGCTATGCTCCTTCATTGAGTTCGCCCTGTTCATAGAGCCAGCGCGTAAACTGCATGTGGGCGTCGTCCGTCAGGCGTTGTTGCATCTCGGTATTGGTATAGAGGTGTTCGCGCAAATCGAGCAGTTGGAGCGCCTCATCCAACATAAAGCCAGCGCCAATCAAGTAATCCAGCAACATTTGTTCCTCTGATTTATTTTCAACCGGGCTCTTTATCTGCGCATATTGAGTGCGCAGTTCATTTTGTTCGGATGGTTGTGGGCTGTTCTTCATAGCACTTCTCCTTAACCTTAGAACCTTTCACTTCGCCTGGCGAGCTTGTTGTACTCGCTTCTACTGCTCTCTATCGGTCCGCCATACAGATTCTGTAGGGACGTAAGGAAATATCAGGACTTCTAGCATAGCAAACAAGCGACCAATGTCAATAGCAGGAAAAGCCCTATCTGGCTACACTCTAAATAGATGAGGAGATAAGGAAGGAGTAATTCAGGAAGGAACCTCGCAGGAAGGTATTCCTATGAGTGTTTCAGCCACTATTGGTGATATCTGGCTGGAGTTCGTGAGGACACGCCGTCCAGAGTTACGCGACGAATTGATTATCGCATATACACCGCTGGTGCGAAGCGTCGTAAGCCGGTTGGGTATCCCATCAACCAGTTTGTTAGATCAAGATGACCTGGTAAGTTACGGCGTAATTGGACTGATCAATGCCATTGACCGCTATGACCCGTCGCGAGGGATACGCTTTGAAACATTTGCAGTGGCGCGTATTCGCGGCGCGGTCATCGACCAGTTGCGCACACTCAACTGGCTGCCACGTTCCGCCGTGACGCGAGTCCGCCAGGTTGAAGGTGCATTAGCTGAACTTGAACAACGGCTGGGGCGGCCCGCGAAAGAGGAAGAAGTCGCGGCGGAATTGCATATCTCAACTGACCGTTATCGCCAGATGTTGCAGGAAGCCAGCACAACGCTGCTTTCGCTCGACGCGCCAGTAGGCTCTGTGTCACAGGATGAAAGTGTCACTTCACTGGCCGATCTACTTGAGGATATGGGAACGCCAGGACCGGCTGAACAGGTAGAGGAACAGGAGCAGATTGCGTTTCTCGGTCATGTTCTGGACGCATTGCCGCCGCGTGAACGCCTGTTACTCTCCCTTTATTATCAAGAAGAACTGACGATGAAGGAAATCAGTGAAATAATGCAAGTGTCTGAATCACGTGTCTGCCAGCTGCATATGCAAGCGATTTTACGGCTGCGTACAGCGATGAATATTCACCAGGCGCCTCGCCAGCCGAAAAAGCCGCAGCACGCGCGTGTTGTTGCTGACATCGGGAAAGGTGACAAAGGTGTGAGGGGGATGCGACAACAAGTTGGCCAGCCGGCATATTAAAACGGACATACGCATGTATCGTTGATACAAAAGGAAGGATGTTACCATGCTCGTATTGAGGCGAAAAGTTGGTGAAAGTATTATACTTGATGGGGTCATCAGCGTATCGGTGCTGGCCGTTGAGGGTGAACGTGTGAAGATCGGGATTTCCGCACCTTTAGAGGTAACGATTGTGCGTGAGGAACTCCTTAAAGGAGATGTGCCGAGCCTGCCAAAGCAGAATGAGCCAGCCGTGCAATATTAATATGAGAAGCACATCCAGGCTGTCCTAAAAGGACAGCCTGGATGTGCTTCTCATGATATCGTTATTCAGCCGGGACTTCTGCCTTATAGCCGTTGGTTGGGTCGAGTACCTCTGGCTCCTTGGGCGTTTTGACCACTTCTTCTTGAATGAAGGCTTCGGTCATTTCACGCGCGATATCGTCGTGGTGCTGGATGGGTGGAGACTTCATCAGGTACGCGCTTGGTCCTTCCAGCGTGCCGCTAATACCGCGATCCATTGCCAGTTTCACCATGCGTACCGCGTCGATCACTACACCTGCTGAGTTGGGTGAATCCCATACCTCCAGCTTCAGCTCTACGTTCAAAGGCACATCGCCAAAGGTGCGCCCTTCCAGGCGGATGTAGGCCCATTTGCGGTCAGACAGCCACTCCACGTAGTCTGATGGCCCGATATGCACATTCTTTTCGCCCAGTTCGTAGTCCAACTGGCTTGTCACCGCGTTGGTCTTGCTGATCTTCTTCGACTCCAGGCGCTCGCGCTCCAGCATATTGTAGAAATCGGTATTGCCGCCGACGTTCAGCTGCATCGTGCGTTCCAGGCGCACGCCACGCTCGCGGAAGAGACGTGCCAGCATGCGGTGCACAATTGTGGCTCCCACCTGGCTCTTGATATCGTCGCCGATCATCGGCAAATTGGCTTCTTTGAAGCGCTCCTGCCAGTAATGTTCGCGTGCGATAAACACCGGAATACAATTCACAAAGCCTACCTTGGCCTGGATGATCTGCTCGACATACCATTTCGTCGCCGTCTCAGAGCCAACAGGCAGGTAGTTAATCACCACATCGGTACCGGTATCCTGGAGGATTTTCACGATATCATCGGTTGATGCACTCGATTTAGTGATGACGCGCGAGAGGTATTTGCATACACCTTTGCGCCGAGATGCGGTACATCAGAGAACTTGTAGGTATTATTGGGGGCCGCGAAGATCGCCTCACTCAGGTCATTCCCCACTTTATTCTGATCAATATCAATAGCGGCGGAGAACTCGATATCGCTGATATGATAGCCGCCGAGATTCACATGCATCAAGCCGGGGACGAAATCGTCGGGCTGAGCATTCCGGTAGTATTGTACACCCTGCACCAGTGAACTGGCGCAGTTGCCAACGCCTACAATAGCTACACGCACTTTCTTACTATTTGACACCTGGTTGTTCCTTTCTTACAATGCCTATCTATCCAGTGAACACTTATTCCTAGACATAGGTTGTACTTGCATAACTAACTATACTCCGAACTGACGCTTGATTGCTATAAGATTTCTTACAAATTCCTGGTGAGAAAGGTAACAGATTGAACATCAAGTGGGCATTGATGTAGTTGTGATGAGTAAACGCGCACACTGACTGAAATTGGGGAAAGGCTTATTGCCTGCTTGTTGTGACGAATGTTGCAAGCCCTTTTGTCATAGCCCATTTTTACTGCTATCTTTGCAGGAAAATGCAACAATCGTTACAATAAATGAAAGAGGTTAAGATGCAGGGGGACACGAATATCACGTCTTTCGAGGCAAGTAAGCTTAATAGACGGTTAAGTAAGCATAACAGAGCACGCATTTTTGTAACCACATCTTCACTTCTTGATAACATCGTTCGCCCATTGAAGATGATATGCTCACTATCGCTATGAACAACCTTGTGTATAAAACGCCGGAGTTGTATGTAGAGAAACAATGTATTTCTTCTTTTACGATGTAATGCTCGTAAAAGCAATAGATCAGTAAAACGCAGGCTGGTTCACCATCAATGGATTATAGGCGAACTGAAACACGAACCAGTGAGTGATGAAAACACAAACGTATCTGGAAAGGTAAATGTTCATGAATCGGAGAAAAAAGGTGCTGGTGATTGGCCTTGACTGTGCTCCGCCCGAACTCGTGTTTGAACAATGGCGCGAGGAGTTGCCAAACTTCAAACGGGTCGTGGATCACGGTACCTGGGGCAAACTCGAGAGCTGTATTCCCGCCATCACCGTACCCGCGTGGAGTTCGATGATGTCCAGCAAGGACCCTGGCACGTTGGGGTTTTATGGCTTTCGCAATCGCGGCGATTATTCGTATGAGAAAAATACGCTGGCTAATTCCAATTCCGTCAAAACTGATCGCGTCTGGGATGTGCTGTCGCGAGCAGGCAAAAAAGTGATTACGGTGGGTGTCCCGCAGACCTATCCCCCCAAACCGGTCAATGGTATCCAGGTGGGATGCTTCCTGACTCCCTCGACCAAGAATCCCGAACGACCCTATACCTACCCCGCGTCTGTCACGCAGGAAATCGAGTCCATCGTTGGTGAGTACCTGGTGGACGTGCCCAA